>JAPLXV010000020.1 GCA_026395895.1 Candidatus Nomurabacteria bacterium | reverse complement strand
TTCCGAATTTTAAAATCCAATCGCTCGGGCGGGCAAAAAGGAAGGGGGTTGGGGGGAAGGAATTTTTGCCCGCCCTCGCTTTCCAATTCCAATTTTTTTTCGCCGCCGCCGAATTTCGTATTTCGCTTTGCGAAATGCGCCGCCAAGAAATTTGTTTGATTGTTTTCATTTTATTTGGTAGTATAGTAATAAGGGTAATAATCATACTTACTACAATACTACCAAAACTTTACTATTATGACAAGTGGAAAAACAATCAGCGAAAATATAAAGAAGGCACGGGCTAAACTTGGCTTAACACAAGATGATTTGGCGAGGAAAGCAGATATTAAATATACAACGCTTACCAAAGTCGAAAGCGGTGCTGTTAATAAGCCGAGCGTTCAAACTATGGCAAAAATTGCCAAAGCTCTTGGCGTTTCAATAGAGGATTTAATAAAATGAAAAACTTAAATTATAAAAGAATTCTTCTTGCTGGTCTCGCAATTTTCTTTATAAGTTTTCTTATCGGCGGTGAAAGCTACTTCCTTTTTGGAAAAGTTTTTCAACTTGAGCCAACAAGTATTTGGAAATGGACACCAGCTCAAGGATTCAATATGTCAGCCCAATGGTGGATTATTCTTTTTCTTTTGAACATCGTCCTCGCAGTTATTTTCGCTTTTGTTTTCGCTCTTATTGAAAAGGGACTGCCCGGAAAAGGAATTCAAAAGGGATTAAGTTTTGGGATTATCGTTTGGATTGTTGGACCGATTCCGGCGCTCGTTACAATGTATCTAATGATGAATATCGCCACTGGTGCGTTGGTATATTTTACCCTTCAGTCGCTCTTTGAGTGGTTAGTATATGGAACGGTTATTTCTTTGATCTGCAAAGAAAAAGAATTTACCGCCAAAGAGGAAAATAGATAAAATAATAATATGAATAAGATAATTTTAGGAACAATTTGCGGTTTGGCTTTCGGGATAATTGATGTGCTGATTATGATTCCGCTGAAATACGAGAACAATCGTAAAAGAAATGAGGCAATGAGCGCCGCTTTTATAGAAAGATTTATGATCGGTTTTCTAATTCCGAATGTTAATTTAGGATTACATCCGGCTTTGACAGGTTTATTATTGGGAGTCGGTTTGAGCGTGCCTTCAGCCATTATTACCAGAGCTTACGCGCCGATTATTGGAATTGGCATAGTCGGAAGTGTCATTATTGGGTTTATTGTTAAAGCGGTATTATAGAAAGATTATGAAAAATAAAACACAAATTCCTGTCGCAATCTCAATTCTTATTATCTTATCTTGCGTTGGTGTTATTTATTTGTATCTCAACGGGTCTAGAATTACCACACCATGGTCAATGAGCGAATTCAAAGCAATTAAAACGATAAAAGATCAATTTCCCGAATTGAGAGGGTATCCGAGTGACAATTTGCCTCCCAAATCCATTAAAACAGAAAAAGCAAATGACGGATGGTATGTGGCGTTTATCCAAGAGGGATCAGGAAAACCAATAATTGGCGCAAAATGTTTTTTTGTTAATAGCAATGAGGGTGTTGTAGAAATTGATAAATTCGATCCAAGTATCAATGACACCACTCTTAATATTTCTCCAAAAACATGTAAAGCTACGTTGCCAAATGATGATCAAACAGAAAAACCAACTCCATCCAGTTTTGGTAATGATCAAGTGGAAAAAGCTATTACGGATTATCTTTTAACGCAAAAATATTTTAGTTGGAAAACAACAAATGACAGCCGCAATTTTTGCGTTATTGAAAATTTAAATCCAACAGAAAATGGCCTGTTCCCGTTGTATGTTTGGGTTCGCTGTGGAGAGTTTATTATGCAAAATGGAAAACTGAAGGAATTGAGCGGATTATCGGTACCAACTAAAATAGACTATCCAAACCAATTGTCATTTTATGATATAAGTAAATTTTCTTATGAAGTACCGAGAGATGGTTCGCTGTATTCAAAAGACATTAAAACGATTTTTCCTTTAAATGCTCAGAATAGAATAGCTGATTTTAATAGTAAAAATATCAATAAAAATATAGAGACAACTGTGCTTAACGGGCTAAAAAAGTAGCTATTAAAAAAGAATTTACCGCCAAAGAAAAAAACTATGTGTAAAATAAATTTAAACAATCTTTTATCTGACGACCCCAAGGTAAAATATGGAAGTGCCAAGAAAGCGATTGCCATTTCTAAAAAATACCCTGTTGGACTTTATCAAAACTTTGATTTTTTCGTAAAACTCTTGGACAGTGAAAATCAAATAATTAAATGGACGGCAATTCGAGTAATTGGGTATTTATCCCGCGTTGATAAAAAGAAAACAGTTGATAAATTACTACCTCGGCTTATTAAATTTTTGAACGGCGGCAAAATGATTACCGCCAATAATACAATTCTGTGCCTATCGGAGATTGCTACACACAAGCCTGAATATCAGAATAGAATCATCAGCGAATTACTGAAAGTTGAAAACTACAATTACGAGACGGCCGAATGCAGAAATGTTGCTTTGGGAAAAGCGATACTAGCTTTAGGAAAGTTTAAGGATCAAATTAAAAACAAAAAGGAAGTATCGAATTTTCTTGAAAAACAGACGGGGAACACCAGAAATGCAACCAAGAAAAAAGCACAGGAATTGTTAGGCAAGCTTAAAAAGTAAAAGAATTTACCGCCAAAGAAAAACTTAAATTTTAGGCGGCGCGCCAGTTTCACCGGCACGAAATTCGGCGGCGGCGAAAAAAAATTGGAATTGGAAAGCGAGGGCGGGCAAAAATTCCTTCCCCCCAACCCCCTTCCTTTTTGCCCGCCCGAGCGATTGGATTTTAAAATTCGGAATTCGGATTTTCGTCAAAAAAAGTTCGAACATCAATCAAAAAACACCGCCTTGTTTTTGTCAAAAAAAGAATTCCCCTGTCTTGAGTTAACAAGAAAAGGGGAATCATTCTATAATCTCTAGAAAAGAAAGGAAAGTAACAAAAAACAAAATTACGGAAGCAATTTTCAGCAATTTCAATAATTTCTCTCCTTTCGTTGTTCTCCAAGAAATTGAAGGATTTTCTTTTTCAAAATCGTTCTTCTCTCTTGAAAGACAAACCTGACTCACTATTGTCAAAATCCAAATGGGAACAGCAATAGTGAGTAAAATTGTTTGATATAGGTTCATACTCACTCCAACTTTGTTTTCAAAAAACCTTTTTTATTTTAGAAAGACAAAAACAGCACAAAACCAGAGACAAAAATCATGGCTGTAGAGATTTTGGCAATTTTTTCCCCCAACGGTTTCTCCGTTGAATGATTTCTACAGACAAAGGAACCATATGGGTCTTTTTCTAAAATACTCCAACCTACTACTGAAAAGACGAGGGACAATAAAAAAACAGAAACTAGAAAAATTTGAAACTGCGAAAATTCTATTCCCAGAATACACATACAACCCTCCACAAAAATTAACTGCTAGTTGAAAGGACTTCTTTATTTAATTTTTACCCAATTAGATTATACAACAATTTTATCAAAAAGCAACTATTCCGTAATGGTTCAATAGCTTGGACGGATTGAGGTAGTAAAATAGATATATGTCATACACAAAGAATCCACATATGCCAAAAGTTCGTAGAGATGCTGCGGATATGGTAAGGAGGGGCTTTAGTAAGGAAGAAGTTGGTCGAAGATACGGAGTCGGTTCCAGTACGATATGTAAATGGGTAAAGAAAGCAAAAATTTTGGGATATGGTCCAATCCCTACACTTTCTTCAAAACCCAAACATCATCCCAAACAATTAAGCAATGATTTAGTCTGGAAAATATTTCAACAAAGAATTAAGAACAAAAGGTGTGCGGAGGTAGTCCATCAAGAATTAATTAATCAAGGAATTAAAACTTCATTGTCTTCAGTTAAAAGAACTTTAGACAGGTGTGGGCTTTTAAAGAAAAGAAGTAAGTGGAAACGATATCATCCACCTGTAGATCGTCCATATCCTCTTAAATCAGGCGATTTGGTGCAAATTGATACTATTCACCGGATGATTAATGAAAAGAAAAGATTGTATGTTTTTGTTTTGATTGATGTGTATTCTAGGTGGGTCTATGCCAAAGCCTATGGAAAAATGAATGGAAGACAAACAATCAGATTTGTAAATGAAGCGCAAAAAAATGCAGTGTTCCGTTTTCAAATGTTGCAGTCTGACCATGGACCAGAATTTTCTAAATGGTTCACTTCCAGAATACAAAAAGATCATAGATATACCAGAATCGGCAAACCGAATGATAATGCTCATATTGAAAGAGTAAACCGAACCATCCAGGAAGAATGTTTAGATAAATTACCCAATGATGTTTCAAAGATTAATTGCGAACTTAAAAAATATCTGCAATACTACAATCAAGAACGACTGCACCTTAGTTTAAATTTAAAAACGCCTAATCAATTATTAATTAATTCCGTCCAAGCTTCTGATTAGAATACGCTATTTTTGTCCTGTTAAAACAGGCTTAAATTTTATACAATAAAGACTGCATATGACTAAAGAACAAAAATTGGAAAACATTCATAAAAAGTGGTTTGAGAAGTGCGAATGCAGACTAAAAAAGACTGCCAAGCAACCTGTGCCTGGGGATGGCAATGCTGAGGCAGAAATTGTTTTTATCGGCGAAGCGCCAGGACGTTCGGAAGATGAACAAGGCCGACCTTTTGTTGGGTCGGCAGGTAAATTTTTAGCCGAAATGCTTTCCATTATCAATTTAAAAAGAGAAGACATTTATATTACCAATATTGTAAAATACCGCCCACCCAATAATCGCGATCCCCTACCTGAAGAAAAAAGCGCTTGTCGAGAATGGCTTTTAGAAGAACTAAAAACTATTTCACCTAAAGTAATAATCTTTCTAGGTCGTCATGCCATGAATAATTTTTTTCCCGACCTGCAAATTTCTCAAGCTCATGGAAAATTATTAATCAAATCTTTTGCTGGTATATCAACCAAATATTTCTTCCCTCTTTATCACCCAGCGGCAGCTTTATATGACGGTTCAATGCGCGAAGTATTGATTGAAGATTTCAAAAAAATTCCAAAGGTTTTAAAAGAAATTGAAAAACATCAAGTAAAATAAATCAACTAGTAATGATTCTGTTTTGGTATATAATTTGTGACACGTATGAAAGATGATACTCAAATAATAATATTGGCTGCTGGAAAAGGAGTTCGAATGAAATCCGACGAACCTAAAGCACTTGTTATGTTAAAAAATAAACCACTTATTAAACACATACTTGATACTATTTCCACTTTGCATTTGCTAATCAAACCAATAATTGTGGTGGGTCATAAAAAAGAAAGAATAATAGAAGTATTGGGAAACAGCTTTTTATATGCAGAACAAGAAAAACAATTAGGAACAGGACACGCGGTCTCATCGGCCAAAAATAAAGTTCATCCCAATCACAAAATAGTATTGGTACTCTCTTCAGATCAACCACTTATTTCAAAGGAAACTATTGAACGTCTGTTAAAAAAACATAATGAAAAAAAATCAACTATAACTATGGCCACAGTCTTAATGCCAGATTTTGAAGAATGGAGGTCTGGTTTAAGACATTTCGGTAGAATAATGCGCGGAAGTAATGGAGAAGTTGTGGGCATAGTTGAATTTAAAGATGCTACAGAAAAAGAAAAATTAATTAAAGAACTAAATCCGGCAGTCTATGCTTTTAATTCAGATTGGCTTTGGAAAAATATTAACTTAATAAAAAACGAAAATGTGCAGGGTGAATATTATTTGACTGACCTTATAAAAATAGCTCGCGACCAAAACAAAAAAATTGAAGCAGTGCCAGTGGCAAACCTGATTGAAGGACTACAGCCCAACACTAAAGAAGAACTCGCGATATTAGAAAAACTTGCTTTTTGAATGATTCATAGCAAATTCATATAAAAAATAGTATAATCTAAAACCTATTATTAATAAAAAACAATCCCAGTAGTAGAGCAAAGCTCACTACGGGACAAGAAAAAAAATATGCAAAACCCTTTTCAAAATGGAATGACCCAATTAGATAAAGTTGCCAAAATTAAAGATTTTGGCGATGAATTTATAACCAGATTACGACAACCTGATCGTGATATTATAATTTCAATCCCAGTTAAAATGGATGACGGTTCTATGAAAATCTTTGAAGGATATCGAGTTGAATATAATAATACTTTAGGACCCTACAAAGGTGGAATTAGATATCACCAAGATACCGAAATAAATGAAGTAAAAGCTCTGGCTTTTTGGATGACATTAAAATGTGCCGTGGCTGGAATTCCGATGGGTGGAGGCAAGGGTGGAATTACAGTTGACCCAAAAGAATTATCAAAAATAGAATTAGAGAGACTTTCTCGTGGGTGGGTCCAAAAACTTTCAGATGTTTTAGGTCCTAAAAAAGATGTACCAGCACCAGATGTGAATACCACTCCCGAAATAATGGCTTGGATGTCAGACGAATATACAAAAATTACTGGCGATGAAACTGGAGCTACTTTTACGGGCAAACCTTTAGACAAAGGTGGGTCAGCCGGACGCGGACCAGCCACCGGACTTGGCGGATTTTATGTTTTTGATTCTTTGCGTACGCAAATTGGACTTCCAGATAAATGCAAAGTGGTGGTACAAGGTTTTGGAAATGTCGGATCAAACGCAGCTCAAATTTTTATAGAAAATGGACATACAATCATAGCTATCTCTGATTCAAAAGGAGGAGTTTATAATGAAAATGGTCTTGATCTAGAAAAACTTACTGAACACAAGAAGAAAACCGGTTCCCTTGCGGATTTTGAAGGAAGTAAAAATTTGACTAACGAAGAACTTCTAGAGACAGAATGCGACCTTTTAATCCCTGCCGCATTTGAAAATCAGCTAACCAATACTAATGCTGATAAAGTGCGCGCTAAGGCGATTTTAGAGCTTGCCAATGGGCCTATTACACCCGAAGCTGATGAAATTTTGTTCAAAAAGAGCATCCCTGTGGTGCCAGATATTTTAGCAAATTCTGGTGGTGTAACAGTTTCCTATTTTGAATGGGATCAGAATTTGAAGGGAGAACACTGGAGTGAAAAAGAAGTATTCAACAAACTCTTGCCGATGATGAATGACGCTGCTCAAAAAACATTTAAAAAAGCAAAAGAATATTCTACCGACCTTCGTCGTGGCGCTTTCATCGTAGCTCTTGAAAGAATCCAAGCTAAGATGTAATATAAAAACATGGGGGCGGTTAGCTCAGTTGGTAGAGCGTGTCTTTGACGTAGACAAGGCCACAAGTTCGACTCTTGTACCGCCCACATGAGAATTTTAAGTATTGAAACATCTTGTGATGACACAGGGATAACTATAATGGAAGTAAAAGGGGGTATAAAAAAACCTTCTTTTAAAATTTTAGCCAATGTTTCAAATTCGCAAATAAAAATTCATGCTCCATACGGCGGAGTGTACCCGATGCTTGCTAAAAGAGAGCATATAAAAAATCTGCCTATACTTTTAGAAGAAGTGTTCAAAATTTCCCAAGGCCGGCCCTTAAGAATTCAAAAAGGGCCGACTTTGAGAAATTTGGGCATAAACCTAATTGCTGTAACTTATGGACCAGGACTGGAACCAGCACTTTGGAGTGGAATTATTTTCGCAAAAGAATTAGCAAAAAAATGGAAAATTTCTCTCATTCCAGTAAATCATATGGAAGGACATATTCTATCTGTCTTTGGAAAACCTAAGGGTAAATTTACAATTCCCAAAATAAATTTCCCAGTTTTGTCTTTGCTTGTTTCTGGCGGACATACTGAATTGATACTTTTTAAAAATTGGATGCAATATAAAATTATAGGCGAAACATTAGATGATGCCGCCGGAGAAGCATTTGATAAAGTTGCTAGAATGATGAATCTTCCCTACCCCGGCGGACCTCAAATCTCAAAATTAGCAGAAAAAGAAAGAAACTGTGGAGAAGGCCGGCCCTTAGGAATCCAAAAAGGGCCGACTTTCTCCTCTTTTGTGCTCCCCCGCCCTATACTTCATAGTAAAAATTTTGATTTTTCTTTTTCTGGATTAAAAACCGCTGTTCTTTATTTAATTAAAAAAATCGGAACCCTAGATGAAAAAACAAAAGCAAAAATTGCTTTGGAATTTGAAAACGCTGTGGTAGATGTCCTCATCCATAAAACAATAAAAGCAAAAGAAAAATATAAAGTTAAAACAATTATAGTCGGAGGTGGAGTTGCTTGTAATAAACACCTGCAAAGAGAAATGAAAAAAGCTATGGGAAAAAACATCGCATTGCTTTTTCCTGAAAATAAATTAACCGGCGATAACTCTATAATGATAGGTATGGCTGGGTATTTAAATTACATAAAAAACAATAAAAAGACAAGAAAAACCTTTAATATAAAAGCCAAGGGCAATCTACGGTTAAAGTAGAAAATACCAATATTCTATGATATTATTTAGTAATGGATGACAGACTACTAAAGCCCTACGACCCAAAAGAAACAGAAGATAAAATCTATAAGCTCTGGGAAGAGAGCGGTTTTTTTAATCCAGATGTATGTGTGGAAAAAGGAATAATAAAACCTGACGCTGAATCTTTTTCAATCGTTCTTCCGCCACCTAATGCCACTGGAGTGCTTCACTTGGGTCATACCCTAGAAGACTCTATGCAAGATACAATAATTCGTTATAACAGAATGCAAGGTAAAAAAACCTTGTGGCTCCCCGGAGTGGATCATGCGGCCATCGCTACTGATTCAAAAGTTACAAAAATTTTAGAAAAAGAAGGTTTAAAGAAAAAAGATATTGGACGAGAAAAATTTTTAGAACGTGTTGATAAATTTGTGGATGAAAGTAAAAAAACAATAGAAAGTCAGCTTCGAAAAATTGGAACGTCTCTTGATTGGTCTCGTGAGGCTTTTACGCTTGATAAAAAACGCAATCTCGCTGTCAAAACAGCTTTCAAGCAAATGTATGACGATGGTCTTATTTATCGTGGAAATCGTATCGTCAATTGGGACCCAAAAGGTCAAACCGTCATTTCCGACGATGAAACAATATATGAAGAAAAAAAAGGTAAATTCTATACTTTTAAATATGGCCCATTTGAAATAGGAACAGCGCGACCAGAAACAAAATTTGGTGATAAATATGTAGTCATGCATCCGGATGACAAAAGATACAAAGATTGGAAACATATGCAGAAATTAACAGTAGAATGGATTAATGGACCCATCGAGGCGACTGTCATAAAAGATGAAATGATTGATATAGAATTTGGAACTGGAGTGATGACTATTACTCCTTGGCATTCGCATGAAGATTTTGCTCTAGCCTAAAAATATAAATTAGACAAAGAACAAATCATTGATAAGTATGGAAGATTACTTCCTGTGGCTGGAGAATTCGCTGGAATGAAAATCAGCGATGCCCGCGAAAAAATTGTAGAAAAATTGAAGGCAAAAGGATTGCTTGTTTTCATTGATGAAAATTATGTGAATAGAGTAGCCACTGCCGACCGGTCTGGTGGAATGATTGAACCGCAAATTATGCTCCAGTGGTTCGTTGATGTAAATAAGAAAATCCCTTCTCGTAACAATAAATCACTAAAGGAGTTGATGCTCGAGCCTATAAAAAAAGAAAAAATAAAAATTCTTCCTAGTCATTTTGAAAAAGTTTATTATAACTGGATTGAAAATCTTCGGGATTGGTGTATTTCTCGTCAAATCTGGTATGGACATCAAATTCCTGTTTGGTACCCCAGTACTAAAGCAAGGCTTGGTACGGGGCAAGCGCCGAATAAAGAAATATATTGCGATATCAATCCACCAAAAGATATTGAAAATTGGGTTCAAGATGAAGATACTTTAGATACTTGGTTTTCTTCTGGGCTTTGGACTTTTTCTACACTTGGATGGCCCAATGTAAATTCATCTGATTTAAAAAACTTCCATCCGACAAGTGTTATAAACCCCGGATACGAAATATTGTTCTTCTGGGTTGCGCGTATGATTTTAATGTCCCAATATTTAATAGGCGAAATTCCTTTTAAGGTGGTATATCTTCATGGAATACTTAGAGATGCAAAAGGACAAAAATTCAGTAAATCACTGGGTAACGGCATAGATCCTATAGAAATAATAAAAGAACATGGAGCTGATGCTCTTCGAATGTCTATGATTGTCGGTATTGGACCAGGGGCAGATAGTAAATTTGATATTCAAAAAGTAAAAGCTTATAGTAAATTTGCAAATAAAATCTGGAATGCTGCTCGTTTTGTCTTAGATAATACTAAAAATTTTTTTGTTCCGGAAAATCCTGTTTACGATGAGGAAGATAAAAAATCGAATGAAGAGTTAGAAACACTAGTTCGAGAAATTACTAAAGAAATGGATGATTATAAATTCTATATTGTAGCTGAAAAACTTTATCATTATTTTTGGCATACTTTTGCTGATATTCTTATTGAAAGATCAAAGAAAAAAATTCTAGAAAATAAAAATTCAGATTCAGCCAAAGCACTTTTATTTACTCATTTAATTATACTCCTAAAAGTTCTTCACCCATTTATGCCCTTCATTACTGAAGAAATTTGGTCAATGCTTCCTGTAAAAAATAAAAATCTTTTAATAATAGAAAAATGGCCCTTCTTTGCTCAGGGTAAATCCAATGACAACTGATCCAAAAATTTTAGGTTTGGCACTTTTATTGGGAGTGGCTCCTGCTCTTTTCTGGCTTTGGTTTTGGCTCAGAGAAGATAAAGAAAAACCTGAACCAACAGGACTTATTGTTATATTATTTATTGTCGGTATGATTTCGGTTATTTTCGTTATACCAGCTCAAAAATTTGTTCAAAATAATATAACTTCATCAGAATGGCAAATCATTAGCTGGGCAAGCATAGAAGAAATAATGAAATATCTAGGTGTAGTAATTCTAATTTATAAAACAAAACGTGCTGACGAACCGATAGATTGGCCAATTTTCTTAATTACCGTTGCTTTGGGGTTCGCGGCACTTGAAAATACTATGTTCCTAATTAAACCACTTTCATTGGGTCAAACTACCGTAGGCCTGCTGACTGGTCAACTTAGATTCCTTGGCTCTACCCTTCTTCATGCTGTATCAAGTGGAATTATAGGCGTTGCCCTGGGACTTTCATTTTTTATGGGTAAGTTTATAAAGAAAATATATCTTTTTGCGGGTCTTATATTGGCCATCGCCTTGCATAGTGTCTTTAATTTTTTTATAATGGAAGATAAAGGAAGTAATTTTCTAAGAGTGATGGGTTTTCTTTGGGTCGTTACAATTATTATTATGTTAATTTTTGAAAAATTAAGAAGAATGAGTATAAAAAATTAAAATTATGAATACACAAAATAAAAAAAGAAGTTTTTTTGATAGATTAACTGGGAGCATTCGCGCTGAAGAAGAAGAAATAGAAGTTAGTGCTGAACCTATAAAGGGAGATAAAAAAAATGGTAACGGTTGGATGGAAGAAGAGAATGAGGAGTTAGAATTAACTGTTGATGTTTATCAGACACCAACAGATATTATGGTCCAAACTATGGTAGCTGGTGTTAAACCAGAGGATCTAGAACTTACTATCGCCAGAGATATGATTACCATAAAAGGAAAAAGAGAAGAAAACAGAAATATAGATGAAGAAAATTATTTCATTAAGGAACTTTATTGGGGAAAATTTTCCCGTTCAATACTTTTGCCTCAAGAAGTAGAACCAGAAGAAGTGGAAGCGACAGAAAAACACGGCCTATTGACCATCAAAATACAAAAAGTAGATAAAGAAAAGAAAAACACTATTAAGGTTAAATCTATTTAAATTCTTGTGCCTAGGGGGTGAATCGCACACCCGACCTGTCCCTCTTCAGGGGAACGCTCTACTACTGAGCTACCTAGGCATATTTTAATTTTATAACTTTTTCAACAAACCTTGGATGGGACTATTGTTTATTTTTTGTTCCATCCCAGTAACTGAATTATAAAGACCCATTACTTTATTTAAATAAGGTTCTACATAATAAAAAGATCCGACAGCAATAGCTATTATTATAATAAACTTCAACACATTCCAAAAAGTCTCCCTCTTTTGAACACCTCTAATCTTGTGAAGCATCTTATTATTTTCTTCAGCAAGAGCTAATGTATTTTGAAGTAATTGCTTGGTTTCTGGATCCATAAACGACATTTTAGCATAGCTCTCACAAAAAGCCAATTTTCAAATTTTGGTTTTTTGTGTTAAATTATAAGAGTTTATACTTAGGTCCTCGTAGTTCAACGGATAGAATCGCGCCGTCCTAAGGCGTTGATGTAGGTTCAATTCCTACCGAGGACACAAAAGTTTTATTTCTTTTAGAGTGCAGACAAACCACAACGTTTTTTCAAGGCTAAAATATCATCAATCATCAGTTTTTCATTTACTCCATTATTCAAGCGATACATTACTGCTTTTGGATTTTCTAAATGTTCCAACCCCAAGGCATGCCCAAATTCATGCGTTAAAACTCTTGCCAACTTTCCTTCATTGTCAAATTGAAAAATATCAATTTCTCTACCAGCAGAACTTTCTTTGTATGTTCCCTCTTCAAATTCCCCACCCAAGTCACTACCAATTGTGTTAAATTTCTTTACTTCCAAATTTAAGGAAGAAACAAGACGATTCAAAACAACTACCAATGCATTAATATTATCTACTTCAGAGTTAAGCCCTGCTTGTAATTTATTTATTTCTATAAACTCTGTATCTAGATAATTTTTTTCTTTATTTAAACGATTAAAATCAGTTTCGGATGCTCCCCCATTTGCATTAAAATATACAACCTCTTTTGCATAAGCATTTTGACGATTTTGGAACGCTGTGACTCGTGATTCAAATTCAGTTTTAAGTTTCAAATAGTCAGCTTGCATAGTATTATATCTTGACTTAAGGTCATTATAAGATGCTTTGCTATCACTTACCGTAATACCTATATTTTTTAATTTTTGGCTCGCTTCTTGCCGGATATCATAAATGAGATTTATTTTTAATTCTCCGTCGCCGTTTGGCGCATAAGTAAATAATTGTTTATCAATAGATTTTTCCCATGTCTCTTTTGCGGTATTTGCAATACTAAGAAATTTTTCTTTTGATATACCAAATCTTTCATCAAAAGAACCAACGGAATATGTTATGGGATGACTGCAAGGTAAATATTTATTTTGTAAACTCAATAAAACTTGGGTGAGTGGAGCTCGAAACAAAAAAACCACAGCGCTCAAGGCGATTAGATAAAAAATTATTTTGAATATTTTTTTCATTTCTAGACAAACCCTAACATTCTTGCTATCTCAGGTTTATCAAAGCCTACAATAAGTTCATCGCCTATGATAATAACAGGCACACCCATTTGTCCGCTTTTTTCTACCATTTCTTTTCTTTTTTCAAGATTGCTAGCTACATCATATTCTGTGTAAGCTACATTATTAGCCTTAAAAAAATCTTTTGCCATGTGGCAAAAGTGACAAGATGGTGTTGAATAAATCGTTACATTTTTCATAATGTTTTTAAAAATTGATTAATTATTAATTATTTTCATTATAGCATACTCGTCAAGTAAAATTTCTTGACTAAAAGCTCTTTATTCCTGTCTAATTTGTGCGGGATGGGGTAATCGAAACCCCGTCTAATCCTTGGGAAGGACTCATTCTACCACTAAACTAATCCCGCATATGTAAAATATATCGTTGTTTTGTTTTTTGAGCAAGTATCTCTTCCCCTAAGCCCAGCTTAGGGGAAACAAAATTCCCCCATATCAGCCATGGCGTATATGGGGGCTTCTCCTTGCTTTTTTATTGATTTCTACAAATGCTTCTTTAGGTGTTTCCAAGAAGCGTGGGCGTGTTGGGCTAATTTTTTTAGATCTTCTTTGTCGAACTTTCCGTCTTTGTTGTAATCAACTAAAGCTTTATTGATGAATGTTTTATATTCTTTCTCCCCTACTTCCTTCATCTTTTTCAATTTTGGAGCAACTGTTTTATAAAAATCTGCCATTTTATCTTTCATTTCTTTTTTTAATTCTTTTCCCTTTTCTGAATTAGAAAAAATCCCTACCGCTACCCCTAAAGCTGCTCCGATTAATGCACCGCTTAAAAACTTACTACTTTTTTTGTTTTCTTGTTTTTTTGTTTTAGTTGTCATGATTTTTTTTACTAAATGAGCTAATAATTTTTTTAATACTTCTTTTTGTTTTATGATAAGTCTGACTAATGTCATTAGAAATATTACGAGTATTTCTTAAAATACATATTAAATAATATATCATTATTATAAGTAGCACCCCTACGACTATGATTGCGACCGATGATACTATATAAAAAATTGTTTGAGATATTACAAGCATATAGACGTCTATTATACTTTTTTATTACTGTTCTCGGCAAGTGACATAATAATTTTAATAACCGTGTCGGGATTAAGGGACATGCTTTCTATTCCTTCATCTACTAGAAATTGCGCAAACTCTGGATAATCCGACGGCGCTTGTCCACAAATTCCTATATATTTATTTTTATCTTTACATTTATGAATAATTTCAGCTACCAGTTTTTTTACGGCTGGATTATTTTCATTTGCGATATGAGTAACTATTCCAGAGTCGCGATCCAGTCCTAAAGTAAGCTGAGTTAAATCATTTGACCCGATTGACATACCATCAAAAATATCTAAAAATTCATCGGCTAAAAGAATGTTGGAAGGAATTTCGCACATTACATAGACTTTGAGTGTTTTATCTTTTTCTCTGTCTAAACCATATTCTTTCATTACTTCTATCACTCTCTTCCCTTCTTCAGGAGTTCGACAAAATGGAATCATCGGAATAACATTTGTCAGCCCCATATTTTCTCGCACAATTTTCATAGCCTTGCATTCAAGACCAAAAGCTTCTTTGAATTTTAGATCATAATAACGAGAAGCCCCACGCCAACCTAACATCGGATTTTCTTCATAAGGTTCATACAATTCTCCACCAATAAGTGTGCGATATTCATTTGTTTTAAAATCAGAAAAACGAATAATCACTTTGTTAGGAAAAAATGTAGCCCCAATTTTTGCAATTCCTAAAGCAAGTTCATCCACATAAAATTGTGTTTTATCTTTATATAGAGGTGTTAAATTATCAACTTCTTTAAGTAATTTCTGTATATAAGGAGTCTTTTTACCTTCTTTTAGTTTTTTATAATTAATTAAAGCATTTGGGTGAAGACGAATATGTGAAATAATAATGAATTCTAGCCTTCCTAAACCAACTCCTTCAGCCGGAAGGTAATGATTTTTGAATGCTTCATCCGGAGAACCGATATTTACCATAATTTTTGTTTCTATTTTAGGTATATTATCTAAACGATGTTCTATTATTTTAAATGGAATGATACCCTCATAAACTACCCCAACTTGCCCAGAAGAAGAATCTACTGTCACTTCTTGACCGTTTTTAAGCACTTTAGTGGCATTATTTGAACCTACAATACAAGGAATACCCAATTCGCGAGAGACGATAGCTGCATGAGATGTGCGTCCACCCTTGTCTGTCACAATAGCACTAGCGATTTTCATAATTGGTTCCCAGTCTGGATCAGTGATTTCTGTCACCAACACTTCTCCCTTTTTGAAAGCAGAAATATTTTTAGCGCTAGACAAAACACGAACTTTTCCACTGCCTATTTTTGCGCCTACAGCAATACCGCTCACTAATACTTTGCTTGTTTTTTCTAATTTATATTCTCTCAAAACATTTTTATCTTGTCCCGAAATAACCGTCTCCGGTCTTGCTTGCACGATATATAATTCACCTGTCTTACCGTCTTTAGCCCATTCAATATCCATCGGCTGATAACGATTATGTTTTTTGGAAAAATATTTTTCAATTTGCAAACACCACTTAGCTAGTTTTATGGCTTCTTCATTAGTGATACAGAATTTTTGTTGATCTAATAAAGAAACTTTTTCTTGTTTCGTCCCCTCTTGAGCATAAACAAGTTTTATATTTTTCTTGCCAATATTTCTACCAATAATTGGATTTTTACTGCCATTTTCCAGCGTCGGTTTAAAAATTATAAATTCATCCGGAATAACTTTTCCTTGCACGATAAATTCACCTAAACCATATATGCCATTTATTAAAATAACTTTATCAAAACCCGTTTCTGTATCTATAGTAAATGCTACACCTGAAGAAGAAAGGTCGGAACGTATCATACGTTGAATACCGACAGATAAAGCAGCGTCAAAATGTGAGAATCCCTTGTCCGCTCGATAAGAAATAGCTCTATCGGTAAAAAGTGAAGCAATACATTTTTTTGTGGCCACAAGCACATTTTCTATTCCATGTACGTTCAAAAAAGTTTCTTGTTGGCCGGCAAATGAAGCCCCTGGTAAATCTTCAGCGGTGGCTGAAGAACGAACAGCTACATCACTATCTTTTCCATATTTTCTTCCTAACTCTGCGTAAGATTTTGTAATTACATCTTGCAAATCTTGTGGTAAGATAGCTTTCAAAATCGTCTCCCGAACTTTTTTACCACGAACTTGAAGATTGTTAATATTTCGAGTATCAAGGTCTGAGAGAATTTTTTTTATTTCTTCATCTAAACCAGTCTTTTTAAAAAAATGACGATAAGCGTCAGCCGTAAGAGCAAAACCATCTGGCACATTTACCCCAAGTGGAACAAGGTTAGAATACATTTCTCCCAAAGCGGCATTTTTACCACCCACCGATGGAACATCATCAATCCCCACTTCGCTAAACCATTTTACAAAATTTTCTTCTGGCATATATAGATATTATAGCATAATTTACATAATTTACTTCTCCAATTCTTCTTTTAATAATGGAACAATTTGTTTACGCATAATCAAATTTGATTTCTCAGCCACAAATCCATCAAATTTAACATTCAATATTTTTTCTAAAAGATATTTTGTTTTATCATCGCTAGTTACAAAAAAGTTTTTATATTCTTCAAGTTCAATCGCATTTAGAAAAATTAAATCAAAATTCATTTCTTTTTTTATATTTTCTAAAATTTCAATAATTTCATCCTGTTTCTTTTCAATTAATTTTTTTACTCCAATTATCTCGAGTTGAGCTATACCAACTTTTTTATCTATAATATTAAACCAAGCTAAGTCTCCTAAGATTCTATCTTTCAATTTATTACCAGACAAATCAGATTTAGCTTCAAAAAGTTCTTTCCAAAAATTATCAGCCAACTGCGCTATTTTAGTAAGATATTTTGCTGCTTTTTTGTCACGTTCAGTTGTTACTCCACCTTTAAAATTTAAGGTGTTAGAAATAATGGCACTTAAAAGTAAAATGGCTGATTTTTTAGATATTTCAATATTTTTTTGAATAAATCTCTCCGTAATTAAAGTAGCAACTGAACCGACAAGTTCTATTTGAATTTTTGCATTTGGAAATTTATCTGCTTCATGAATCGTTCTATGGTCAATAATTTCAATAACTTTTTCTAATTCAATATTTCCTTCAATCCCATTTAAATCAGAAGTATCAATAAGTATAACTTTTTCAAAATTATTTGAATTTAATATAACTGGTGGATATTCAAAATTAAAACGATCTAAAACATATTTAGCTTCATCGTGAATCTCTCCCATCACACCTATAGTATTATTTATCCCAGTTTTTTCCAAAAACTCAGAATAAGCAAAAACCCCAGCCATTCCATCTATATCAGGATTCACATAACTTGTTATCAATATTGGTTTCATAAATTTATTCTAAGCATGATTATAAGTTATCCACAGTTGTCTTTACTTATTGATTTTATCATATTTTTGTGCTATATTCTCTGTGTGCCTGTGGGCGTAAGCCCCGTTCAGCTAAGGTATTCCTAAGCTGAAGCCAGGCATAATAAAGAACACCTCATTTGAGGCGTTTTTTATTTTAATCTTCTTCAATCCCCTCTGTAAATATTTTCTGTTCACCATTCTTTATTTTTGAATAAGGCATAACACTCCAAAAAGTAATATTCCCATCACCAACTCTTCTTAATATGGCTTTTATCTTCTTTGATCTTTCACCAACTATAGCAACCAGTCCCCAAAATTCAACTTCTTTCATTTTAACAAAACCATCTTGTTTTGATTTTTTACCAATCGGCATTAATATTTTCCTGTATTCTTGAATAGTCCCAGATTTTCCTATTATTTCTAACGCTGATTGCAAAAGACGAAATTTAAAAAATTGTTCATTTTTATTCCTTTCTCTACGACTTGAAAACTGCAAATGATGAAAGCCATCTGAGTTTAAAATAACTTTCTTTTGAAAATACGGACAATAAATTTCTTTTTTATTTAAATATAACTTTTCAGCTCTCTCTTTTATTTTTATAAAAGATTCTTGGTTTATTTCCATAAAATTTATTTCTCACTTATTTTAATTAACCTATCATATTTTACTTTTCTTTCTGGTTTGGACGGAGCGCCGGATTTTAGGCCGAAACAGCCGAAAGCGTAGGCTAAATCGGCAATAAAATCATCATCTGTCTCCCCGCTTCTATGACTTACAATAAGCTCAATATCATTTTCTCTGGCTAGTCGCATAGTTTCTAGAGTTTCGGTAAGGGTACCAATTTGATTTGGTTTTATAATCATGGCATTGATACTTTTTTCTGCTATGGCTTTTTCAAGAAGCAACGAATTTGTAACAGTCAAATCATCCCCAACCACCAAAAGACCTTTATTATTCTCTTTCAATTTTCTAAAACTAGCAAAATCTTCTTCATCAAACGGATCTTCAATAGAAAGCAAATCAAATTCAACTATCAAATCACTATAAATTTTCATTAATTCTTCTTTTGAAATATTTTTCCCATCAACCTTATATTCTTCGTTATCATAAAAAGACGACGCAGCTACATCCAGAGCCAATCGTACTTTCCCCTTTAACCCATTTTCTTTGATTGCTCTACTTAAATATTCAAGTGGTTTTCTTATATCACTTATTTGTGGCGCAAATCCTCCCTCGTCTCCCAAAACAACAGATTCTTCTCCCAATTCTTTCATTATCATTTCTTTCAAAGTATTTTGTATTTTAATTCCAATTTCAACCGCTTCATTTACATAATCAATATCTGGCACAATATGGTATTCCTGAAAAGCCAAATCATCTTTCGCGTGCTTACCCCCATTTATTAAATTCATATAAAGATATGGGACTTTTCTAGATGGTTTTATTTCTTTCAGTTCTCTTAAATATTCAAAAGTTTCTAGGCTAGAAACTTTTGCTCCTACTTTAGCACAAGCGATACTTACGCCAATCATGGCATTGCCACCTAAATTATCTTTATTTTTGGTTCCGTCTAGTTTAATTATAATTCTATCAATTTCTTCTTGATTCAAAACATTTTGGCCAACCAGTGCCGGAGCAATTATATTATCTACATTTTCAATTGCTTTTTTTACACCTTTACCGTCCTTATCTCTCAATTCATGCGCTTCATTTGTACCCGTAGAAGCTCCAGACGGTACAGAAAAACTATCAAATTTGTCATTTGAAAAAACTGTCACTTTAATAGTCGGATTTCCTCGTGAATCTTTTACCTCTTCAGCTATTATTTTTGTGATTTTATTATCCATACTATCCTTATATTTTAACACATTTTTTACCTGTGGATAACTATTGACTTTTTGTCGGACATTTTGATATAATGTACTCGGTCGGTTGATTAAACATCTAGCCATCCTCTCAGCGAATGATGGGACCGAAAGGAACTGACCACAAAAGAACCTCACAAATTGTGGGGATTTTTTGTTTTTTATTCTTTACGACTCCATCTTATTTTCTTTGTGTCTGGAATTTTAATAATTCCATATCCTGCTATTCTCTTATTTTTATGATAAAAATTAGGAATAATTTTTGAAAAAAAGGAATACTCTTTTAAAGTATCTCCATCTGAACCTTCCCAACTATCTCCGTGTTGAACAAACTGACGAAATACATTATAAGCGACAGTATCAGCAACTTGTAAAAAATTTGAATTAATAGAATCTTCAAAACGAATGTCAGTATGAGAATATTTTTTATAGAAAGATCTTAGGTCTAATTCTTTTTTAGAAATTTTTAAAATAACTCCTTGATTATGTTTTTGTGATTTAATATTTGCATCCATTTGATCAAAAACAATTTCGCAATCACAGTTTGGATGAAGTTCAACTCGATCAAATAAAACTTGTATAAGTTCTTGTAATGGAGTTTCTTTTTCTCTCTTTTTGCTATAAAAACGTTTATCTAAAACAAATGCCTGTATTTGAATTTCATTTTTATATTTTCCAAATAAACCATACCATTTCTCTTCGACAAATTTTTTAAGTTCTTCTTCAGTTTTACTATATGGTTCAAGATATTTTTTTCTTCTTTTGTGTGGATTTCTTAACCATTCTGACTTAATTTCTACATATTTTGTTCCAAAAAAATTCTTTTTTAGAATATTTATTTCTGGATTTATTATTGCGATTGAATCAGTAGAAACATATATACCAGCAAGAACAAAGTAATTCCCTCGCCAAAATTTTAAATTATCTTCATTTCTAATCGGTGGCTTTTTTGTAAATTCAAAAGCATAAGGTGTTTCCCACTCTTTTGAACCACTATCATCAACAAAAAAGAAAGATTTGCTCATTGTTTTTTACTTCTTACTTAGTAAAATCATTAAGTCCGAAACATTGGCGCCGGTTGCGCCAGTCATAATTATGTCACCAGATTTTTGGAAAAAATTATATGAATCAAAACGTTGTAAATAATCACTTATATTTAAATTTAATTTTTCTACTTTTTCTATTGTCTTTTTATCTACAATAGCTCCCGCCGCATCACTATTATCCATCCCGTCGGATGCAAACGATATAAAAACAGAATCACTATTCGCCTCTATCATTTTATTTTTCAAAACTTCTAATCCCATATGCAAATTCCTCCCGCCCTTACCTCCCCCTTTTTTAACCACAATACGAGGCTCACCGGCGGCTAAAATTACAAAATTATCCTTTTTGGCTGCAAATATTTTATCAAGCGCTCGGTTCGTTTCATCATATAATTCTGTCGAAATAATATTGGCCTCTAATCCAAATTCTTCCGCTTTTTTCTCCATTGCTTTCACGGCCGTTTTATTTGAAACAAGAATAAAATTACAAACATTTTCAAAGTATTTATCTTCTTTGGGTGTCTCAATCAAATCGAATTTTCCTAAATTATTATTTTTAATAATTTGTTTAGCATCGCCTATAGTAGTTTTATCTTTATAAGTTGATCCAGAAGCAACATATTCAAAATGATCTCCTGGCACATCAGAAAAAACAAGCCCAATAACCGTGGCTGGATAAGCCAATTTTGCCAATCCGCCACCTTTCAAGAGAGACAAATGATTTCTTACTATATTCATCTCTATGGTTGTTTTTCCACATTCTAAAAACTCATCGTAAAGTCTGGCGCCTTCCGTATATTCGCTTTCCGGATAACAAAGAAGAGCAGAACCACCACCAGAAACCAACACAATAATCAAATCGTCCTCATTTGATTCATTTATTATTTCATAGATTTTTTTTCCAGCCTCAATATTCGTTTCTGACGGTCTCGGATGCGTACCGATAAAAGATTCAATATATTCTGTCGGCACTTTTTGAAGTCCAATAACAGCTCCCCCACTAATTCTCTTTCCTAAAATTTTCTCCAAGGCTAAAGCTGCGTCAGGAGATGATTTTCCAAAACCAACAACTTTTATTTTTTTGAACTTCGTAAGATTAAAACTTTTTCCCTTTATAAACAAAGCACTTCCCACTAAAGATATTGAATCTTCGATAACTTTCTCTGTGTTAATAGCCTCAAGTCCAGTCTCTATTATTTCTAAAGCCATCTTACGATTTGGAGTCGTTGCCAATTCATCAAAATTTTTTATAGAGTGCACAGTCATATTATTTTACTAAATTCTGTGGATGACTATTAACAAATCCTTTTATATTTTCTATAGTTGTTTTTATAATTTCTGCTTCAGCTTCTTTTGTATAAAAACCAATATGAGGAGTAATAATGACATTCGGCATACTCATTAACAGATGGTCTTCTTCTAACATTTTATAATCAATATCTTTTGAACTATTAGAATTGAAAAGTTCATTTTCAATCTTTAATTCCCTCTCTTCTTCCAAAACATCGAGCCCAGCGCCACCGATGATTCCTTCTTTAATTCCCCAAATCAATGCCTCAGTATCAACTAAAGATCCTCTGGCAGTGTTTATAAGTAAAACGCCTTTTTTCATTTTAGAAATAACATCTTTGTTTACCATATGATTATTTTCTTTTGTAAACGGAACATGCAAAGATATGATATCTGCTTCTTTAATAACTTCTTCAAAATTTTTATATTCAAAATTGTTTATTTTGGCAAATTCTAAATCTGGATGAAAGTCACAGGCAATAACATTCATATTAAAACCTTTGGCAATTTTAATGACATTTCTTCCGATTCGTCCGGTACCGACAACGCCAATTGTTTTATTGTTCAAATCAAAACCGCGGAATGAGGAAGAAAGATTAAAATCCGACGTTTCTCTTATGTGATTATTAGCTTTTAAAATATTTCTAGAAAGATTCAATATAAATCCAAAAGCAATTTCGGCAACCGTGTGATCCCCATAGGAAGGCACATAAGAAATCGATATTCCTTTTTGTGCGCAGTATGGAAGGTCAATATGTTCAAAGCCGGTTGAGCGAGTGGCAATAAATTTTAGATTAGGCAATGAGTCAATAATATCCTTACTGATTACTGAATCAATAAAAATAGAAACAATGTCAGCTTCTTTTGCTTTATTTATACTATCTTTGTCTAATTTTTGATCATAAAAAGAGACTTCCATGTCGCCAAGTGATTGTTCAATAATATTTTTATCAACTGCTGGCGATTCGAAAAATGCTATTTTCATACTTTAATTATAGCATAAGGCTTTATTGGAGCAAATTCTTTAACCAAGAAAAAAAGCCTCCGGAATCAGTATTTTTAGGAACTTCCGATGAACTTTTATCATCTACTACTAGAATCATATTCTCCCCTTCTTTGGCCAAACCAAATTTGTTTCTAATATTTTCTTCTACTCCTTTTTCTGTTTTTAAATTAGCAATATCAGAGTTAAGTTTTTCTTTTGATTTTTCCAATTCCGCGATTTTATCTTCTGCTATTTTTTTGTTTTTACTAGTTTCTTCCATCTTTCCCCAAAAACTAAATACACTGAAAACAAAAACAAGTATCACAATCCCCAGAAATATCAAAAAAAGCTTTGATTGCATTACATGTTTTAATTTTTCACTTTTTTGAAAACTTCTCATGATATGGTATTATTATAGTATGTTTTTCAATAAAAAACACCAAAAGAAAATTCAAGTAATTTGGACAGTGCTTGTTATACTAATCATAATCAGTATGATCTTGCTCTATTCGCCTATATTTAATCTAAAATAGAGCAAAATTCAGTGTCCTCGTTTAGAAAACTTTTTTCATTATTCTCCTTTTATCATCATTTTCAAAAATACATTTTGTGGAATATTTACTTTTCCGCGTTCTTTCATTTTCTTTTTTCCTTTTTTCTGCTTTTCGCGAAGTTTCATTTTGCGAGTGATATCACCTCCATACATATGTTGAGTAACGTCTTTTTTCATCCCAGAAAGCGTGCGAGAAGAAATAATACGTCCAAGCGCACGGCCTTGAATTTTTAAAGTAAACATTTGCCGAGGCAATAAATTTGCTAATTTTTCTACTGCTTCTTCTGCTTCCTCTTCCGCTCTTTTTTTAGAAACAACCTTAGAAAAAGCCGGTACAACTTCATCAGCCACTAAAAGATCCAGTCTGGTAACATTTGCTTCTCGCATTTCATCTATTTCGTAAGAAATTGACCCATAGCCGGATGAAACACTTTTTAACTCATCAAAAAAATTACGCATCAGTTCCCGAAGTGGCATTTTAACAGATAAAGAAGAACGATTGTTCCCAAAGTTATTTGTTTCCCCTATTTCTGCCTCGTGATCAAAAAGTAACTGCATAATATTACCTAAATATTTTACCGGAGTAATCACTTTTAATTTTACCCAAGGCTCCAATACAGTTTCTATGTTTCCGTCATCTGGAAAAAAATACGGTGAATACACCCGCACACTATTTTTAGTGTGCGGGTAAATTTTTTCATTGTTGCCTCTTTTTAGGATCACTTCATAAGTTATAGACGGCGTAGTAATAACTAATTTTAAATTAAACTCTCTTCTTAATCTTTCGGTAATAATTTCCAAATGTAACATCCCTAAAAAACCACAACGAAAACCACGCCCAAGAGACCCAGATGATTCTTCCTCATAAGAAAAAGAGGAATCAGAAAGTTTTAATTTACCTAGTGCAGATTTAAGTTCTATAAAATCATCCGCATCTTCTGGAAAAACAGAAGCCCAAACCACAGGCATTGGTTGCATATAACCAGCAAGTGCAGGTAATGGATTTTTCTCCTTAGTGATAGTATCCCCAACCGAAGCAATACCCGGTCTTTTAATACCGGTGACAATATAACCGGTATCTCCTGCTGAAAGAAAATCACGTGGAGTTTCTTCTGGAGAAAAAGTACCAACTTCTAGAGAATTAAATTTTTCGCCTGATACTGAAAAAATCAAATTCTCACCTCTTTTGACTTTTCCATCCAACAGTCGAATAAAAACTATTACTCCTTTATGATTTGAATATTTGAAATCAAAAACTAGGGCACGAAGCACCCCCTCCGCCTTTGGCACCTCCCCCTTAGTAAGGGGGAGGAGGGTAGGGGTCGGTGGTGGAACACGTTTTATAATTTCATTTAAAAGATTTTCTACTCCTTCCCCCGTACGCCCAGAAACCAAAAGTATTTCATCAGGATTGCAATTCAAAAGATCTACAACTTCTTTTTTTACTTCTTCTACTCGAGCTAAGGGCGAATCAATCTTTGAAAGCACTGGGATGATTTTAAGGCCTCCCTCACGCGCCATATTAAGCGTAGTAAGGGTTTGTGCCTGTACCCCCTGTGTTGCATCAACCAATAAAATAGAGCCTTCTACGGCCTTTAGGGCTCGAGAAACTTCATAAGAAAAGTCTATGTGGCCGGGAGTGTCAATCAGGTTTAAAATATAAGTTTCGTTCTCCTTCTTCCCCGAAGCCCAGCTTAGGGGATCTTCCCCTAAGCTGGGCTTCGGGGAAACTTTAGGTGAGTATTCCATCCTAACGGGTTGCATTTTGATGGTGATTCCTCGTTCGCGTTCAAGTTCCATGGAATCAAGAACTTGGTCACGCATTTTGCGCTCTGGAATAGTATGTGTAATTTCAAGCATCCTGTCCGCCAAGGTACTCTTGCCGTGATCAATGTGAGCTATAATACTAAAGTTTCGTATATGTTTTAAATCCATCCTTTAAATATAACAGAATTTTAGAAAATTACTATTTTTAGAATTTATACATTCCATTGTGTACTGTCATTACTGTATCATCCACATATATTTTATACCCCAAATCTTTCAGTGTTTTGCAAACATAAAAATCTTCACTTAAATAAATTCCATTTTCCACGCCGGTTTTAAATACATCATATTGTATTGTACCAGTATTTACTCCTCTGGTATAAGGGTTGCCACTATATTTTTCGGCTTTTTCTACCAGTGAATCAACTGCTTTTCTTGATAATATAAATACAGCTGTTCCTACTTTATCAACTTCAAAAAGATCACCGTCTTTGATAGGATTAGTGACGTTATAAACTTTTCCACCTTTAGTATCATAACCTTTGAGAGGAACCGGTGCGCCAATGACATCTTTTTCGTGTTGCAGTAATTTTATAACATCAACTGCTTGAATACCTATATCAGCATCTAAAAATAGAAGGTGAGTAAATTCTTTGTGCTCATTAAAAAACGAAAGTATAGTATTTCTTCCTCTGGTAATGAGAGATTCATTGCCAATCATCATAAGAGTGAAGGGGAGTTTGTTCTTATGAAAATCTAATATAGAATTGACAAAATCAATATGCAGTTGACCGTTATAAGCTGGCGTTCCGATTAATATGTTGATTTTATTTTCCATTACAAATCCATCTTTTGATTTAAATCTCTAAAGACTGCCTCATCATAATAGCCATCGCCCTTAATACCTTTCATTTCCAGTATCTTTCGGGAACTTCCTTTATATTTCTGATACATATCATTTAAGAATTTAATAAAAGAATCAATTTCTAGTTTTGGCTCTGGTTGGTCTGAAAGCACTCCGCTTTTTGCACTTTCCGCATATTTTTGATTTTCTTCATTGATATATGTAGTCAAATCGTTCCAGGCGCTTTGAGGATTGATGCCACATTGCCACATATATTCGTGATTACCTTGCCCAATTCTGCCCGTTGAAATCATATCAGCGTGGGCCTGTTGAAAAGCTTTAGTAATGTGATGACGTTCTTCATCCTCTTCAAAATTTTTTTCGTCCCAATCTTTTGGAACATTATTATTTTTCATCATATCTTCGTAGGCCAGTTCATACGCATAAATAGTTTTTAGCGCTCCTTCTATATATAATCTAGCATCCAAAGTATTTGATTCCAGTTCCTCTATTTCTACTTGCAATAAAGTAATTTTGTATTTACTCTCAGGATTATTTTCCGACATCAACTTTACTAATTTTTCTTTCTTTTCCATCAACTCAATCATTTGTTTTTTCATTTTGAAGACGTTTTCTTTTAAGGCCGAGCGACGACGTTCAACTTCCGACATCACTTGTCTTAGATTTCTATAAACTCCAAAAGAGGAGATAGTCATGATATTATTCATAAACTGGGATTGAGTTTTGCCGAAAGCATTTGTGGCCCGATTTACTTCGGGCATGAAATTGGCAATTTTGGTTAAATCTTCAGAGGTAAGAGCTTTTAACTGAAACAACTTTTCATCAGTTGCTCTGGTGATAATCTTATCGGTATTGCTTTTTGAACCGAATAAAGAATTGTCTAATATATCTAGGGAGTTGTCACCCTTTTTTGTTATATCTGTCTTTTTTTTGTTTTGTTTTTTTGTCATTTTTGTTTATTTTTTATCCCGTTAGAGATTGCGAGGGCTCGCAGCGTGTTTTTATCTCTAATGGGATTAATTTCCTGAACAACCCGCTGTCATATGCCGAGGAACTGTTAAATCTCCAAAATCCGTACTATTAGACAATGTTGAAAATAAAATGTAATCTATTACATTAGAAAGACTACTACCCAATCCCGTACCACTGCCCGCCCATACTCCTTTAATGTTATGTGAACATGCCGCCGGTACACCTCTTGCAACAATAGTATCACCAAAATCTGTTGCATTGCCAGTTGTTGCTATTGTTACATAGTCAATAATATTACCCGTGCCACTTCCTCCAGAAATAACACCCAAAATATTATTAGAACAAGCAGCACCAACTCTTGCTGAGGTTAAATCGCCAAAATCTGTTGCATTACCAACAGAAGCTATTGTTATATAATCTATAATATTTCTGTAAGTCGGAGTATCATCTGTAATTCCTCCTCCCAATATACCTCTTGTGTTATTAGAACAACATCCTCCTTCTCGCATCACTGTTGTAATATCTCCAAAATCAACCGCATTACCGGTGGAAGCAATTGTTATGTATTCTATAACATTATATTCGCCTCCACCCGAATAAAATCCACCAGCAAAACAACCTCTTACTGTGCTTGATAAACCAGTTCTATAAGTATATTGAGTATATGTAGCATCTCCAAAATCAGTAGAATTACCAGTAGTGGAAATTGTAATATATTCTATTACATTGGTATTCATTCCTACACACGCACATACCCCTCTATTACCATTGGAAAGTGCACCAAAAGAACGGTTTGTTGCAGATAAATCTCCAAAATCTGCTGCGTTTCCCAAAGAACTTATAGTTATATAATCTATAGAATTAACCTCTGTCCATATTGCAATTGCTCCAGCAAATATAACTCCTCTCTCTCCATACCAAGTAACATCATGAGTTATATACATCATAGTTGGGGAAAAATAAACAGAATCAGCAGTCAATGCCCAACCGACTGGTTGAATTATTGTGTTTGTTGTACCAGGTTGATTCTGTGTAAGAGTTCCAACATTAGTAGAGACATAAATCAAACTGGCATCTCCTGGGCCAGTGGTCCAGTTCCAAGCATCCACTCTTAGAACACCATGAACTAAAACTTTCTTAGATCCTGTACCAGTTTCCATGGCTAAAGCGACACAAGGAGAAGTAGCACTGGTATCTGCATCAGCAGTGATAAGATGTCCATTGGCTGCCATATAGAGTGGAGCTCCGATTCCTTGAGCATTAGTATCTACCGTAGCAGTCATAATTAATCCAGAAGCAGTTAAATCAGCAGAAGGTTGATTCATTAATTTAATTCCAGCAATACTATTCATCGGCAACTCTCCCATATCCATTCTATATCTAGATATTTTTATAG
Source organism: Candidatus Nomurabacteria bacterium (assembly GCA_026395895.1). GTDB lineage: Bacteria > Patescibacteriota > Minisyncoccia > Phycocordibacterales > UBA9973 > UBA9973. The sequence continues at coordinate 17,974 of JAPLXV010000020.1, read as the reverse complement.
TATGAGTACCGACTTTCAAATCTCCACATTTAAGACAAGTAAAAAGAGCGGTAGGGACCTTCTTTCCTTTTTTACCTTTTCCAGCTAGTGGAATCCATTTATGTTTTTTACATTCTGGTTCTTGCTTTGCTTTGCTTTGCTTTGCTTTGCTTTGCTTTGCTTTGCTTTGCTTAATTTTCATTTTAATATTATTATATTATTTTCTATTAAAAATCTTTTTAAAATTATAGCATATTTTTAAAAAATTCACTACTATATGCTAGATAGAGCTTAAAACCTACTGCGTTAGGTCTTGCCTAACGCAGTGATAACCAATCTAAGATTTCTTCAACGAAAGAAGTTTTATTGGGAAAATATTTTGGAAATGAATTTGTGTCTAGTATTTTATTCTGAATTCTTTTTTCTCCGATAAAATCTAAATAACTTGAGTAGAAATAGCTAGATAAATATTTTAGGGCTTCTTTTTTGTTTTTAATCCCCTTCTCTTTCCAATCTTTTTGAATAAGTTTTATTGGATTCAGGTGTATATATGAAAATAAATATTTTAAATGATTATCTGTTTCTGTGTGTTGCGATTTAAATTTCCCTTCAAATAATCCTCCGGTTCTTTTGTATTTTTTATTGTAATACATTGAATAAGAGGTACTTAATTTCTGCATAAATTTACTTATCCCGTTTTCTATCTTTTGAGTTATTAGTATATGAAAGTGGTTTGGCATTAAACAGTATGCACCAATATCAACCAAAGGGTTAATTCTTTCTATTTCATAAACATTAAAATTGGTATTCCGACCTAAATCGTAAAAATTAAAACTTTCACTTGAATTGGAAATATAAAATAAAGAGATAAATCTCAAATAATCTTCTTTGTCATGGAAGATTTTTTGTTTACTGTTTCCGCGATTATAAATGTGATAATATTCACCTTCAACTAAATCGGTTTTTCTAATAGACATATAAATATAATATCAAATTTATAATGCGTTAGGCAAGACCTAACGCAGTGTATTTTAAAGTTCTTCTTGCGGAGCGACCAGAACGCCGGTGCGCCAAAATTTGGTTTTGAGAGTTTTTACTAGGTCTTTGATTTCTTCATTTTTCAAAAGATATAACACCAGCACTCCAACGCCAATACCTAAAATTCCTGAAATAAATCCTTGCAAAAATACTCCCCAACCGGTAGTAGTACCAAAGATTGGTGAAAAAATATTTAAACCTATATAAGCTACAACTCCAATAAAAAATGAAGCGCCTAAACTTTGAAAAAAAGTTTTAGTAATAAAAGATTCGTGCTCCATAAAATCTCTGCGGACAAAATACCAATGCAAAATAAAATTGAGAATCGTGCCTACGGAATATGCCAAAGGAAGCATTAAAACTTCTGTACCTGAAATATTTTCAACTTTTAATAAAGATTCTATAAAATAACGAAAGACTGCTACATTTTCAAAAATACGAAGAAAAACAAAAGATAAAATTATGATTAAGATGGAACAAAATAAATTAACTGTTAGGGGACGTTTAGTGTTGCCTGTGGCATAATAAGCCCGAGACAAAAGAGCCGTCATTCCTTGAGCCAGAATGGAAATAGAAAAAACTGCCACAGAGGCTGCCACTAAACGAGTGTTTTCCCAAGAGAAACTACCTGAGCCAAGTATCACACGCACTATTTGGGCGCGAAGCACAATAAAAAGAAAAATCACCGGCAGAGACCAAAAAACTATTTGTCTGGCTGTAGATTTTAAATGATTTCTAAACTCATCTTTTTTTTCTCCAGAAAAAGATTTTACTAAAGTCGGAAAAGCAGCTACGGCATAAGAAATTCCAATAATATTAAGCGGTACTGATTGAAGATTAAATGAAAAATTAAAAATTGAAATTGAGCCGCTTGATAGATAAGAAGCAAAAGCAATAATTGAAATAAGAGCAATGTTGTTAAAAGAAAGTCCTAAAGTTCTTGGAAGCGAAGTGAGAGCTATTTTTTTTATTTCTTTAAAATTAATATTAAAGGAAAACCTAGGAGTAAATCCACATCCGAAAGAAGCGAACACTTGAATGGAAAGATGCATCAATGCTCCTAAGACAACACCCAACACTAAACCATTAATTCCAAAAATTGGATACAAAAAAGTGATACCAATGATGATACCAATATTGTAGAAAATAGGACTCAAAGAATAAATAAAAAATTTACGAAAAAGTTGAGTAACCGTTCCAAAAAGGTTTGAAAGTCCCATTAAAATCGGAGAAAGCAACATTATTCGTGAAAATAGAACTACCTTTGCTTGCATTATTGGTGTAAAACCTGGTGCGATAAAAGAAGCCAAGTAAGGCATAATTAAAAAAGCTACAAAAGAGACAACCACCATGGTTATAAAAAAAACAGTAAAAACATCATTCAATACTTTGCGTGCTTCGTCGGTCACTTTTTCTCCATTCATTTTTTCAACAATAAAAGGAATAAGCACGGTGATAGAAGCAAGAGATGCAATGGAAATGAAAATAAGATCTGGCACACGAAAGGCAGCATAATAAGCATCAAGTCCAGCCGACGGGCCGATGAAATGCGCGATAAATCTATCACGAAAGAGAGCCAGAACCTGAGAGAGAAAAGTAAAACAACCCAAAAGCAATGCGGCTTGGTTTATATTCCCATACTCCTTACTGAAAATTCTCAAGATCCTCTGCATCTTTTTTATTTAATTATTACTGTTTTGCTTTAGTGTTGTTCGTAGTAGGAGCCGTAGAAGGAAGAGTGACAGAGGTTCTATTCTTTAAGGAATTAACATAATCAATCAAATCTTTGTTGTCGGGAGCAAGAGAAAGAGCTTGTTCTGCATAAGAAATAGCAGAAGAGGTATTTCCATCACTTTTTTCTATTTGAGAAATAGTAATTAAAGCTTCTATATAATCAGGTTTTAAGGTAAGAGCTTCTTTGGCGGAATCTATTGCTTCTTTTGTTTTTCCATCAGCAAAATAGACACGCGCTATAGCAAGTTTAATTCCTGGATTTAATGGATTAAGAGTTGAGGCTGTTTTATACGCTTCGGTTGCTTTAGCGTAAGCATCTTTTACTCCGAGTAACCCAACTGTGTTATAGACGACTCCTAATGAATTGTAATTTAAATAATTTGTTTTATCGTAAACTACTGCCGATTGTGCGCCATTTACTGCTTGATCAAAACTTGCTTGTAAATCAGCTTTATCTGCGTCAGACAAAGAAGAAGCTCCTTTGGCGACTATAGAATTAATTTTAGTAAGATAAACCTGCGCATAAGTACGAAAATATAAATCATTCTGAGATAGCGCAATAGCCTTACCAATGGAGTTCTCGGCGATTGGGATAGTTGTAGCAGAAAGTGTGTTTCCAAAATAGGAAACAGAAGCTAATCGTTCTACATATTTAAATCCAGCGGCTGCGGTAACAATCATCAAAACTACCAGAATAAGTATGGAGAAAAAACTTTTTCTAGGATCATCTAAAAATGATATTGTTGCTTGTTCATTAGAACGACTAGAAGAAGATAACCCTATAAATATTCCTGTAAAAGCGAAAGCCAACAGAAACATAACATTACCTGTAGAATAGAAGAAAGATGAGACAAACAGATAAAGAGAGGCTACAAAAAACGTCACTACTTCCCAACTCATATTGTTTCTAATGCTAGAGAAAAGAGATTTTGCACCGGCAATTATAAATAAAACAAAGAATATAAGCCAAGCCAAAATACCCAAAACTCCGGTAGTGGAAGCAAAAGTTGGCAATAAACCTGAACCAGAATTAAAAGAGGTATCCCAAAACTGAGTAGAATTAATGATTTGAGGTTTATACATTGCCCATACTTCTGCAAATTTATTTGGACCTGCACCTAAAATTGGATCTTTCATAAGAGTGCTTCCGGTTACAGTCATTGTCGCTCCTAAAGAAGGTCTAACTTCAACATTCGATAAACCTAAACTATTTGGCAAAATTCCTCCAATATATTGACCTGACATAAAAAACAAAAGCGAAATCATAACTACCACAAAAGAAAAAGTTGGAAAATGTTTCTTCGCACCCTCCTCCTTTTCTCCACCAAAAGAAAATGAAACTTTATAAACAAAAATAATCAAAGCAAAAATTCCAAGAATTTCCCAAACCAAAGGAAAATTTACTGCTGCAGCCAGTATGATTGAAAGTATAATTAAAATTCCTAATAACCATTTAGTTATTTTTGGTATTGAGAAAAATTCCATTATAAATAGAGCTATAATAGTAGAAAATCCGGCAAAAAGTCCAAAGGCATTCCAGGAACCTAAAATGGTATCGGTTTTTCCACCTAAAACTCCCAACGATAATAAATCAGGCAAAAATAAACGTAAACCTTGGAATATAAATAAAACAAAGGAAGATAAAATCACGCCCCAGAAAACTGTTTTTGCATTTTTAATATCTTTCAAGACAATAGAAGAAACCAACATTAAAAGAAATGCTCCCAACATAAAATAGAAAGTTCCAATATCAAGCATTATACCAAAAAGAGATACCTGTGAAGCTGAAGAGAACAAAGCGGAAATGAAAAACACTAGAAGAATACCAAAACCAGAAAGCAATAACCAAGATTTAGCTATACTGATTTTACCATCTGAAAATCTAGCTGCTATCCAAAAAATAACAGAGACGACCAAACCCACTACCAAAAGTAGACCTTTAGAAGTCTCGATGGGAATTTGAGTAAAAGGTAAAAAGAAAACTGGTAATAACACAATCACCACAAAAAGTGACCAAAAAGAAATTCTATCTAAAATATTTGATAACATAATTTTTACTACTTTTTATTAAAAAACACTTATAAAAGCTTCAACGACTATATTGATACTTATATCATACTACAAACCAGACATATTGAACAATATATTTCTTAACACAATATGTTAATAACTCTGTTCTTGACATAAATTATTTTCTGGGGTGTTTTATTCATTGTGTACCTTAAAACAGTCTGGTTTGTGAGAGCTTTTTTCTTTACGTCTTCTTCACTGTCGTTAGCCTGAATCAAAATTTCAGTTCTAACTTTGCCGTTTATTTGTACAGCAATTTTTATTTCCTGATCTTTTACTAAACTTTCGTCCCATTTGGGCCAACTTGAAAAACTAATAGATTTTTTATTGCCCAAATTAGCCCAGATTTCTTCCGCAATATGCGGAGCAAAAGGCGAAAGAATCTTCAAGAATTTTTCATAATCTTCAAGAGTCAAGGCCGGTCCTTTTTGAATTCCTAAGGGCCGGCTTTGACTCTTCTCCATTTCAGTTGCTAAAATCATCATGGCGGAAATAGCTGTATTAAATCGCATACTTTCTATATCTTCTGAAACTTTTTTGATTGTTTTGTGGAGAAGTTTTTGAAGTATTTTATTCCCCTCTTGAGGGGTGGCTTTAGCCGGGGTGGATAATTTTTCCACCTCCCCCTTCGGGTACTCCTCAAGAGGAGAATTTTTCTGCTTCGCAATTTTTTCTCCTATCCTCCAAACTTTTTCTACAAATCTTCTTGAACCGATTATACTTTCAGTACTCCACGCTACAGAATCTTCAAACGGTCCCATAAACATTTCATAAATACGCAAAGTATCTGCCCCATAAATTTTTACAATATCGTCTGGGTTTATGACATTGCCCAAGGACTTTGACATTTTTACTCCCCCTTCGCCCAAAACCATTCCGTGAGAAGTTCTTTTCTTGTAAGGTTCAGCGGTCGGAACTAATTTCAAATCATATAAAAATTTATGCCAAAAACGTGAATACAAAAGATGCAAAGTAGTGTGTTCCATTCCGCCGTTATACCAATCCACCCCTCCCAAACCCTCCCCAAAGGAGAGGGAAAAATCGGTGTCTTTGTTCCCCTTCCTTCGGAAGGGGTTAGGGGTAGGTCTTAGCCAATATTTTAATTTTTTCTTGTCCGCAAAAACTTTATTATTTTTTGAATCAGCATATCTCAAATAATACCAAGAACTTCCCGCCCAATTTGGCATTGTGTCGGTTTCTCGTTTAGCTGGACCTTTGCATTTAGGACATTTTACATTTACCCATTTTGAAATGCTGGCAAGTGGTGATTCCCCTGAATCTGTTGGTTGATAACTTTTTACTTCCGGTAATTTTACCGGCAAATCTTTTTCCGGCACTGCCACCAATCCGCATTTTTCGCAATTTATTATCGGTATCGGTTCTCCCCAATATCTTTGCCTAGAAAATACCCAATCTCGTAATTTAAATTTTGTTACCATTTTCCCATCAACTTTTTTTGTAATTTCTTGAGCATCAACAAGTGGCTTATTTATTATCGGTAATTTATATTTTTCTGAAAATTCTTTATCGCGATTATCGTGTTGTGGTACAGCCATTACTGCTCCTGTACCATAATCTAATAAAACATAATCCGCAATCCATATAGGTACTTCTTCATTGTTTGCCGGATTTATTGCTTTTATTCCTTTCAATTCAACTCCTGTTTTTTCTTTTTTATCATCTGTTCTTTCAATTTCTGATTTCTTTTTTGAATTTTTGATATATTTTTCTACTTCAGCCCAGTTTGTAATTCTTGGTTTAATTTTTGAAATTAATTCATGCTCAGGCGCAAGCACAACATATGTCACACCAAAAAGAGTATCAGCTCTTGTTGTAAATACTTTAATCTCTCCCAAATCCTCCACAAACACCCCTCCCTGACCCTCCCCAAAGGAGAGGGTATTGCTAACACTGTTTAGTTTTAAAATTATTTTCTTTAAAACATTTTCTTTATTTTTGATTACTTCATTATTTAAAAAACGCAAAACTCCAAAACCTAACTGATTTAATATTTTCGTCCTTTCTTCATCTTCTGTTTTTTTGTAGTCGTGTATATCTCCATCAATTTCAATAACAAGTTTTTTTTCAACGCAAACAAAATCAACAATAAATCTGTCAATAATATGCTGTCTTCTAAAATGATATCCTGTCAAATTTTTTCGCAATGATTGCCATAATTTATCTTCAGCTTGAGTTGGATTATTTCTCATCTCTAAAACACGATCTTGAAGAGCTTTCCATGTTTTGGGGTCAGTAGTATGATATCCAAATTCCCCTTCCCTTTGGGAGGGGGTGAGGGGGTAGGTATTTTCTTTCAAAATAGAATTAAGTATAGCTTGTTCTGCTTTTCCGCAGAAATGAGGTTTGTTCGCAATTACTTCAATAAATTGACCTTTTAATTCTTCTGCTAAAATTTTTCCTTGCTGTAATGAAACAGCATAGTCACTTTTATCGCTTAGAATTTTTATAAATTTTGTCTTTTCTTTTATATTTTGAAAATTAAATTTCCATTCAAATGTTTCTGCAAAAGGTCTAGCGTGATCTTTAAATTTTGGTTCAACAAAACCTGCAACCGAAACTAGTCCAGCAATTTTATAATTTAATTTTTCTATAACTTTCATTCCAACCGCAACACCTAAACTATGCCCAATAATAATAGTATTTCTATTAATTTTGTAATTTTCTAAAACTAAATCAACCCATTTTTCTGTAGCAGATCCAGACCATTTAACTATTTCTACTTTAGCCGGTTCTAATTCTTTTTTTAGCCATTGATAAAAATGGTCATTTGGACTACTTTCCCAACCTGGCAAAATCAAGTAGTTGTATTCTCCCTCTCCTTCGGGGAGGGTTAGGGAGGGGTTGCATTTTATTTTAAATTTAATCTCACTTCCTTCTGACTTTCCTATCCAATTTCTTTGTTGAGTTTTTACTCGCTCTGGATAATCTACTAAATCCAAATCTTTATCTAATCTTTCTGCATATTTTGTAATACCAAGCATCCACTGTTCTTTTTCTCTTTTTTCTGTCGCACTGCCACAACGGTCGCAAATACCGCCTACAGCTTCTTCATTAGCAAGACCAATTTTATCTTTCGGACACCAATTTATATAAGACTTCGCTTTATAAGCCAAACCCTTTTTGAAAAATTGTAAAAATATCCATTGAGTCCATTTATAATATTTTGGATCGGTGGTATTTATTTCCCGAGACCAGTCAAAAGAAAATCCAAGCTCTTTAAGTTGCCTTCTAAATGTATCTGTATTTTTCTTTGTAACAACGGCCGGTTTTTTGCCGGTTTTAATAGCATAATTTTCTGTCGGCAAACCAAAAGCATCCCAACCAATAGGATATAAAACATTATAACCTTCCATTCTGCGCTTTCTGGAAATAACGTCCATGCCGATATATGGTCGTGGATGCCCTACATGTAGTCCATCGGCTGATGGATATGGAAATTCAATCAAACCATAAAATTTAGGTTTTTTAGATTTTTCAGATGCAGAGTAAATTTTTTTCTTCTCCCATTCTTTCTGAACTTTTTTTTCTATTTTTTTATGATTGTAATTTTTCATCCTTTAATTTTTTGGAAATGGTCTATATATATCTTTATCTATTGTTCTTTCGTAACAAGTTCGTCCTGTTTGATGATCCCAAGATTCATTAATACCGCCTGGATATGGATAAGATATTGAAGATGTTTCTTTTACATCAGATGCAATCATTGGCATAATTCTACCGCCATTAGAATACTCCCTCCATCCTTTTGGCATTGGTAAGGCAAAAGTTGCGCAAAGTTCAAATTTTAATTTTTCTTTTGGAATATATTCATAAGTATTTCCCTTCGCAAATTCTGGGTCAACAGGCAATGAATATCCTGTCATTGGATTAGAAAGATCAGAAAGTTTTGTAGGTAATTTTTCTTTTTGTTGCCAATAATTAATTACTTGATATTGAATACTTTGCAAATCATTTACTCTCCTATCATCTAAACGAAGCAATCTTTGTTTTGCTGGACTTCCCATAATTGAAAAACTATACCAAACAGAAGCAATCACAAGAATTAAACCAATTGACCCAAAAATTATTCCTGTACTCTTTTTTTCTTTTCCTTTAACTAGTAGGATATAATAAAATCCAACTAAAACTGCAATTACAAAAACTGAAAGTACTTTATAAATAAATCTATTAGTTATTTCTCCAGCAATAAAATATTTTACAAGAGCAACAAGATCTATCACCATAACAACAGAAGAAAGAAATAAAATAATATACATTACCCATTTTTTTATTGTTTGGTCAAAGGTGCCCATTTCACCTTTAGAATATTTTCTCCAAAAATAAGAAACAGCCAGAAAAATTGGAAAGAAAATTATAAGTGTGGCAAGAGCCATGCGAATATTATCGTAATCATAGGTCGAATATCCATATTGATAGTTGGAATTTAGAACATCTGGAAATTCTTTATTTAATGTCCCAAAAACAAGATTAAGAAAAGACACGACAGAAGTTATTAATGTTATTAATAATCCTAAACACAAGAAAAAAAACCCTACATTTAACTTTGGTTTATTTGTTTCCATATCCTTATATATTAGCAAAAAATAGCAGTATTTGAAAGCGAGATATTTCTGCCATTAGATTTTTCTGGCAAACAAAGTTCTCCAGACGAAACCTCCCCTTTCAAGCCAATCATAGCATTTTCCAAAGCATAACCGAGAGATAACGAAGACGAATCTATGGCATAGGAATTTAAAATTACAAAAAGTGGTTTGTCACTCAAAATTTTTCGCACTTGAGAAAGAAGTTTTGGCAAATCTTTTTCTATTTCCCAAGTTTCCCCTTTGGGTCCCCTGCCGAATTTCGGTGGATCCATTATGACTGCATCATATTTATTCCCTCTTTTTGTTTCCCGTTCCAAAAATTTCATCACGTCCTCACAAATAATTCTCATCGGCATTTTTTCTAAACCAAAAATTTTTTGATTTTCTTTGGCCCATTCAGTAGATATTTTGGAAGCATCAATATGAGTCACTTCCGCTCCTGCACGCAAAGCAAACAAACTTGCCACTCCGGTGTAGCCAAACAAGTTCAGAAATCTAATTCTTAAATTCCCCTCTTGAGGGGTGGCTCGTTTGCGAGACGGGGTGGAAAATTCATTCACCTCCCCCTTTGGGTACTCCTCAAGAGGAGAATTAATCCGCTTCTCAATCTTCTCCTCTATAAAATCCCAATGACTCGCTTGTTCTGGAAAGAATCCTAAATGTCTAAAAGGTGTCGGCGAAACCAAAAATTTAATACCTTTATATGACATCTCCCACTTAAAATCCCGAGGGTAACCCTTAAGAGAGTTTCCCCAAGGGTTACCCTCGGGATTTTTGAACTTCCAACCAGCTTTGGCTCCAACTTTTGAACTCCAAAATTTTCCGTCAGTTTTTGACCATTCTTTTTCGCCTAAAGTTTTTTTCCAAACAGCACCTTCATAAGGACGCACAAAAGTATATGGACCAAATCTTTCCAATTTTTCCCCTTCTCCAGTATCTAACAATTCATAATCATGCCAATCTTTTGCGCAAAAAATTTTTATCTTGTTTTCTTTTTCGTTTTTCATGTTTATATCAAAAACTCTATTACATCCCCATCTTTTACAATATATTCTTTGCCTTCGGTTCGAACCCAACCTTTTTCTCTGGCTTTGACATATGAACCAGCTTCTAATAATTTTTCACAACTAATCACTTCTGCTCGAATAAATTTATCTTTGAAATCATTGTGAATCGCTCTGCCTGCCATTGGTGCAGTTGAATCACGACGAATAGTCCAAGCGCGAGATTCATCTTCTCCGGTGGTAAAAAAAGTAATCAAATTTAACAAATCATAACTAGCTTTAATTAAATTATTTAAACCTGTACCAAAAATCGGGTCAACTTCTATGTACGGTCCGGGAAGTTTTGCAATAAAATCTTTTTTTATATTATCTACTGCTTCCGAAGTATTCAAAACATATAGAGTCGGTTTTTTAATGCCAGCTTGTTCCAATTCAAAATTTATAACTTCAATATCAAAAAGAGGATCAATTTGATCATGAACATGAATCATAGTTTTATCTTCAAAAATTCTTACTACTTCCAATATGGCATCTACTTCCCGAATGTGTGAAAGAAATTTATTACCCAGTCCTGCACCCTCCGATGCCCCTTTGACCAAACCAGCAATATCAACAAATTCCACTACTGCCGGAATAGTTTTTTTTGATTTAGAAATTTCCGAAAGTTTAGTCAGACGCTCGTCCGGCACAGGCACAATGCCTACCGATGGGTCAATGGTACAAAACGGGTAATTTTCAGCCGGCACGCTTTTTTTGGTCAATGCATTGAAAAGCGTCGATTTTCCAACATTTGGCAGCCCAACAATACCAATATTTATAGACATAATGATTTATTCTAGCATAAAATAACCAAGTTATTCATCTATGATATTAAAATCTCCACCGGGAACTCCAGGAATTATTTTTCTGTTGCGAGCACGAACAAAATAAGCTGCACTTGTGCTGAGGCCAAGAAAAGCAAATAAACCAATTCCATACATCAAATTGTTTCCCGTTCCCGTGTTTGTATCACTTTTTACAGCTGTTGCTTCTAAATTATCGGAAGGAATTTGCTCGTTGGCAGATTCAGCGGTGAAACCGCCATTTGGCGGTTTCACCGCTGTTGATATTGCTGTAGAAACTTTTACAGACTTTTTCGCTAAAACCTCAACAGGTTTTAGCGAAGCTGAATAATCAAAAACTGTTCCCCATTGAGAATTTAACAATTTCAAAGTGTCTTTATCTAAAATAGAAAAACCGGTAATTTTAGGAGACAAAATAATTTTCTTTTTCGACTCCAAAATCATATTCCTCGGTAAAGTAAAACTTTTTTGACTACTTGAAAGAATCCATTTTGAAATATCCGCATCATAATCAGTATCATTTGAAATTTCTACAAAAAAATCTTTTTCATCTCCAACATTAGATATTGAAACATTGGCCGGTATTATTTTGATAGTTATTTCATCAGACGCATCAGGACTTTCAGAATAATAATTTTGATAATATTCTAAAGCAATAGTATATTCACCTTCATAGAAAAAAGTATGCGTAAATTTTGCAGTATCGCTTACTTTGGTTTCTTTAGAATCGCCATCGCCAAAATTCCAAAAATATTTACCATAATTTAAAAGTTCATTAGAATGTCCTGTAGTGCTTGCACTAAATTCAATTGGAATTCCGACAAAAGCAAGCGTCTTAGTGGTAATTTCTGTTTTAATTTTTGGAATTTCTACTATTTTTGTTTGTGTAGTACTTTGTGTTGAAGAATTGCTACCAGAACTACCTGAATTATTATTTGATGCTGGGAGAATTTCAACAGAATTATAATTCTGCGCGTTTGGTGTTTTAGTTGCTGATTTCCATTCTCCTTTTATTAATGAAAGAGAATTGCCAGTATTTGAAGTATCTGTAGAAGTTGTATAAGTTATAGAATTAATAATTTGCTTATTTGAATCAGCAATAGCTTTATATGTATTATATTTAGAACTATCATTAGGAAGAGAAAATTGGGATGAACTAAAAACTGTTCCTGAAAAAGAATTCCAATCAGACGTTGTTGTTATAATTGCGTACCCATTTCCGCCTCCAGGTAAAATAGCAGATCCTTTCTGTAATCGAAGTGGAGCAGAATCAGTCTCGTTATTAAAAAATCTCCAATCACTTAAATCAATAGACTCACTTCCAGAATTAAAAATTTCTATCCATTCACTATCTCCACTTGCCGGTGCATACATCACCTCATTTATAATCACCCCTGCACAAGCTAAACGAAAATTTAATAAAAAAGCAAAACCTAACAAAACTAAAATCGTTTTTTTAGACATACGTTATTGTTTTAATATTTTTAAATAAATGTGCTATGATTATACCATATGAAAAAAATAGATTTCCTGGCAATTGGGGATATAGTAACTGATTGCTTTATAAAAATAAAGGATGCTCATGTGCATTGTAAAATAGATACAGACACCTGTGAACTTTGTTTTCGCTTCGGGGACAAGGTACCCTACGAATCAGTAACTGTTGTCCCTGCTGTTGGAAATAGTCCAAATGCCGCCGTGGCTGCTGCTCGCCTTGGATTAAGTACCGCTCTGATGACAAATATCGGTAATGATCAAAACGGGAAAGATTGTTTGGCTGTTTTGGAAAAAGAAAACATTGATACAACTCTTGTAAAAACAGAGACAAACAAACTCACAAATTATCATTATGTCCTTTGGTATGATATTGATAGAACAATTTTAATAAAACACCAAAGTTATGAACGTCATTGGATAGATACTAAAGAAGCAAGTCTGATTTCTAAGCCAGATTGGATTTATTTAAGTTCAATGGGGGAAAATTCTTTGCCTTTTCATTCTGAAATAACAAATTATTTACAAAGACATCCAGATGTAAAGCTTGCCTTCCAGCCAGGTACTTTTCAGATAAAATTCGGTACGGGAGCTTTAAAAGATATTTATCTTCGAACGGAAGTTTTTTTCTGTAATTTAGAAGAAGCCGAAAAAATATTAAACATACAAAATAAAGATGTTCTAATATTATCAAAAAGCATCGCTGCTTTGGGACCAAAGATAGTTGTCATCAGTGACGGACCAAATGGCGCTTATTTATATTTAAATGGAGAATTATGGCATAATCCTATCTACCCAGATATTGCTCCACCTGTAGAACGTACTGGTGCTGGAGATGCTTTTTCTTCTACTTTTACGGCCGCTCTTGCTTTAGGCAAATCCCCTCTTGAAGCATTTTCTTGGGGACCGATAAATTCAATGTCTGTAGTTCAATACGTCGGAGCAAGAGAAGGATTGCTTAATCGTGAAAAATTAGAAGGATATTTAAAAATCGCACCAGAGAGTTATAAGATTAAGAAAGTAAATTAAAATGATAGAAGAATATAATCAAGATAATGGCAGTGCAAGTACCTCTTTACAACACAAACATGAAGAAAGATGGGAAATTAGAGAAAAAAAAATAGAAAGAGTATTAGAGTTAATTAATTTAATAAAATCTAAAGACAAGAATGAAAACGAATACAAAAAAGAATTAATAAAATTAATCGAAGAAATTTAAGTAAGTTTTCTCTTTAAAACTTTTTCCACCGCAAGTACAATATCTGGTACATCCATTTCATAATGTTTTATCAATTCATCCGGCGTGCCTGATTGGCCAAAACTGTTTTGCACTCCGACAAATTCTATCGGCACAGGATAATTTTGCGCCAGCACTTCCGCCACCGCTGAACCCATTCCTCCTTTTATTTGGTGCTCTTCCACGGTTACTATTGCTTTGCTCTCTTTAGCTAAAGTCACAATAGCTTCCACGTCTATCGGCACAACAGAAGACAAATTCATTACTTTTGTTTTTATTCCCTTACTTTCTAATTCTTTGGCCGCAAGCATAGCGCGATAAGTCAAACTACCAGTAACGATAATCCCCACTTGAGCAATTCCAACATCCGGTACCCAATAAATTTGTGCTTTTCCAAATTCAAAAGGTGTTTCTTCTGTCGTTAAAATCGGCGTTTTTTCACGAGCTAAACGCAAATATGCTGGCTTGCCAGTTTTAGCCAAGGCTAAAGTCGCTTTTTTTGCTTCTATGGCATCGCAAGGAGAAATGACATCCATATTGGGAATCACCCTCATTAAAGCAATATCTTCCAGCGCCTGATGGGTGCCTCCATCGGCTCCGACCGAAATACCGGCATGCGAACCGACTATTTTTACAGGTTTATCATTATAGGCGATAGTTGTTCGTATTTGTTCCCAATTGCGTCCCGGAGAAAACATGGCATAAGAAGAGCAGAAAGGAATTTTACCCATGGCAGCCATGCCCGAAGAGACAGTCACCAGATTTTGTTCCGCTACCCCCATTTCAATAAATCTTTTTGGAAATTTTTCAGCAAATAAATTCATTTGGGTACTCTCTGTCAAATCCGCGCAAAGAGCCACAACATTTTTATCTGCTTCCCCCGCCAAAAGCAGTCCATCTCCAAAGCCCTTTCTTATTGCTACCTGTTCAACACCTGCTCCGTAGGAAGCTTGCTTTCCTTCGGGGTCACTGTTGAAAATTTTCGGATTTAATTTTAATTTTGGATTAAGCATTTTGTAATTCTTTAAGTGCCATTTCACCTTCTTCTTTAGTTGGTGGTTTGCCATGCCATTTATAATCTCGTTCCATAAAACTCACTCCTTTACCAGGAATGGTATGCGCAATAATGACAGTAGGTTTTTCAAATATTTCCTGCGCTTCTTCCACTGCTTCGTTCAAAGTTTTAAAATCATGCCCTCCCACTTCTATCACATGCCAATTAAAAGCTCGCCACTTATCTGCCAACGGTTCAAGTGGCATAATATGTTCGGTATTACCATCTATTTGAATATTATTTCTATCAATAACTGCAATTAAATTATTTAATTTATGTTTGCCAGCCAGCATTATGGCTTCCCAAGAATTTCCTTCATCCAATTCTCCGTCAGACATAAAACAATAAATAAATCTATCCTTCTCTTTTCCATCTATTCTATCAGCCAAGGCCATGCCTATTGCTTGCGAAAGTCCTTCACCAAGCGGACCTGAAGAGTTTTCAACAAATGGTAAATATTCTCGATGTGGATGACCCTGAAGGCGTGTGCCAAGTTTTCGTAAAGTTTTTAATTCTTCAATCGGAAAATATCCGCTATGCGCCATAGTAGCGTAAAGCACCGGACAAATGTGTCCGTTGGAAAGCACCAATCTATCCCGTTCTTCCCAAAATGGATCTTTCGGATTATGTTTCAAAACATGAAAATAAAAAAGAGTAAAAATGTCAGCCATACCAAGTGGTCCAGCTGTGTGTCCGCTTTTTGCTTCCACTAGCATCTCAATAATACTCTGACGAATGAGATTCGCAGTTTTTTCTAACTTTTTAATTTTTTCTTCAGTCAAAAGCATAAAGGTAATTATACCAAAATAGATTTGTAAATACTATGAGAAAAACCTATAATTAATATATCTATGAAAAACTATGTAAAAATAATCTTGCGGGGTGTTGGGCAAGTAATGTTACAAGAAAATGCTTGGACTGGTTTGTTGTTCTTAATAGGAATTTTTTACAATTCGTGGATTTTTGGTTTAGGCGCTCTTTTGGGAAACATTATCAGTACTTTATTTGCTAAATATCTTAAATACTCAAAAGAAGAGATAGAGAAAGGTTTATATGGATTTAATGGAACATTGGTTGGAATTGCAATTTTTTATTTCTTTGGATTTAATTTTATTACAACTATTGCCATAATCATCGGTGCTATTTTGTCCACTTTAATAATGCATATTATGAGTAAAAAAATTCCTGCATTTTCTGCACCATTTGTTATTTCTACTTGGATAATAATTTTTGGTTTTGTATTTTTTAATCTTATCTCTTTTGTTGTCTCTCCATTAATGCAAAATAATTTTTTTAATTTATTTTCATCGATTACTACTGGCTTCGGTCAAGTAATGTTTCAAGAAAATATTATCACTGGCATATTATTTTTTATCGGAATCATCATCAACTCAAAAACATCAGCATATTATGCCCTTTATGGATCATTGCTAGGCTCTTTATTCGCTGTCCTTATCTCTTTACCTCTTAGTATGATTAATATTGGTCTTTTTGGATATAATGCTGTTCTGTGTGGAATTGCCTTAAGTGGCAAACAAAATAATAAATTTTTGCTAATTACAACGGCAATTATTCTGTCAGTTTTATTAAATCTTGGTTTAGATAAAATTGGAGTAGAAACTCTTACCGCACCGTTTGTATTGGCTATATGGATTGTGTCATTTTCTACAAATTTTTTACAGTCTCAATTAGCTCCTCAAACCTAGAAATTA
This sequence comes from Candidatus Nomurabacteria bacterium, assembly GCA_026395895.1. Taxonomy (GTDB): domain Bacteria; phylum Patescibacteriota; class Minisyncoccia; order Phycocordibacterales; family UBA9973; genus UBA9973. The sequence continues at coordinate 1,206 of JAPLXV010000020.1, read as the reverse complement.
TTTTTAGGGGGTTGCCTTTTTGCAATCTTTCTCTTTCATGATAACCAAAATCCACTGCTATGGTCTTTATGCCCACTTCATTGGCTTCTAAAATATCGCCAAGAGTATCGGTAATAAAAATACATTCATTTTCTTTTAGGTTAAATTCGTTTAAGATTTTTTTGAATTTAAAAGTTTTTAATTTATGAGTTTCAAGTCCATAAACAAAAGAAAATAAATTATCTACTCCATTATTTTTTAAATAATCTTTTATTCCATACTCGTGGCAAGAAGAAATTACCCCTAACTTAAAATTTTTTACTAAATCAACTAGAGTGCTCTTAGTTTCTTCTTCTATTTTTCTATCTTTTCTACCGTCACTTAAACATTTCAAGAAATCAAAACCAGTATCTCTCTCTTTCATTTTTTCTCTTTCTAAATGAACATTACCGTCATATTGTTTTTTATGTTCTTCTACAGTTATATTTAAAAATTTTTTGGAACACAATTCAAAACTTAAATTATAGTTGTTATCTATAACCCCGTCAAAATCAAACATAATAAGCTTTATCATAGGTCTTATTTTAGGTTCCTAAATTCTTCTATGGTCCCGATAATATCGTCCGTATTAAAAATGGCCGAGCCAATAACAAGACGAGAAGCACCTGCGCTTATAAGCGCAGGTGCTGTTTCAAAATCCACTCCGCCATCAACAGATATGGCAATATCTGGAAATTTTTCTCTTAGTTTTTTTATATTATCTAAAACTTTTTTATCAAATTCTTGTCCTTGAAAACCGACTCTATCTATGCCCATACATTGAACAAAATCAACATCATTAATCAGTGAAAAAACTCTCTCTACTGATGTCTTTATGTCTATGGCTATTCCTATTTTTATCATTTCGCGCGTATACATATCTATCCCTTCCAAAAAATTTTTAAATTCCTCCAAATCACCAACAGCTTCAATATGAAAAATAATATTTTTGGCTCCTAGTTTTGTATAAATATCAAAATTTCTTACAGCATCCGTCACCATTAAATCAAGCTCAAAATCAATATCTTCCCAAAAAGGTATTCCCTCTTCTTCATTCAGAATTTTATTAAAATGTTCGTCTAGGGTTGATTCAAATGGCCAGGTTTTTGACGGCACAAAAATTCCGTCACAAATATCTATTTGCACCAAAGGAACAACGCCACGCACAAGCGCGATTTTATTTTTTAA
>JAPLXV010000002.1 GCA_026395895.1 Candidatus Nomurabacteria bacterium | reverse complement strand
AATAGCTGGTTCTCTCCGAAATAGCTTTAGGGCTAGCGTCAAATGTTTTTTCCGGGGGTAGAGCACTGGAAGGTTTGGACAGACCGAAAGGCCGCTAAACCTATCAAACTCCGAATACCGGAAACCAAAGTTTGGCAGTTAGGCCATGGGGGCGAAGCTCCATTGGCCAAAAGGGAAACAGCCCAGATCTCAAAATAAGGTCCCTAAATTTATGCTAAGTGCAAGATAAGAAGGTGGAATTTCTCAGACAATGAGGAGGTTGGCTTAGAAGCAGCCATCCTTTAAAGATAGCGTAACAGCTCACTCATCTAGAGGTTTTGCGTCGAAAATAATTGGGGCTAAGCATAGTACCGAATTTGAGGATTCAATTTTTCTTCGGAAAAATTGAGTGGTAGGAGAGTGTTCCAATCTTCCGCCGACAGGCGGATATAGCTGTGAAGCAGGACTCGCGAGAGCCTGTGGAGCGTTTGGAAGTAAGAATGTTGGCACAAGTAACCGCAATGATGCTGAGAACGCATCACGTCGAAAGATCAAGGTTTCCTTGGTAATGTCAATCAGCCAAGGGTTAGTCGGGCCTAAGGGAATGGCGAAAGCCGTACTCGATGGACAGCAGGTTAATATTCCTGCACTTCTGTATTTTGTGATGGGACGACGGAGTGTAGTATGTATTGCTCATTATTGGATTTGAAGTTTATTTTTTAAGAATGATGTATAGGAAAATCCGTACGCTACCTTTGATGGTGAATTCAAGAAAAATGAAAAGTTTTTAGCTTCGGCTAAGGGCGATAATACAAAGCACGCTTCCAAGAAAAATCTCTAAACTTAAAAATATAGAATCCGTACCGCAAACCAACACAGGTGATCAGGTCGAGTAGACCAAGACGAACGAGTGAGTGGTCCCCAAGGAACTCGGCAAAAAAGCAGCCGTAACTTCGGGATAAGGCTTTCCAGCTCCAATTTTGGGAGTATAATTATTATTATGAATTATGTTTATCTTATACAAAATGATTTTGATGGAGAAACATATATTGGACAAACATCTGATATAAAAAGAAGATTAAACGAACATAATAATAAAGGTCAAAAGTTTACCACCAGAAAAAATGGTAAGTGGGTAATTATTTATCTTGAATTATTTAGATCTAAAAAAGATGCTGAATTGAGAGAGAAAAAATTAAAACAACATGGTGGTGGTAAGAAAGAACTACTTAAGCGACTAGAATATAGTTTGCTTGAGCCCAAAATTGGAGCTGGACGCAGCGAAAGTTTCTCTGGCAACTGTTTACCAAAAACACAGCTCCCTGCGAACTCGCAAGAGGATGTATAGGGGGTGACACCTGACCAATGCCAGAAGGTCAAATATCGACGGTGTATGGTCGCAAGATTATATGCAGATTGGTATAAGCCCTGGTGAATGTCGGCCGTAACTATAACGGTCCTAAGGTAGCGAAATACCTTGTCGGGTAAGTGGAACTGCCCATCTAGGGAGTGATCTCTAGAGTAAATCTGGCTTATAACGGTGGAATCCTTTTATGTTAGTGCGTAAAAAAAAGGGCAATACCGTGGGAAGTCGTTCTGTCGATTAAAAACAGGCAGAATTGACCCCGTAACGACTTAGGTCGCCTATGTATAGTGGCGACCTGGATAGATTTGTGATATAATCTATAACATGCCAGCTCTCAAGAAAAAACGCAATATACAAGAGTATATTTCTGGATATGTAGATGGAGAAGGATGCTTCAGTATTTCATTTTCAAAACGAGAAAAATTTCTCGTTGGCTGGGAAACTAAACCAAGTTTTTCTGTCAGTCAAAATGAAGACAGAGCACAAATTCTTTTCTTGATGCAAAAGTTTTTCAGATGTGGATTTATACGACGAGATTTTTCAGATAAAACACTTAAATACGAAGTGCGTAGTCTGAATGATTTGGTTAATAATATAATTCCTCATTTTAAAAAATATCCTCTACTTTCAGAAAAACAAAAAGATTTTGAATCTTTTAAGAAAATTTGTTTATTGATGCAAAGAAATTTACATCGAAACAAAAATGGTTTGAAAAAGATAATCAATCTTGCATTTGTTATGAATCCAAGTGGAAAAAGAAAATATACAAAAGCGGAAATGCAAAAAGCGTTGAGATGAAGATATAGTCTGATCCCTCTCGTAAGAGAGGATAACAAAATGAAGTTCCGACGCGCACGAATGGTGTAATGACTGGAGAACTGTCTCGGGGACCAGCTCGGTGAAAATACAATGCCGGTGAAGATGCCGGCTAAGTGCAGTTAGACGAAAAGACCCTAGAAGCTTTACTATAACTTGATATTGAGCATGTTTTTAAGCTGCGTAGAATATATGGGAGACTTTGAAGGCAAGATCTCGGTTTTGTTGGAGTCGCCAGTGCAATACCATACTTTTTGAAGGCATGTTCTAACCAATACGGCAAAAACGTATTGAGACAGTATCTGGTGGATAGTTTTACTGGGGCTGTACCCTCCTAAAAAGTAAAGGAGGGGTTTAAAGGTCAGCTAGGCGCGAATGGAAACCGTGCCGATAGTGTAATGGCACAAGCTGGCTTGACTGTAAGAGGTACATCTCAAGCAGGTGGGAAACCAGAACATAGTGATCCGACCATACGCATTAGACGCGGTGGAAGCTCAACGGATAAAAGCTACTCTAGGGATAACAGGCTAGTGGCTAGTTCCGCCTAAGAGTTCATATCGACGGCGGAGTTCGGCACCTCGATGTCGGCTCACCTTAGCGCGGCGGTGGAGAAGCTGCCAAGCGTTTGGCTGTTCGCCAATTAAAAAGGTACGCGAGCTGGGTTCAGACCGTTTAGGACCTCACCCTAACCCTCTCCTTAATAAGGAGAGGGAAGAATAAAATTTATTTTATTCGGGTGAGGTATTGGACAGTTTGAACCCTCAGAGGAATTAAGAACTAAGAAAGAACTTAAACTGTTTTAATCGAAATTAACCATTGCTAAGTTTTAGCAATCACGGCGGCGTAATATAGAAATATATTATGGCAAGCTAACTTATATCGGAGAAACCCCATAGGGGTAACGCCGAGGGAAGAGTGGTTCGGGAATACTCACCATGAGTTTTTCCAAAACTCACCCGTAGAGACTGAATGTTAGCAAACTTGTAAAAGTTTATGTCACAGTCCAATCCCATGAGTAATTATGGACGTAGATGCGTGAGACAGGTTGGTCTCCTATCTACTGCACTCGTTGATTCTTGAGAAGATTTGCTTCTAGTAGGCCCTTCAGGGCTTTGCTACTTCACGAAGAAATTTGTGATGAAAAAGTGGCTAATAACGGTGGAGTCTTCATTAATATTTTTTGGTTTGAGAATTACAATTATCGTACGGTCTCTGATGTTGTAATTTGCTTGAGGACCAGAAATATGATAAGATAATACCGTGGGAAGTCGATCTAAAATTACAAAGGAAATTGAAAGAGCTTATATTGCTGGTTTTCTTGATGGAGATGGTAGTTTAATGCTTCAGCTAAAAAAGCGAAGTGATAGTAAGCGAGGAATTCGCTTTATGGCAACCATTTGTTTCTATCAAGACACTAGACATGAAGAGACTTTATATTGGATAAGAAAAGTTTTAGGTATTGGTTATATTTCCAGAAGAAATGATGGGATGACCGAACTTAGAATAAATGGATATATACAAATTGCAAAAATTCTTAAAGATTTATTGCCTTTTGTAAAATTCAAAAAAATACAAGCTGATGCTTTATGTAAAGCTTGTGATGTTTTATCTAAAACAAAGTTTCAAAAACTTTCAAAAAAGCAATTAGCTAAACTTGTTGATTTAATTTTAGTAATTCAAAGTGAAAACTATGTTACTAAAAAGAAAAAAACAAAAAGTGAATTGTATAAAATTTTAGACTTGACCCCGTAACGACTTATCTCCGACCTAGCGTCGGAGTGGACTTGCATAACACTGGAAAGTTTCTTCTATAAGAAACAGGTTTATGCTTGTAATACGCCAACATCCTCCTTTCAAAGTTTGAAAAAGGATGAAGATATAGTCTGCACTCCTAGAAATAGGGGAGAAATGTGACGAGAGGACCGAAGTGAACTGACCTCTGGTGTACGAGCTCTACTGCCAAGTGGACTGCTCGGTAGCTATGTCGGGATTGGATAACCTCTGAAAGCATCTAAGAGGGAAGCCAGCTTCAAGATTAGGAATCGTTAAGAACCGTGAGAGATGATCACGTTGATAGGCTTTAAGTGTAAGCGCAGTAATGCGTTGAGCTGAGAAGTACTAATGTTTCGATTCCTGTTAAGAAATTTGCAAACCACACCCTGTCGCTCTCGAGCGACGGGGAGCAATTAAAATAAAAAAATACAACATCGAATTTTCAGTGTTGGTGATTCATCGTAGCGGCCACACCTCTTCCCATTCCGAACAGAGAAGTTAAGCGCTATTGAGCCAATGATACTCCTCAAGGGGGAAAGTAGGCAGTCGCCAGCACCGAGAATTTGATACTCAAAATAAAAAAACCTAATAAAATTAGGTTTTTTGTAATGAGTTATCAACGGCATTATTTTACACCTACTTTTTTAAAAATTCCTTCACTTTACCATTAAAAAATGATTGTATGTTTGATTTTGATTGTTTTGGGAATAACCAAATAATCTCTTCGTCGTCTAAATCTTCCGGGGATATAAGTTGTTCGCAAAACAGCCTATCATTAAATCCTTCTTTGTATTTTTCTTTCGCATCTGAAATGATAACACCAAGTGTGGTTATATTTTTGGAAACTATATAATACAAATCAATATAATCCTTAAAAGATCTTCTTCGTCCCATAGCATATGCCTTCATGGAGGCAATATCTAAGATAGAAGCCAATGGCACCATATTTGTATCGACTGTTTTTTCTTTCAGAATAAAAGGATAGTGGATGAATAATAATTTTACTCCTGATAACAACACGGTCAGTTCATTCTTTGTATTTACTAAAACGGATGCATTACCAAGTTCATTTTCAATTTTAGCAAGTAATGTTTTTTTAATTGGATTATCTGAAAAAAAATCTAAGTCCACAGAAATACGATGTCCTATCTGAAAAGCAAGAGCTGTGCCACCAGCTAAATAAAAATCATTATGTAAAAAAGCACATTTGTTCCAGATTTTTTTTGTTTCTTGATTTAGTGATTCATAATACATATTTTTTACTTAAAACATCAAATTAGCTAATCTTAATGCAGAAGGTCTAATAGTTAAATTAGGCATAGTGTTAAGCACCTTTTTTACAGCACCTACTCCGTAAAAAGATTTTATCCAACGCCAATGATCTAAATTACCATAAGAGATAGCATTAGTTATTATAGTGTTTTTCATTTTTATAGGGTCGCATAACGAAAAATCATATGACCACAAGATAGATTTAAAATTATCGGGTATTTTTTTCATACTTATATTATAGCATATTTGGGAGTTTTTTAAAAATGTTTAATTGCTCAACTAATGGGTTAATGGGGTCAGGAGCCTTTGTTTTAAGGAGATATCATGCTATATTAATTTTATGCCAAGAATAAATAGAATTGATGTTGGGGATGTAGTTTATCATGTTATAAATCGTGCTAATGCACGAATGCAAATATTCAATAAAGATGAGGATTATATACTTTTTGAAAAAGTAATAGAAGAGGCAAAAGAAAAATTTGATATGAGGATACTTTCTTATGAAATAATGCCAAATCACTGGCATTTAATCTTATATCCAAAAAAAGATGGTGATTTGCAGAAATTTATGGGATGGGTATCTATGACTCATACACAAAGATGGCACTCTCGACATAAAACCATAGGTTTTGGACATCTTTATCAGGGAAGATATAAATCATTTCCGATACAAACAAATCGATATTTATTACAATTATTTAGATATGTAGAAAGAAATGCATTGAGAGCTAAATTAGTTAAAAAAGCAGAAGATTGGAAGTGGTCAAGTTTATATAGGAGAAAGAAGGGGAAAGTTAATCAAAAGAAATTATTGTCAAAGTGGCCTATTGATATACCTAATGATTATATTAAATTGGTCAATGAAGCACAGACTAACAAAGAAATAGAATCTTTAAGATATTCAGTAAATAAAGGAAAGCCTCTTGGATCTGATAATTGGACGAACAAAATGATAGATAAATTTAATTTAAAAGCGACATTAAGAAATCCTGGTAGACCAAACAAAGGCTCCTGACCCCATTTAACATCTCGTGGCTTTTTATTTGAGAAAAGTAAGGATAAACATATTCGTACACTGGGTGGAAAAGTAATGTTAAATGAGACTTCAAAAGAAGCGATAAAAAGAGAAATTATGGAAGAGATAGGAATGCAAATTAAAAATCCAACTTTATGTTCTGTCGTAGAAAATTTATATACAACCAACACGGAAAAAGTACATGAAATTTGTTTCATCTATATAATAGATACTATTTTTACGAATGTTGTTCCTAGTGGTTTTATAGAAGTATCAATAGAAAATCTAGATAAATTTGACATAAGGCCAAGTCCTATTGTTGATATCTTAAAAAGTAAAGAAGACTCTTTTAAACATATTATATTTAAACAACCTTCCTGACCCCATTTACCTACTGGCAGGCCAAACAAAGGCTCCTGACCCCATTTACCCCATTTACCTGACCCCCATTTACCACATGAACGCTCATAGCGGAAATGCCCGAGGCGGAATACAAAAATACTAATTTTGATGAAGTTTTAACTTGACCTATGGTTTGGAAATTTATAACAGCTCTTGTTGATAACATTGTTTACAATAAATAATTTCTTGAGTTTCATTTTTATATGCTGTTTCAAATTTATTTAAACAACGACCTTCTTTGTGTTGTGAATGCAAAATGGTATTTTTAAAAACTTTATAATCACACATACACTGTCTATAAAAAAGTTTCCATGAGTTAGTTCGTCTTAACCTATTATAATATCTACAGTTCGGACAATATTTTGGTAAGGGTAATTTCATTTTCTGATAAAATTTTAATTCTTCTTCTATTATTTTATAACCCTTTGTGCAACCATGCTTACAATCTTCTTTATCTTTACATAAAATAGTCTCTTTTAAAATAGAATTATTTACCATTTCTATATTTTCTGGTAATTCTGAAGAAATAATGGAAATTTGATAATCTTTATTATTAAAATCTTTCCATTTATAGCCTTCATTTAAAATTTGATCTTTGGCAAGTGGAAAAAATTGTATTGCTAAAGTATCATTATAGGCAAACTGTGATAATTCTATTGGAAAAAATTCTCCATATTTATAAATTCTATTTTTTTTATCAATATAAGGCATATCAGTCATATGATTAATAATTTTTTTTCTTAGATTAAAATATTCTTCTTTGGAATATTGTTTATTTAAAATACAATATTGTTTTTTCTTCAATCCAACGCAACCGAATAAGTCCTCTCCATTACAAGTGTCCACATATTCTAAATTATTACCTGTTGCTCTATTACCAAATTTACAATCAAAACTTCCCCCTGCACTAGTAATAAGATCATAATTTCTTTCTCCTCTACCAGAAATTGTTAAATCATATGAATCAGTATTTTTATTCATAAGAAAAATAGAAAATTTTAAATTTTCACAATCATATATATTAAATGAATTTTTTACATTTTTACAATTTTCAAGCATGTCTCCTGTGCAATCATCTGTTGATTTAATAATAGTTGCATAACGATAAATAGAATTTTTTATCATGTTATAATATTCTTCTGTTATTTTTTCAAATTCGCTAGAATTACCTAATTTTAATTCAGAAATTTTTTGCTCGTATTCTTTTTTTGTAAGTTGTTTATTTCTAAAACAATAATTTTTATTACGAAGATTTGAACTCATAAAACAGTTTTGACAATTTATACAGTTAAATAGAAAAGAGGATTCTAGGCATTGGTGCGAATTTGTAAGATAAATACATTTAAAATTTCCATTCGAATTTACTAATTCATAGATATACTCATTATTTTTTATATTATAACAATCTAAACATGTTTTATTACCTTTATTTATTAAACTACCATAATAAATATCTTGAGAAGCTACAACTCCATAAGAAAGGTAGACATTCGAAGAATGATAAACGGAATTGGCATATTCACAATTATCACCATTATTAGAATGTCGTAAATGAATCTGTGGAACATTTTTCCTTAACTCATCAAACTGTATAAAAAATGTTTTTGAAAAATCATAATCTTTACCATATAATGTTGCATCCCAATCATCACTAAAGTAACATTTTGTGCAATAAACCTTTGAATCTATTCCAGCAGAGAAAACGGAGATAATAGAAATATTACATCGGTCACAATTTCTCTTGTATAAATTTCTAGCATTATATGTAGCAAGTCGTCTTTGTAATCTACAGTCCGAACAAAAAGTCGGTGGTGGCACTTTTATCTTTTCGTAAAATTCAAAATCTTCAGTTTCTATAACGAAATCTTGTTTACAGTTTTGACATATTTTATTTTGTCCCTTTTTACTATTCATAATTTTTTGTAAATATTTTTTATTACATTAAAAAATCAGTCTTGATTGGATTAATGAGAATAATTTAAATAATAACGAGTAACTTCTTTAAATATTTTTTTTACAGCATTTTTATTGTTTAAATTTTCTTTTTTTAATTTGATTAAATATTCATTATTAAACCATTTTTTGCCCAATTCAACAGCCTTATAATCTGTTTTACTCCAGGCTAAAAATAATTTATCTGTTTCTTTTGGTCTTTTATGCAACATAAACTCACAAATCAGAGCAATTTGTACTGATTGAACAAAATCAAAAGGGCCATGAACAGTTAGATTTTTTTCTTTCATGTATGCAGATGTATTAATTAAATCGGAACTTCCAGCAATCAAATCATGTGCTGCAAAATATAAAGTCTTAATTCTTGACATAACAAAAGCTCCTAAGCACATTGGGCATGGTTCAAAAGAAGTTAGTAAAATATATTTTTCAATATCTGGATACTCATGTTTACTAACTTTCAACAGAGCGTTTAATTCGGCATGCCCTAATTGATGGTAAAAAACATGATGATAATCATCAGATTTATCATAAATTTTATTTCTTCCAACTGCAATAACTTCACCAGTATGATTAATAATAATTGCTCCAATTGGTATAGAATTTTCACAATAAGAAATCCAAGCCTGCTCAAAAACATTTTCCCAATGATGTTTTAATTTTTTGGCTTCCATATTTTATTTCTGGTAGTATATTCCTAATTTAATAAACTAATATTTTGATCTGGTGTAAATTTATCACATGGACGTTCTGATATAATAGAATCATTTTTCCTCTTAAAAATTTCTCTCATAATATAATCAGCAAGCCAAGGAGCTTCGGTCATTTTACCAGGCATTGCAATAAAATGATTATTAAATGGTTCGTTTAATTTAGAATCAAGAGAATGAAAATCATTCTCACCACCGTAATCTACTTTATGAGAACAAAAGATCATTGCGTTTTTATCATCAAAATCAAAATACTCTTTAACTTTATTTATTAAACTATGTTTAAGGTCATCATCTATTTCATAATCTTCATCATTAAGACATGGCTTATTATATTTAGTTTCCCCAATTATACTTTTATCTCCGTGCTGGAATATTGAAACCTCTCTCTCATCTAAAAAATAAACATTATTTTTAGAAAGACGCTTAGTTACTAATAAAAGTGCTTTAAATACTCTAATAGGTAGTTCGATATTAAATTCTTCCTTAAATATTTTTTTTGTTCCCTTACCTGATGAATATACGATATAATCAAAATTTATATTTTCAACACCATCACCATCACCATATGTGGCAGATATTTTAAATTTATCGATAAATTTTATTTGATGAACACCTCTTAATATTTTTATATTATCAAAACTCCCAATTTGTTTTAAAATTGTATGAAGTAAAAGACGAGTATTAATTGCTTTTTCTTTTATTTTAAAGTATAAAAATTCTTCACTTATTTTTACTTCGGGAAGAATTTTTTTTGCTCTCTCGTATGTAATATTTTTATATAAAACTCCAGCCTTATCCCATCTATTTATTGCTTTTAAATAATTTTTTTTGTCTTTAATAATAGCAATTGTCTCAAGAAAAAATTCTTCAAAAACTTCTGGATATTGAGCTAATATTTGATCATAACCATAAATACACTTCCGTGCCACTTCAATACTTTCTCCAACATCGTCGATTGCATACGAATGATAAGTTCCACGATGTAAAATACCTTCATTTTTTGTAGATGGTCCATTTGCTAATTCAGATCCTTTTTCTAAAATTATGACAGATAATCCAATAGTAAGTAATTTCTTCGCAAGAAATAACCCCATAATCCCCGCACCAACTATAACAACATCATATTTTTTATAATTCATAGCTTTATATTTATTCAAGGTATATTAATAGCTTTTTTTGTAATATCATCAAGAATTATTCTTTTATCATTCATACAAATTTCGTAAAGAAATTTTTTTTGTGGTTCAATATGATGTTGTTTTTCTATCCCCCTTTTATCAAATTGTGAATTCAACGCATAAGCAATTTGTTGTTGTTCTGTTCGATGATCATGCCCAGAATAATGACCTGTAGCAAAAAAATTCATTCCGAATATTTTTACCGTCTTTACTGGAAACTTAAGCACATGAAAAACAGCCCATGTTCCACAAAAAGGTAAACATTCTATTTTATTCCACAATTCTTTTTTATCATCTTGTGAGATACGCAAAAAAGGTATACTTAAAGAAGCATTTCTTTCATGAAAAACTTCAAAATTTCTTTTTTCTGGGCGAGGAGGAATGACGATCATTTTGACCTTACTTTGTTTTATTTTTTCTAAATTAAAACCAGGTTGATTCTCTGAAGCAAGCCCCAAATAATGGTAAACAACATCTGTTCTATTTCCAAAATCTTTTTCTTGTTCTGGGGAAATTTCATAGCTCTCGTTCATTCGCACAATAACATCAACAGAATTAATTTCAGAACCCATATTTAATCCTTCCATAGATTTTGATGGACAAACAATAGCCACATTTTTATCTTTTAAAAAATCAGAGTAAACTTGCTCGGTAATTTCATTTGGAATTAGTCCTTCATGATTTTTTTCTTCAGGAGGCTTAGAAGCAACCTGATCTACATTTTTTGATGGTATATTATTTTCCATATTTGTATTTTAATTATATCATAAAATTAAAATATCTGCAATACTACAATCAAGAACGACTGCACCTTAGTTTAAATTTAAAAATGCCTAATCAATTATTAATTAATTCCGTCCAAGCTTCTGATTAGAATACGAATCAAGATAAATCTGTGAATATCTCGCCAGAGGCGAGCGAGCTGATAAAGGGTAGTTTTTAGTGAAATAGGTAATTTAGACAAAAAAACAGCCTCAAGTTCAAGAATAATAATTGAACTCGAGGTTGTAGGGGCCGTCATGTAGCCGAGAGCAAAACTTTTTTAAAAACCGGTCTGTTCCTTTAGAAAAAGAAGACCGAAATCAAACAAAGAACAGACCGGGTACCAGGAGTAAAAAATGAATATCGGGTGTGTGTTAATTAAAATCTTACCCCTTTATCTCTAACTCGTCAAATAGAAAAGGGGATAAACTAAATCTGTCAAACACCGAGTTTTTGGGTTGGCGGGGGATTAAATATTTTGGTGAGTTATCAACAATATTATTGCACACCTATTTTTTTATTTTAAAGAATGATATTATAAATTTATGAAAACTTATGCTTTTATTGATGCTTCTAACCTTTTTTATGGTGGAGAAAAATCTCTTGGTTGGAAAATAGATTATCAAAAATTGTTGAATTATTTACAAAAGAAATATGACATAAAGCATATTTTTTATTTTGGTGGTGTTGAAATACATAATTTTGATTATGATTATCAAAAAGAGGAAACAGTTCCGATAGATAAATTAGAAAATTATTTATTGGATATTATTAAAAATAAAAATGAGCGTTTAAATGAAGCTCAGATATTTCTTTTTGGTAAACATTTGCAAAGAGTGCGTTTTTATTTGAGACTTTTAAAATTCGGATATCATTTATATTTAAAACCTGTAAAAATGTATGAACAAGAAGATGGTACAACAAAAAGAAAAGCTAATTGTGATGTTGATATGGCATTCCACTTAATGAAAGAAATAGATAATTTTGATAGGGTTATTATTTTATCTGGAGATGGAGACTTTTTGCCGGTACTTAAACATTTGAGAGAAATTAAAAAAGAAATAATAATATTAAGCAGAAGTGATAGAACGGCAAAAGAAATAAAAAAATTTGCTGGCAGTAATTTTAGAGATTTTGAATATTTAAGAGAGTTGTTAAGAATGGAAAAAAAGTAAGTAAAAATAGAGAAAGGCACCCATATAGGATGCCTTTCACGTTTAGTATCTTAATTATACTCTAAACGTATATTAAAAGTCAAGCAAAATTAATAATTACCAAGGGTTCCCCTTGGTATAGTTTATGATATCAACCTGGCAGGTTGACAAGCTAGGTTTTGGCGGGGGATTGGATATAAAAAATAGCCCATAAACGAAAAGGAGCCTGCAAGTGATTTTTTAGATCAACCTGAGACTCCGGGAATATTTTTTTACTTCGTCAATAACATTTTTTTACTTACTGAAAAAGAACTAGTTTGGAGCTTATACATATAAACTCCGGAAGGAAGATTGCTGGCATTGAAATCAACAATATGATTTCCAGCAGGCATTACTTTGTTAACTAATGTTTCAACTTCTTGGCCTAATAAGTTATAGACCTTAAGTATGACATTAGATTCTCTTGGTAATGCAAATTCGATTTTTGTTGTTGGGTTAAATGGATTCGGATAATTCTGAGAAAGAACAAATCCAGTTGGAATCTCATTTTCGGAAACCCTAGTTATGTCTCCGAAAGAATCATAGATGACAATTCCACCTGTAGGATATTTGCCCCTAAGATTATCCACTAGTATATTAGCTCCAGTATAACAGGAATCCTGAGTTACTATCTGGAAAATGATATAAAAACGAGTAAAAAAATTAAACCCAATTTTTTTTGCAAAATCCATATCCCAATGTAATGTTTTCCAAGAACCATTCAAAGGTATATTACTATATTGAGCAATTCTTCCATCAAAATAGTAATTATTTGAATTTTGCATAGCTATAAAAACATTTATAGCTATTACTTTTTCTATCATCCCAGAAAGAAATCTACCGTCCAAACATACTGTGTCTGGAGTGGTGAAAGGTCCAGAAAAATCTTTTAACCAAGTTACCTGGAAATTCCAGAAGGCAGGATATCTAGTATTACCATAATTCGCAAATACTTGTGAATTATGATCAGTAAAAAAGAATGATTTTGTTTTGAAAAAATCTGTAATATCGATTCCCTGCACAAATTTCCATCCATTTACCGACTGCACTTCTTGTGTTTGGCTTTGGGCCAAAATAGGAAGGCAGAAAAACAACAAAAAAACGAGAAATATTTTTAGCGTTTTCATAACGTTCCTCCTATGATTTATTTATTATTTAATTTAGTTACAAAAACACAAAATATTTTTTTGTCCTTTTGCCACTAAATTAAATGTTTTTCAAAGAAATCATTTATTCTAATTTGTCAATAGTATATCAGATTTCAAAGCTTTTGTCAATGTCAATATGGCTAAAATGCCAAAAAAGCCAGTATTTTGGTAAGTTATCAACAGTTTTTTACACATTTTACTTTACTTGATGTATAATTATATAATTATTAGTATTTTAATTTATATATAAATTATGTCTCTATATAAAAGTTTTTTAATAATATTTATTCTCGTAGTAGTTATAGTATTTGGTTTTTCTCTAAGTACCCCAACTTCTGCTCTTCAAATGATGGCTTGTCCACAATATTCTGCAGACACTTTATATACTTGTGGTACAAATTCCTATTATGATGCCATTTGTTATTGTGGGGCAAGTGGAGGAAATGGTAGCGGTGGAACACCTGGTACTCCAAGTACGCCAACAATTACAGTTACAACAAGTCCAGTTACAAATATAACCCAGACCACCGCGACAGGTGGTGGAACAATTACTATTACTAACTAAAAAAT
>JAPLXV010000006.1 GCA_026395895.1 Candidatus Nomurabacteria bacterium | reverse complement strand
TTACACTTAGTATATATTTAGGGACCTTATTTTGAGATCCGGGCTGTTTCCCTTTTGGCCAATGGAGCTTCGCCCCCATGGCCTAACTGCCAAGCTATGGTCTCTAGTATTCGGAGTTTGATAGGTTTCGCGAGATTGCTCCCTGTCGAAACCTTCCAGTGCTCTACCCCCAGAAAAAACACACGACGCTAGCCCTAAAGCTATTTCGGAGAGAACCAGCTATTACCAGGTTCGATTAGCTTTTCACTCCTTACCACAAGTCATCCGAAGACGTTGTACGATCTACCGGTTCGGACCTCCATAAGTCTTTCGACCTACTTCATCCTGCTCATGGCAAGCTCACCCTGCTTCGGGTCTTATGCATACTACTTTACCCGCACACTTATGTGCTTGATGTTTGCAACTTGCGCCTTTGGCGCTTCAAGCATATAAGTGTGCGGGTATATTCGCGCTATTAACACTCGGTTTCCCTTTGGCTCTGCTGTTTTAGCCAGCTTAGCCTTGCAGTATGAATAAACTCGTTGGCTCATTCTTCAATAGGCACGCCGTTCTAGATATAAATACCTAGTTCGACTCCTTGTAGACATACGGTTTCAGGTCTATTTCACCGCCCTAATCGGGCTGCTTTTCACCTTTCCCTCACGGTACTAGTTCACTATCGATCTTTAAGAGTATTTAGCCTTAGCGGTTAGTTCCGCTGGATTCCCCCCGGCCATTCATGTCCTGGGGTACTCAAGAATAACAATAAAAGAGATAAATTATTTTCGTTTACGGGACTATCACCTTCTGCGGTGTCGCTTTCCAGCAACTTCAACTAATAATTTATTTTTTGACTCTTCTTTAATTAAATAAAAATTGTTACCTTACAACCTCCCTGTATTGCTACAGAAATTTGGGCTTCTTCCTTTTCGCTCGCCGCTACTAAGGAAATACATATTTGTTTCTACTCCTCCTGGTACTGAGATGTTTCACTTCCCAGGGTTTGCTCTCCGACGAAACGTCGGAGTTATCGAGGTTTACTCGACAGGGTTTCCCCATTCGGAAATCTCCGGATCAAAGGTAGCTAAGCACCTCCCCGAAGCTTATCGCAGCAACGCCACGTCCTTCATCGCCTCTTAAAGTCAAGGCATCCACCGTACGCCCTTAAATTTCCTGTTAAGAAATTTACAAACCACACCCAACTCCTCGCGAGGAGCTGGATAAAACAATGCTTATAATAATATCTAGTCCGACCGCTCGGCATTCAAAATTATTTAAGCAATTCCCTATCTCAACGCGAAAAGACCCTCTAATTGTTGGATAGGATTTAAGTTGTCAATATTCAAGCCAGACTTACCAAATTTACCAAAGAAAAAACCGCCTTTCAGGGCGGCCAACAAGCAAAAGAAAGCTTGATTTAATACCGCCTTTTTAAACTGTTTATCTTTGTATTCATACTGATTAAAAGAGTATATATTAAGCCCATAAATAAGTCAAATCTAATCAAGAAAAATAATGTTCCTAACTTGGGGATACTATTTTACTATATTCTACAATGATTCGTATATATCCTTACGATGACCAATAGCGAACAAAATAACACTATCTCCCAATAGACGAAAGATACCTCTGTAAGCTCTTGTAATACGGAAAGAATAAACATGGTCATTTGAAAAACCTTTTAATCTTTTTGTGTGAAGTTTAGAATAGAATATATCTTTTACTAAAAATTGTTCCTGTTTTAACAGCAAACTTCTATCTTTCTTGGACAAAGAATTAACACTTTTCTTGTAATCCTTGGTTTTTAAAAGAATCATATTTTTAAAATTCTTTTAATGAATCTTTATAAGCCGAAAGAATTTCTTTTTTATTGTAGTAAGCATCAAGACTTTCTGTGGGCATCTTAGAAATCGTTATACCTTGGTTTATGACAAATTGCCTAAGAGAAGCATTCACAACATCTGCCAAAGAAAGCCCAAGATCCCTAGCCAATTCTTGCGCTTGTAATTTAATATCTTTTTTTGTTTTAATCAAAATTGTTGTATCCATATTCAAAAGTATATACTAATGAATATTTAATGTCAAGCAAAAAGATGGAAGAAAGACGGAAGCAAAGCTTCCGTCTTTCTTTTTCCTACTTCTAGAAACTAGAAACTAATTAATATTCTTTGTGAGACATATCTTCACCAAGTTTCGCAATCAATCGTCCTGCTGCCTCTTTGCCACCCAAGCCAAAAGCGAGAGCGCCACCTAGTGCAAGCATGCCAATTATTCCAGCAAAGAGAGTACCCATATAACCTTCGGCTACTCCAAGCTGACCTAATGCGATAATGAAAGCAAATATCCAAACAGTATATTTAACAAGAGAACCAAGCATATGCGCTGACTTAAGATTCATGGCTTTTGCGGAAGCAAAAGTTGTTTTGGAAAGAAAATCAGCTACAAAAGTAGCAATTATTAATACAAAAGCGGCTACTACTACTTTAGGCAAAAATCCAAGCACATCGTCTTTCAAAAAACCTGCAATATAATCCAAGCCAACTAAATTGAGTGAAGGAAGAAGGAAAATGATAATTACAAACCATTTTACCAACTGTCCAACAAAATACCCAGAATTAAGATTCATTCCGGCCTTTCTAAAAAAGCTGTCTACTCCAAGAGATTGGAAAAGACTGTCTATCTTCAAAGACTTGAAGACTTGTTCAAAAGCTTTAGCGACGAGAGCACCTAAAGCCCAGCCGATAACAAAGAAAACAAGAGCTAAAATAAGCTTTGGAGCAAATTGAATAAAGCCCCACCACAAATTTTGTAGTGACGCATTAAAAACATCACCCCATGTTAACCAAATATTACTCATAATAAATATAAAAACACTAATTAATAATAATACTTTTTAAGTTTCGACCTTAGAAAAGTTCTATATAATTATACCAGTTTTTAAGCTTTTTTTAAGACTTGTGTGGATAACTCTTTAGCCTGAAAAATGACCAACGATATTTGCTGTAAATTACTAAAGCTTGACAAAAACGTAATCCACAGTTACAGTTGATTCACATAATTTTCTGTGATACACTATCTTTAATACTAAATGTAGTTGTGGTTTATGAAATTACTAATTAAATTATCAATTTAGAGTTAAAACCTTTTAAAAGGTTGTCTTTGTGCTGTCGTTTTTAAAATTGAAAAGTGAAAAATGATTCGTAAAATGTTTTAAGAATTATTTTCCAACTTTCAAGTTGGTGTAAAAACACAAAAGCCTCCTTGCGGAAGCTTTGCGTAAATGTTGTAAAATTTACTTTGTGTGCAAAACCGTCGCTTCTGATAAAGGGGTGGCGGTTTTGCGTTCCACTTCATCCTCTTCCTTTTGTGGTTTTTGTTTCTTCAAGTAAACTATCGGAAACTTCCACCATTTACCGCTTTTAGTTGGTACACATACTCCGTTACGCATAATGCAGTTACAAAGTATGGATAAACCATCTTCAGACGGGAAGCATACCTGTTCAATGACAGGCGAAATAAAATTACTCATAATTTTTTTCTATTGCTTGTTGCTTCTGACTAGCTTTTCAAAGTGATTAAATCCAACAAGCAAATCCAAAAATTGTCATAAATTTATTTTCTTTCTTTTTCAGTAGTTCTTTTATGTTTATCGGCATATGACTTTTTCACATACTTACCGGTAATAGAACTCCTGTAACCAAACTTATTTTTCATTTTTCATAGAACAAAGAATTAATAATGAACCAGATTCGACCACTCTGATTATTGGCACTAAAAAAACCCGTGCCAAGTTCTAGCGTAGGGCACACAACACATTTCTGTGTAAGCGCCATAGTTGGCGTTGATCTGTTTAGGACCTACGCCAGAACTTGAGACAGGTTCATATCTGTCGTGTTGTGTAACTTGAGGGGGATCAGCCCTGTTTGTGGATGTACTACTGAATTATATATAATCGCCGTAATGTTTGCAAGTAAAATCTTAACCTACCTCTTATAGTATAGCATACTTTTAAAATTAATCCAAATAAAAATTGTGGAAAAACCATAAATTACCAGTTTTTAAGCTTTTTTTAAGACTCGTGTGGATAACTCTTTAGCCTGAAAAATGACCTTATGGGGAAAGTCAAGGATGTCTCGAATGAGTTTATCATACATATCTAACCTATAAATAAATTCTTTGGTGTCAAAGACAGCATAAACGAGCTCTGTGCCTATTTCAGCTTCCAGTTTTCGTACTTCTTCTTCAATTTTACTCCTCTTCATCCTGTCTCCGACGATCAATAAGTCTACCCGAGTATCTTTATTTTTAATAAACACACCAGAAACCAATAAAAGCTTTACTCGTCCAACTTTTTTAAAACTATCTGCAATAGTCTTAATGTCTAAAGTATCGGAACTTATTAAAAGCCTATCAAGCTCTCCGGCATATTTAAAAAGAGAATTAAAAAACCAAGTAGTCTTGTGTCTTTTTATAAAATCAATAGAAGCTAAAAGTTTAATTTCCCGACTGACAACACTAGGGTTCACACGGCTTCTTTTTATAATATCTTTTCTACTAAAGCCATTCTTAGAATTCAGCAAAAAAAGCCTCATAATCTTGACTCTGGCGGGACTACCCAATATTTTCCCTAGAATTTCCATATATGTATATAATACTACCTTTTATAAAAAATACAATACAAAAAATCCCCCTGACAAGGGGGACTTTTAGGGGGTTTTATTTCAACTCTATCTTACCTCCTGCAGCTTCAATCTTTTTCTTAAGTTCATCAGCTTCCGCTTTCTTCATCCCCTCTTTCAAAGTAGAAGGAGCAGCATCCACTAAATCTTTCGCTTCTTTAAGACCAAGACCCAGAACTTCTTTTACCACCTTCATCACAGCTATTTTCTGTTCACCGGCAGAAGCAAGGACTACAGTAAAGGCATCCTTCTCTTCAACTGCTTCCGCAGCTCCAGCAGCAGGACCAACAGCAGCTACAGCTGTGGCAGATACTCCAAACTTTTCTTCTATTGCCTTTACAAGTTCATTCAGTTCTAAAACTGATGCTCCTTCAAGGTCTTTCATAAATGAATCAAATTTTGACATAATATTTTTTAATTAATTTTTAATAATTTTTATTCCCCTCTTGAGGGGTGACACTTGTGCCGGGGTGGATAATTTGTCCACCTCCCCCTAAAGGGTACTCCTCAAGAGGAGAATTTACTTCGACTTAGCTACTTCATTAACAGCTATGGCTAAACGTTGCATGGGAGATTTGAGCAAAAATGCAATTTTAGAGAGCAATACTTCCCTAGAAGGAATATTAGCTATCTCCATCATTTTATCTTTACTTACAAATTTTCCTTCAAAAATTCCTCCCAAAATTTCTAGAATACCTTTATGGGTTTTCTGAAAATTATGAATTTCACGAGGAGATGCAGTATTGTCTTTAGAATAAGCAATCGCAACTTCACCAGAAAGTTCTGGAAGTTCTCCTTCCGCTTTTTTTAACAATGCGCGTTTCAGTAAAGTCTTTCTTGATACTCTATAATCTACTCCTTGATTTCTTAACTCTCGACGAAGAATTGTTTCATTGCCAACATTCATACCATGAAAATTCACAAAAACAACAGACTCAGACCCCTTGATTGCTTTCTCAAGATCTTTTACCATTTCTTCTTTTTTTGATTTTTGTAACATGTGTGATTTTCTTGAGCAAAGCGATTAGAAAATCCACACCCTGTTAAATGTCCTTCGGACAATTTTGCAAAGCAAAATTATTTAACAGGGTTATGAAAATATAGTTGCTATGCTCCTTATTTTCAATAAAAAAAACGGCTTTTAAGCCGCAAGCTTGTCCGCCTCTGGCGGATATCGACCCACTAAATAGGATTTATATGCCCTTCGACTACGCTCAGGGTAAACCTATTTTCTTTGCGGTATCTCTAATATAGCACAACCTCTTTATTTTGCAAGAATATTGATTTTCTTTTATAAAGTTGTATAATAAAAAAAATTCTTTTCAAAACAAAATAAGGAAAAAAATATGAAAAAAGACAGATTTATTATTGAATCTTTGCTGGATGGTACGGGTATCTTAATAAACGGAAATAATCCTTATGATCCCCAAATCCATGATGAAAGATTTTACAATCGTGTACTACGAGATGGATCACTAGGACTCGGTGAGTCCTATATGGATAACTGGTGGGATTGCCAAAATATCGATCAGTTTATCCATAAAATTCTTAATGCTAATCTTGATCAAAAAATTATTAAAAATTGGGATGTAGTATTGGGAATTATTCGTAGTTTATTCTTAAACGCAGGCAGACAATCAAAAGCTTTTGAAATCGGCCGACGTCATTATGATCTCGGTAACGATTTATATAAAGCGATGCTTGATAAACGTCTAACATACACCGGTGGATATTGGAAGGATGCTCAAAATTTAGATCAAGCACAAGAAGCAAAGTTAGATCTCGTCTGCAGAAAAATCGAGTTAAAGTCGGGACAAAAATTGGGTGATTTTGGTTCAGGTTATGCAAGTCTTACTGGTTATGCTGCTGAAAAATACAATGTAAATGCAATAGGATTTACTGTTTCAAAAGAACAGAAAATGTTAGCAGATATACTGTATAAAGATCTTGCCGTCCAAACTAGGCTTAGAGATTACCGCAATATTAGAGAAAAATTTGATCATATTGTATCATTGGGTATGTTCGAACATGTAGGGTATAAAAACTATTCTACTTTCATGAAGGTTGTGCATAATTCTCTTAAAGATGACGGTTTATTTTTACTTCATACCATTGGCAGTAATCATTCTGTAAAAGAAACAGATAAATGGACCCAGAAATATATTTTTCCCAATAGTATGCTTCCATCTATTGCTCAGATTGGTAAAGCAATCGAAGGATTGTTTGTTGTAGAAGACTGGCACAACTTTGGTGCAGACTATGACAAAACTCTCATGGCTTGGTATCAAAACTTTGAAAATAATTGGGATAGTATTAAATCAAATTATGATCAAAGATTTTATCGAATGTGGAGATATTATTTGCTCTCCTGCGCCGGCTCATTTCGTGCCAGAAAAAATCAACTCTGGCAAATCGTTTTGTCAAAAAAAGGTATCCCAGGTGGATACCAATCCAAAAGATAAAAAATAATTTTATAACTAAAAAAGAAAATGCCCTGCGAGAAATCTTTGCAGGGCATTTTTACTTTATTTTGCAACCTCAGTTTTGTTAGTTGGTGTATTTGTTGAATCTTCTCCTTTCTCCAAATTACTTACTAAAACGACTCCAATGAGCCCTATGATTATCATTACTGCAAAAATAATCAAGGTTTTCCAAAAGTGTTTTGTCATTATGTTTTTAGTATACCCCGTAGTGAAATTTTTTCAAAATTCTACTACAGGGTATAACACAATACAAAACATCTAAATATTTGACAAAAAATTGAAATAGTAATATAGTATAAAAAGCTAATTAATTAACAGTTCTTAAAACAAATCTATAAGGATTATTATGCAAATAATATGGAAGTTTTTTTTCGAAACTAACCCAAGTGATTCAACCTTTCTTTATTTACTTTGGTTAGTAATCTTTGTCATAAGTACTTTGGCAGTTATTTCTCTGATTGTGTTGATGTTAATATCCGATTATGCATGGAGAAAAAAATGCAGAGACAAAATGACATTAGAAAAAGATTACGTTCAACCAAAAAGTAAAATTGTGCAATTGTTTTTCCACAGCGGAAGGGCATATGTAGAAAATGAAGGGTTAACAACAACTTACTTTGCAGGTTCTATCGTTTCATTATTACTATCAATGTTTTTTGTTTTAGCCATGAAAGATTCACCATGGCCATTCTACTTTTCATTATTTATTGCATTTTTAAATATTATGCTCTATCAATTTGTAGAATATGATATGAATAGGTTTGAAGAAAAATGCAACAATAATAACAAGGAACAGATACTGGAATGGGACGGAAGAATCTAAAAAACAAACAATTTTTAATTAAATAATACAATTAAAAAACAAAAACGGCCTCCGAAGGAGAGGCCTTTTTTTATTTTATAATTTTTCGATCTAACACTAACTCATACCCACAACTACATTTATGAATTTTTTCTTCTACTTTTCCAAGTTTTTCATCAATTATCTTGCGAAAAAAGTATTCTCCTTTTAGTGGACTTTCACAATTAGGACATTCTATTACTTCTTTATGAAGTGCGTTTTCAATATTGCTTTTCATAAACACATTATACCACAAACTCCCCAGCCCTACCCCAGGGGTAGGGCTGGGGAGTTTCCCCTAAGCTGGGCTTAGGGGAAGAAATTAGTTAGTATTTACGGTAATTACATATGGGGAAAGAAAATCATAAAAGTCATTACTAGCACTGTCTTTCATATGAAGCTTCACGCGAAAAGTTCCATTTTGAAGTAATCCCCCTCTAGTCAAAAGACCATTCCAACTTTTAGTACAAGTATTGGTGCCATTAACACAACCAGCCCCCGAATAGAAAATTTTATAAATACTTGCGTTGTTCTGATTTTCAATTTTTATAGATGTCCAATCTACATTTTCACTGGCGTTTATAACTAAAGAAAGAGGATTCGTTAATGGATTAGTTGTGATATTATCGGCAACTGTATTAAATGTATAACTCGTCACCGAAGGTGGAGTATTGTCCGGACCAGAATTTGAATCAGGGGCAATAGCAACTGTCACATTATAACTTTGCGTTGAATTATTTTCAGCAGTAACTATATAAGAAACTGGATTGGTGAAGTTCTGGGCCACTCCAGTATTTGGACTAATCGTTGCGCCAGAAGAAATTGCAATAGTGGGCACAAGAGTTGTCACATTAGTGCCAAAAGGAACAGTTAAAGAAACAGTGTGGTCAGTTTTGTCAACCACACCAGAAACTGAAGGATTTAGCCCCGCAAAATTAAATGTAGTAATTTGTTTTTCCGAACTGAGAATAGGGTCCGTATGATCATATTCTCCATTTAATATTTTATTTTTATGAATTGGAAAAATCGGATCAGAAATATCTACAATTTCCAAAGCATTACTCATATAAGAAGAAACATATGCGTAATTACCAGAAACAAAAACGGATGACGGGTAAGAAAGAGCTGAACCACCGACATTATCTGCTAAACTTCCTGTATGAAAAGGATCAGCTCCGTTAGATATATCTACAATTTCTAAAGTCCCTCCATTCCATGAAACTATATAAGCATAATTTCCGGAAATAATAATATCCTTGGGCCTAAAGTTGGGTAAGTTTCCAAAATCACTATTTAATCTTCCTGTATAAATTGGATGAAGTGGATTAGAAACATCTATAATTTCAATAGATTGAGTACCATAAGAAGCAATATAAGCATAATTTCCAGAAACAGCGACAGATCGCGGATTAGAAATAGTTACACCACCATTTCCATTTTCCATACCACTTTTTAAAACAGGAGAAGCTGGATTTGAGATATCAACAACTTTAAAACCATCGCCATTACTGCAAAGACAAGTATAAGTTAAATACATATAGTTACCCAAAATAGAAACTGCGGATACTGAAGTCAGAGAATTTATATAATATGAATTTTTTATAACAGGATTGATTGGGTCGGAAATATCCACTATGTCGACGCCTTGTCTCCCAGACGAAACAATGTATGCATAATTTCCGGAGATAGTGATAGACGTCGGATAAAGAAGCCGCACATTTTCATCGTATAAAGTACTTTTAATAACAGGTAAAATAGGATTACTAACATCAATAACATTTAAATTATTACTAGAAGAAACTACAAACGCATAATTTCCTGAAACAGCAACTGCTTTGGGCGCAAACATTTCCACAGAGCTATGATTGTGAACCAAAGAACTTTTATGCACAAGGGTAGCGGGATTTGAAATATCTATAATATCAAAAGAGTTGCTGTTTTCTGAAACCACGTACGCATAATTCCCAGAAATCGCAACATGATTCGGTCGATTTAATTTAGCTCCATCATCAATAACCACAGTACGAGTTTTTGTCACGGTGTTATTTGAAAGATCCGTTGCAGAATAAGTAATTGTATAAATACCGACAACCGCAGTATTAACGCTACCAGTTTTAGTAACCTCTCTAACTCCATCCACAATATCATTGGCTGTTGCACCAGCATCAGTATAGACAGAATTTTTTCTAATCATTTCTGTTTCATTTCCAATTAAAGTAATAACTGGACCAGCAACATCTGCTACCACATTTACCGTACGTGTTGAAGTTGAAACATTATTTGATAAATCACTCGCAGTGTAGGTAAGAGTATATGTGCCAATAGTTGTTGTATCAACACTACCGGTTGTAGTAACCGTGCGTGCTCCATCTTTTTC
The DNA here is from genome assembly GCA_026395895.1 of Candidatus Nomurabacteria bacterium. Classification (GTDB taxonomy): domain Bacteria; phylum Patescibacteriota; class Minisyncoccia; order Phycocordibacterales; family UBA9973; genus UBA9973. The sequence goes on along the minus strand of JAPLXV010000006.1, from coordinate 6,962 downwards.
ATCAGTGGCGGTCGCTCCGGCGTCGGTATAAGTAGTATTTTTTGTAACATCTATTGGATTAGCGCCAGTTATGGTGATAACTGGCGCGGTTGTGTCACTTTCCGGCGGATTTCCTCCACCACCGCCACCGCCACCGCCACCGCCATTTCCCATGTTTTTTGCACCACCATTACCGTGCGATACAACATTAGGAATAGCAGGCTGTGAAATATTATCTGGCACACTTTCTTTTTCATTCGTTTCAGAAGTAAGTTCAGTCACAGTCGTCGTTTCGTTATTCGTTGCAGATACTTGTTCTTGCTCATTTTGCGCTTGCGGAGGCGTTGCCTCCGTGTTTTTTGTGTTTGTATTTTCAGATTCTGAAAAATTAGGAAGTATGGTTGTTACCGCGTTAGGATCAGGAAGACTTTCTATTGCATTGGCAAATAAACTATTAAGCGCATTTTTAACTGCTAAACTAGTATTGTATATACCATTCGCAACATAAACAAAAGATTGCTTTACTTTATTCATAAAAAAATCAGCAGAGACAAGAACTACGTTTTCTACTTTATGAAGAGAAGTGAGTTCCGGAGGAGAAATGCAAGGATTTTGCGGTAATTGTTCATCATTATTTTGAAGCTTATCCAATGAAAATTTTATATCAGAAACAATTCTGTTTCCTGCATATTGTAAATATGTCTCTGAAAAACCATGACCATTACTGCCATCAAGAATGCTTTGCAAAGGTAAATTAATATTTGATGGTAAAATTTGATTGCTCACCAATTGAGCTGCCAGAGAATTAATGACAGCATCAGAGCTAGATGTTAAATATTTTCCTCCACCGGCTACACGGCTCGCCGGAGAAGCTACGCCATAAACGCCAATTGATTCTTTTGGCACTCCTCCAGGCTTAGAAGCAACTGCATCATAAAGATTATTAGCATAAAAATTTCCTTGTGAATGACCAACTAGAAGAAGTTTTTGGGTCTTTACTTTCTGACTTGCATCATTCAATATTTCCGTCATATCAAAATCAGAATTATCATCCATAATCATTTGCTTCAACACATCAACTAAATCCAAGACACCTAAAAGGTGGGTAGGGTTAAGAAGATATTGATAATCTATTTTTTCACCTTTATATTCGTCTTTAAGTACTATTCTTAAAAACCTTTGATTATTTCTAGCACCTTCTTCATCAGTAAAAATACCATTAATAGTAGAAACTGTATATCCTTCTTTTTTACATAATGTCGGTAAAATCTCAGCAAAAACTGTATTTGATAATAGTATACTTGATACAATTATAAATAGAACCAATTTCATCTTTAACATAGTTAATTGACGAAAGAGGAAAGTTCGATATCACAACTCACTGAATCATCTATTCTCCCACTTTTTAAATAAGAATAAAATTCCTTATGTGTACTTTTCCTTATCTCTGTATTAAATTGTTTACCAAACACAAATTTCCCATATTTTTCAATTGCAGTAATTACACCATCTTCTCCTTTAAAAGAAACAATTTCTGCAATACAGAAAATAGATCTATCTTGTTTATTAGCTATTTCACCTACTGTCCCTTTATTCACCATCGGCTGTACCACTTCCATCTGCAATGCCAACGCATACTGCAAAAGCACGGCGCGGGTTTTGGCAGAATTTGGATATTCTTTAAAAACAGCTAATTCCACATCATCCCGAATGCCATTTTGGTTAGCATCAATCCCCTGCACAGTCGCATCAGCCAAAGCGCCTGGATCAGACGGAAGATTTTTGCCCATTACATCATCAAGGGTAAGTTTCGTATTATGAATCTTTCGAACTTGATCATCTGTCTTCGCTTGATTATCGAGATAAATCCAACGGCCAATAACCAAAATAATAAACAATCCAATTAAAACTAAAAAAGCCCACTTCAATATTTTAAAAATTGTATGGACCCACGGTATCCTAAAAAACATTTTTATTTTTTCCATTATTCAATTATAAAATAAAAATATTTCAAAAACAAATCATTTTCAAAAATTTCTGTGGAAAACTCTCCCCTAAGCCCAGCTTAGGGGAAAACTATTTCATCTAATTGTAACCAAGAAAAAATTTCTGTATCAAAATCTTTTATATTAGAAAAATATTCTGGAAAGTCTTTTAACCCCAAAATTTTATTTTCTTTTCTTAAAACTCCACGATGGTCATGATAACTGCTCCATTTATAAGTATCAAGGTGCTTCAAAGCCACATCTACGTCACTTATTCCCCTTTCTTTCCATTCCGAATCAATAAGTTTAACAGGATTCAGATGTATATACGAAAAAAGGTATTTAGCCTGATTATCATTGTCTATATGAACAGACCTAAAATTCCCTTCAAAAAGTACCCCTTTCCTGTCGTGTCTTTTATTAAAATACTTTGCATAACTAGTACAAAGTTTATGCATAAAAAGAGTAATATTAGCTTTATTCTCTTTTGTTTCTTCCTTTTCCCCTAAGCCCAGCTTAGGGGAAGAAGTTATATAGATATGAAAATGATTCGGCATCAAAACCCATGCGCCAATAGAAACAAGAGTCTCTCCTCTTTCAAAGTCCCAAGCATCAATGTTTTTATCTATAATATCATCACGAAAACTAATCCCTTTTGTTGAATTAGAAAGATATAATAATTTTATAAAACGATCTCTATCTTTATCATCAACAAAAATTTCTTGCTTGCTATTGCCCCTATTATAAACATGAAAATATTCTTCACACACTAAAGGAACTTTTCTGCGTGTCATTTGTAAAAAAAATATTCCCCCTACACTTGATGTATGGAAAATAAATATATATTAAATTATAAATCCAACCTATTTATTATCTCATAATCAAATAAAAAATACCCGCATTTCTGTGGATATTTTTTATTTTCTTCCCCTAAGCCCAGCTTAGGGGAAACTTTTTCTTTTATTGTCCGCTCACTTCAGAACCAGAATTTGCAGAATCAGAAACACCAGATGGAGCTTTACATACTTTTACTGCCGCTCTGTAAGTAGACCATGCAGTATTACGACTTGTCTTCCATTTTGCAGAAGCAGATTTTACAGATTTATTGAAATCAGCCCAGGAAACCTTAACTCCAGCCTGCACCGCTTTTACATTTGTATTTGAATATGCACCATCTAATTCCATAGCACGAGTAGCATACGCATCATGTATAGCTTGTGCATGAACAGAGATTGCAACTTCAATAGCGCTTTCACGAGCAGTTACAGCTGTCCTGACACATGTAATTTTATCGGCAGTACTAGTCTTAACAGAAACAACAGTTGGATTAGAAATGTTTTGAGCTAATACCGGCACTGTTACTAATAACAATGCAAAAAACATACTTATTATTAAAATCTTTTTCATTTATTTTTTAGTAAAAATTAGATTAATTGTTCGACCTTTAATAAATAAAACAAATTTACGAAGGTTGAATCTTCGTAAATATTCTTTAACTATTTAATTGTATAATTAAAATCAACTAATTTAAAGAAAATCTGTGGATAATTCTCCCCTAAGCTAGGCTTAGGGGAACCTTTTTCTATTTTTTATTCCTGGACGAGGACGGTGGCGACGTTTTGAGATTTGTCGCAATCTAGGAGCCATGTCACAGGTAAGGTTGCACTTGAGAGTTTAATAATTTTAAAACTATATGCAGCTATTTCATAATTTGCGTCAATTTTCACTGTACGAGCGACAGAAGCGCGATTGTCTATCATAATGTTCGTGTTATTTTTGTAAGTGACATTATTAGGAGCAGCTTTACAAGTTTCATCTAGTTGAATACGAGCATCTTTAAACACTATCAATGCTTGCCCGTAAGTAATATCAGAAAAAGAAATTGGTTTATTAACAACGTTAGCGCTATTCGTATTATTATTAGTATTATTAGTAGTAGCACCATTTATATCTCCAGAATAAGGAAAAGGTATCACCTTATTTTCCACGATACCTGTCGGACTACTTTTCATAAACCAATATCCAACACCAGCTAAAATTATAACAACAACTAAAATACCCATCGGGTTCTCTTTACCTTCATTAAATTTCATATAATTTATAAAAAAATATAATAATATCTCTATTATACCACCACCCACCAAAAAACCACCTTTCAAGGTGGTTTTTTGTATCCCCCCTCCTTAATCAAGGAGGGGGTTGGGGGTGGTAATTTATTTAATCACCACCTCGCTCCGACCATAAGTCGGAGCACTCCTCCTCAACAAGGAGGAGAAAAAGAATCTATTTATTTCATAGCGTTCATTTTTGCTTTTGTTTTTGCGCCAATGAGTCCATCAGCTACTAAGCCATTTGTCTTTTGCCATTTTTTAATAACAGCAATAGTTTTTGGACCTAGTTTTCCATCAATTGCTAAACCAAGTTTTAATTTAGCATTCAAGAATCTTTGCAATTCTTTTACTGGCTCACCCTTGCTCCCATTTTTGAGAGTAGTGGTGCCGAAGTTATAAACTCCGGTAGTAGCAAAAGAAGAAGATGGGCTTGCGGGTGTAGCTGGGGTTGCAGGAGTAGCTGGTGTAGCAGGAACAGCCGGGGTAGTTGGAACATTTCCAACACAAGAAGCGCCGGTTGCCGTGCTAAATCCAGTTGTCCTGTCTCCACATCCTGGAATAGTATTAACTACTGCAGGAGTTGCGGGTGTTGCTGGAACTGCTGGAGTAGCAGGCACAGCAGGAGTTGCGGGTGTTCCGCCTCCTCCGCCTCCGCCGCCGCCACCACCACCACCTGGGTTATAACTACATAGAGTTTCTGAAGGAGTGATAGTGTAAGCTTGGCTTGAGATACCAGTTATAACTGCTTTAGCTATTTGACCAGCTAGACAAGTTATAGTAACTCCAGCAGTTGGAGTAACGCTGAAATTTCCACTTGCATTGGTTACTGAAAATATTTCTCCAGAAGTAACTGTTGGAACAATAGTACCTGCGTTTATAACGATTCCTTCATCAGTTGAACCAGATAAAATTGTTAGGTTGATGTTAGGAGAAGATAAATCAATAATGGTGTCAGCATTATATGTATCAACTGCTGTTGCATAAACATAGCCTGCTCCGGCTAATAAAGCCAATGCCACAATTAACAAACTAATTTTTAATTTATTTATCATAATTTTTTTTATTTCATTAACTACAGAACCGACCTGTTATGAATAATTTTCCGTAGTATTTTTAATTAAGAATTAGTTTAATCAGTTGCGTAAGTTGTACAAAATGCAGTCGCGGTGGTAGTAATCAAACAATCAATAGCGTCTCCAGTAACGTCTGCAACAGTTTTAGCTGCTACAGCTGGGACTTGGTAAACTGTCATTCCTACACCAGAAACGACAGTAAGAGCGGCAGTACCACCGATCATTGAAAAAACTAAGTGTCGTCCAACATCAACCTGATCCATAGCTATCAAAGATACTTGAACAGCACCCCCAGCAGTTGTAACTGGCCAATAACTTGCCTGTTGGAAACTTGCTTTTGTAGGAGTACCAGTAGTTGTAATAGTTGCACCAGCACCTACTTGATAAGAAGGAGAATTAACATATCCAGATGTTACAGTAATGTTGCCGGTGTTGGTAAGATTAGCTGTACCAAAAGCAATTGTACCGTCTGTGGAATTACTAATCGTTTCACCATTTTGAAGAATAATATCGGCAACTGATACTGAATTACTACCAATTTTTAATCCATATTTCCATTGTCTATCTGCAGCACTGTTTCCTACCCAAAGAGCTGCTGTTGGGTCAGTTAAAGCAGTATCTGAATCATTATAAACATAAATACCAGCTGAATTTGTTGGTGCTGCCATAACAGCATCATATCTTACCTTTAGGCCATACATATTAGTAGGTATAGTGGTATTAGGACTGTCTTGTTCCATTGTAACTTGTAAACCAGTCAATTCAGTTACTACAGGAGAATCTGCATCACCTTTTTGTGTTACTGAAATAAGTCCCCCTTGGAGAGTTCCCAAACTTCCTCCAAGACGATTGGTAGCTCCAACATTAAGACCTCTTAAAACATAGTTATCTTGTGAGGTTATATTTTTGTTGGTTACACTAACTTTAAGTCCTGCATCATCGCCACCGCCTGTAAATCTGTTACCGTCAGGACGAGTTGCAGTTACATTTAATACAAAAGTTCTTCCAGTAGTACCAGTTAAGGTAGTTGAAGCATCAATGTTTACAAGATTAGTATCAGCTGTGACAGCACTTCTACGAACTGGATTAATCAAGAGATCTCCAGTAGCTGTTGTTAATCCTGTTGTACCAGAATTAAGAGCAAGGGTTGATGCACCTGATGCTGAACCAACTGTAGTAGCTGAACCAGCTGCTCCATTCATTGTAAGAGCAGCACTACTGGTGATGGTCAAAGCATCAAGAGTTAGCGCAGCACTTGCTTGATAAGCTCCAACTCCTACGACAAGAAGAAGAGCCATTAAAACAAAACCTAAAAACTTAAATTTTTTAGACATAATAATTAATTAGGTGCTAGGTTCTAGTTTCTAGGTTCTAGTTTTTTAAATTACTAAATACATAGACTCTGATTTCCTAGTACCCACGATAAAAACATTAATAATAAAAAACCATAATAATATTTTTTTAATTACCCAATAATGCATTTATGGATAATCAAAAATCTGTGTAAATGTATTCGACTCATCTACACATTTTAATTATACAATATTAATATTCAGATTAGAACATAGAAAGGGGGATAAAAGGTGCTAAAAATACAACCCCTCCTAACCTCCCCTTGCCAGGGGAAAGACCCCCTCCTTCTCCTCCCCCTTAGTAAGGGGGAGGTTGGGTAGGGGTGAATTAGTTGCTAGGGGCTAGGGGCTAGGTGCAAAAATACAACCCCTCCTAACCTCCCCTTGCCAGGGGAAAGACCCCCTCCTTCTCCTCCCCCTTAGTAAGGGGGAGGTTGGGTAGGGGTGAATTAGTTGCTAGGG
>JAPLXV010000026.1:6250-7165 GCA_026395895.1 Candidatus Nomurabacteria bacterium | reverse complement strand
CAACTAGTGTTCCCGTTGGAGTTGTAAGTGGGTCGGGAAATGTGACAACCGTAACTCCTCAACCTATTGGTGATTCAGGACTTTATATTAAATTCGCAACTGCTTCTTCAAATCAATCTAACTGGATAATTACCCTTCCCAATAAATCCACAACTACTTACAACGCAAATTACACCACATACCAAGATGCCATTGATAATCAAAAAAAAGTAGATGACACAGCAGACCTAACTATCGCTCAAAACAACAAAAGTCTAAATGATTTATACCAACCAGATGCTCTTACTTTAAGAACGAAACAACTTGCAGTCAAACAAGCACAAGACACACTTTCAAATGATCAAATAGCTTTGTCTGATTATTATGTCGTTGCTTCTTTCGACGGAATAATTGCAAGCGTCACAGGAAAAATTGGAGATACTGCTTCTGGAACACTCGGCACGATAATTACAAATCAAGAAATTGCTTTATTGTCTATGAATGAAGTGGATGTAGCAAAAATAAAACTTGGACAAAAGGCAACAATAACATTTGATGCTATTCCAGATTTATCTATGACGGGTTCTGTGGTAGAAATAGACACCATCGGTACGGTTTCTCAAGGAGTCGTATCATATAGTGTAAAAATTGCTTTTAACACAGAAGACGCACAGGTAAAACCTGGGATGAGTGTCTCTGCTTCAATCATTACTGATTCAAAAACGGATGTACTTTTCGTGCCTTCCAGCGCAATAAAAACTCAAGGTACTACAAAATATGTACAAATATTTTCTACTCCTCTTGCTGCACCACTAGCAGGGTCACAAGGGACACCTTCTGTTGTGACGCCAAATCAAATTACAGTTGAAACTGGATTAACTGATGACACAAACACAGAAATTATTTCTGGACTAAAAGAAGGAGACCAACTAGTAT
>JAPLXV010000026.1:0-6245 GCA_026395895.1 Candidatus Nomurabacteria bacterium | reverse complement strand
ATAAAAGATATCACAAAAGTATATAAAAGTTCTGTGGAAGACTTTAAGGCTCTTAAGGGTGTAAGTTTTACTATAAAAGATGGAGAATATGTAGCTATCATGGGACCGTCTGGTTCTGGTAAATCGACCCTCATGCATATATTAGGAGCGCTAGATAGTCCAACCTCTGGAACATATCTTCTTGATGGCAAAGATGTCTCTACTCTTTCCGATGACGAGCTCGCAGATATTAGGAGAGATAAAATTGGTTTCGTTTTTCAATCCTTTAATCTTTTACCTCGTGCAACAGTCTTACGTAATGTATCGTTGCCTCTCGTTTATGAAGGAATACATGATGGAGAAAGAGAAAAGCGTGCGAGAACTGCGCTTCTTGATGCAGGATTAGAAGAAAGTCACTTTGGACATCTTTCTAATCAACTTTCCGGAGGACAAATTCAACGTGTAGCTATTGCGCGAGCATTAGTAAATAATCCAACGCTCATTTTGGCCGACGAACCGACAGGCAATCTTGATTCAAAAACAGGAGAAATCGTTTTAGAAACATTTCAAAAATTAAATCGTAGTTTTGGACGTACTATTATTGTTATTACCCATGAACAAGATGTAGCAGATCATATGGATAGAATTATTCATATAAAAGACGGAATGATAATCAGTGATAAGAAAAAATAAAAAAATATACCTGTCCCGTACTAAATTTTTGATTACGGGACATAAAGATAAAGATTATTAGTTAAAATTTTAGTACTGGGATGAAAATAAAAGACATCTTAGAAGAAACATATAGTGCCCTCTCCTCAAACAAAATTCGTTCTGGACTTACGATGCTTGGTATTGTGATTGGTATCAGTTCTGTTATAGCAATGACGGCAATAGGCAACGGTGCACAAAGTTCTATCACAGACTCTATTCAGTCTATCGGTTCCAATCTTATCACCGTCCGTCCTGGAGCAGCTCGTGGTGTAGGAATACAAGTAAGTGCCGGAAGGGGTTCGGCAAAATCTCTTACTTTAGAAGACTCCAACGCAATTATGGCAAATGTTTCATCAGTAAAAAATGTTGCAGCAGAAGTTTCTGGTCGTTATCAAGTGACGGCTAAAGGCACGAACACAAACACAACAGTAGATGGTATCACTTCGAGTTATGCCGACGTACATAATGTACAAATACAAGAAGGATCATTTATTACAGACCAAAATGTTGAAAGTGGAGCAAAAGTTGCAGTAGTTGGGACTACAGTACAGTCAGATTTATTTGGAATAGATGGAAATGCTATGGGACAAATGATTCGTATAAAAAATATGCAGTTTAAAATTATAGGTGTTACCCAATCAAAAGGTGGAACGGGGTTTAATAGTTCAGATGATATGATTTTTATTCCAATTACTACAGCACAAAGATATTTCTCCGGAGACCAGTATGTCACTTCTATCAGTGTTGGAGCGACAAGCGCAGAAACAACTTCACAAGTACAAACTGATACCACCACCCTTCTATTAGATAGACATCACATAACAGATCCGACTTTGGCAGATTTTTCTACACTCAACCAAGCAGATATTATAGCTACAGCCTCTTCTATTACTAGTACTTTCACTACTTTACTCGCAGCTATTGCTGGTATTTCCCTTTTAGTTGGCGGAATTGGAATTATGAATATGATGCTCACAACAGTGACAGAAAGAACACGTGAAATTGGTTTAAGAAAAGCAATCGGTGCAAAAAGAAGAGACATCAGCAGTCAATTTTTATTAGAAGCTGTGATGCTTACATTTCTAGGTGGAGTTATCGGGGTACTTCTGGGTTGGCTTATTTCTTATATAATAACTAGTCTTGGAATAATTACAACAAAAATTTCTATTGGTTCTGTCCTTCTTGCTTTCGGTGTTTCAGCTTTTATTGGAATAGTATTTGGATATTACCCAGCGACAAGAGCATCGAAACTCAACCCGATCGAGGCGTTGAGATATGAATAAAAAAAATATTATAAGTAATTATAAAAAAAATTAACAAACTAAAAAAATATGAAAAATAAAAAAATTATTTTTGTAGTAGTAGGAATTATAGTTTTAGCGGGAGTGTTTTATGGAGGTATGACTTATGGTAAAAGTCAAACTTCAACACAAAATCTAAATGGATTCAGCGCTAATATGCAGAATAGAACTGGTCAATTTGGTGCTAATGGAAGAACTGGTGGAAACAGAGGAGGTGGAGGATTTGTTGGTGGAGAAATTATTTCTAAAGACGACAAAAGTATCACAGTTAAAATTATGAATAACGATCCAACTGCCACTAATACAATAAGCGGATCAAAAATTATTTTCTTTGATACAAGTACCACAGTTTCAAAAACAGCTACGGGATCTTTAACTGATTTAGCTGTAGGAACACAAGTCTCTGTCCAAGGTACAACAAATTCTGATGGTAGTGTCACAGCAAAAACTATCCAGATAAGACCTTTAGTACGACCAACCATCCCAACTCAATAAAATCATTTTTAAATTCACCTCTCCCCAACCCCTCTCCTTATTAAGGAGAGGGGCAAGCTAGCAAGCTGGGGTGAGGTGTTTTTTTTATCATATTCAATCTCTGTATTAGAGTCAACACCTTTGCATCACTTTTAAGTTAATTAAGCATTTGTTGAGGCGTTTTGAATTTAATTCCCATGTGCATTCTTTTGGTATTGTAATGTTTAAGAAATTTCAAAATATCATCTTTGTTAAAAATACAAAGATTGTGTTTTGGTATTTCTTCTTGCAAAGTTCTGTTAAATCTTTCTAGATGACCATTTTCATTAGGGGAACGTGGGTGATTGTGTCTGTGTTTAATATGACAATTGTTGGTGAAAAACTTTCCAAATTCTGGTCCATTGTCTGTTTGAATACAATTAATTTCGAAAGAAAAATATTCTTTCACTTTCTTTAAAAATAGTAAGGATCTATATGTGTTGGATTTCTTAGAAAGCATGGCGTATCCATATCTTGAATACACATCTAAGGCAGTATATACATATGATCTAACATTAAATTTATCAACAAAATGAATTGTATCAAATTCAACTAGATCACCTTGTTTTTCAATATCTGGTCGTATTGGATATATTCTTCGTTTCTTCCACCGGCTTCTTTCTTTCAAACAACCGTATCTTTTTAAAACTCTTTTTACTGTGGAAAGAGAAACATTAATATTTTCTTGTTTAAGAGATTCATATACAACCTCAGAACATCTTTTTGTTTCTTTTCTGACACTAATTATTTTAGCTTCAATTTCTCTGTTGATTCTTTTAGGTGAAGTGCGGGGTCTAGAGCTTCTAGTGGGCAATTCATCTCTCTTATGCCATACCTCATTTCTTCTTTTATACCATCTGACGATTGTTGATTGATTGTATCCGAAGTATCTGGCTACTTCTCTAGTGCTTTTGCCACTCAAAACCATACGTACTGCTAATATTCTTACTTTTCCAACCTTTTCATTTGTTGTATATGCCATGTTCATACTTTACATCAATAAGGTGATGCAAAGGTATTGAACCATAACGATCTCTGTTCAGTTAACCTTCAAGGGTGACACTGTGGATAAATAATAATTGTATTTTTCAATCGGTATCATGCCATTTAGATATTTTCCCAAATGAATTCTTTCATAGTTGTAAAAGTGTAAATATTCTTCAAGCGATTTCCAGGTTTTTCTGGGATTAAAATAATATTCTTGATCAATTACTCCATGGGCTCTTTCTACCGCTCCATCCCAATTAGGGGAAGATTTCGGAATGAAATAATGAGCGATTCCTTTTTGGACTAAATACTGATGAAAATCTCCTCGATTTTCACTGCCATTGTCTGTTTGTATTCCAAGTATTTTAAATGGAAAGTTTACTTCAGCTTCCAGAAATGCGTTAATAGTATCTTCAGAGGTCAGAGTGGTTGTGACAACGGCAAATTGCATGCCTGTGTAAATATCCATAAAAGTTCTTTGGTATTGTCTCATGCCATCTTCCCAAACATATTTGGCATCCATCTGCACCACATCTCCTGGAGCCTTGGGAATAACAGCTTCCTTTAATGGTGTATACCATTGCAATTTCTTTTGAGGACGAAAGATCAGATTTTTCTTTTTGTAGAATTTGTAAATAGAGGTAGTGGAAATATCAACACCAAATCTTCTTTTAATTAGTAATTTTATTTTCCTTGGTCCATAATTAATCCTCATTTTTTCTTCAGAAATAAATATTTTAATTTCTCCTTTAATTTTAGTTTCCGGATGTTCTTTCTTTGGAATATGCATTCTGCTTCCTAAATCTTTTCTTTTCCATTTGTAATATGTTTTTCTTGAAATCATATATAACCCACATACTTCGTTAACGGTTTTACCTGCCTTCTCGACCAAGAAATACCATTTTGCTCTTACTTTTGCTTCATAGGAACACTTTTGATTTTTGTTTGCCATATATTGTTTTTGAGCTTTCGCTTTTTAAATTAAGATGATTAACCTTTGTCACCCCAATTCTACCAAAGTGTCACCCCATATGGTTAACTGTACAATCTCTTGACTTTATTTGTATAAGGTGATATACTAACGACAGAAATTCTTAAACATAAAAACGAGGTTAACGTGAAAAAACTTATATTTTTCGCTGTTTTTCTTCTTTCTACGCTTATTACAACCGCGCAAGAAAAGAAAAAAATTTTTACCTCACTTGGTGAAGTGAGCGAGGCACAGAGTATAGGAACTGCAGATTTTTATGAACCCATGTATTTTACGGGACATAAAAATCTTATTGCGGGAGAAAAAGTTGTTTCATATCCATATGCAATTTTTGTACAAATGGATGTGGTAGGAGGAAAATTTTGGGTTGTCCAAAAATCTGGAACGCAGTTTGTGATAGCAAACGGACAACTGGTCCGCCGGTGGGACTGTGGAAATAAAATTCATGATTTTTTTACTCCCCCACAACAAACAGTACTCTCGCAAAAAATAGAAAACCCTATACCTACTGTCCCTTCTAAAAAAACTTCTATTCCACTTAGAATAAAAACCAAATCAAAATGGATACCTCCAATTGAGAACGAAACTCCATCTTGGGTTTCGAATAATCTGGAATGGCTAGTCGGATTAGCAATATTGGTGGGGGGAATAATATTATACTTGTCTCAACACCATACGAGTAATCAAATCGGTCCCGGAGTAACAACAGATGGTGCTGGCCCTGGAGTACAGACTCTTAGTATCAACATCGGATTTCCTTTTGGAAAATAAAGGGAAGAGTAGGAATAAAAATTTTTACATCTTCCCTACTCTTCAAAGTTATGAATAAAAATTATTCATAACTTCGAAGAGTAAAAATTATTTTACTTTTATAAATTTAATGGATTAAAAACATGGACACGAAAACAAAATTATTTATAGTCGGAGCAATAACCCTCTTGGGGATTTTTGCAGGTGGAAATATAGTTTCTGCTCAAACTGTTGTTACAACTTGTAACAGCGCTACAATTTATGGAACTGTCACACCAAATGGCAACCCAACTAGTGCTTGGTTTGAATGGGGCCTTACTCCTTCTCTTGGTAATTCAACAACTCACCAAACTTTTAATTCAAACTCAACATTTAGTCAGATGATTTCTGGTCTCACAGAAAATACCACCTATTATTACAGAGCAATGGCTCAAAATAATTATGGAACTGCAACCGGAGATACAAAATCTTTCACTACTTCTACTTGCCCTGTTTCTACCTACATCGTCGACACAAATGTCACAAGTGGTAACGGCAGTTTCTCTCCCCCTTCAAGAACAGTTACTTCAGGAAATACTACCAGTTTTAATTTAATCCCTGGTTCCGGATATTCAATAGGTTCAGCTTCTGGCTGTGGGGGATATTTGTCTGGCAATGTATATAACACTGGAGCTATAACTTCTAACTGTACGGTTAGTGCTAGTTTTAATGCTGTTCCTAATCCAGTTGTAACTACTCCCATAGGACTTTCTGCATATGCTATTTCTTCAAGTCAAATCAACTCATCTTGGAACCCTTCAACCGGCGGAAATGGATCACAAATTGCATATAACATATACAGATGTACCGGCGCTGGATGTACAGCAAATCAATATATCGATTGGGGTTATCCGACAAGTTATTCAGATTCAGGTCTTACATGTAATACAACTTATGGATATAGAGTCCGAGCGTATGATAGTACTCCAACATTTTCTGGTTATTCTAATACTGCTTATGCAACAACTTTT
>JAPLXV010000009.1 GCA_026395895.1 Candidatus Nomurabacteria bacterium | reverse complement strand
GCCTGAAGCAGAATTAGTATGGATGGTAGACAAAACAAGGTGACCGGTAAGCGCGGCATTTATGGCTAATCCGGCTGTCTCGCCATCACGAATCTCTCCAACCATCATTATGTCAGGGTCTTGACGAAGAAGAGAACGAAGCCCGTTGGCAAAAGTAAGACCAATCTCCGGTTTGACTTGAGTCTGGTTTACTCTGGGCATTTGATATTCTATCGGATCTTCTACGGTAGAAATATTAACTTCCGGTCTGTTCAAAATTTCAAGCATTGTATAAAGGGTTGTCGTCTTTCCAGAACCAGTTGGACCAGTAGCCAGAATCATACCAATTCTCTGTTTCAAAGAATCGTGAATTCTTTCTAGTGCTTCACCATGAAAACCAAGACCTTCTAAAGAATAACCTTTGGCATTTTCTTTTAAGATTCTAACCACTGTTTTTTCTCCATAAAAAGTAGGTAAAGTAGAAACACGAAAAGAAACTTTTTCTCCATTTTGATCTATTTTAAATCTTCCGTCCTGAGGCAATCTTTTTTCATCAAGTTTTAAATTAGCTAACACTTTGATACGAGTAGTTATTCCCGGAGCTGCGCTTTTATCTAAGACCATCGCATCGTGCAATATACCGTCTATTCTGTATCTGACAGTCAAATCATTCTCTCCCGGTTCAATATGAATGTCGGAAGCATTTTGTAAGATAGCGTGAAAAATTAAAGAATCAACAATTTTAATGACTGGTAAATCTTCAGCTAAAGCTTTTAATTCTTCTTCCGTCTTTTCCCCTTCTTCACTTTTGGCATCTGTTTTAATAGAGAGAGATTCTTTCTGAATAATATTGTCAAAATCCGCTTGTAAACTTTTCCTATATTGAACAAGAGCAGACTTGATTGAATCGGAATCAGTCAGCCGAGGTAAAATTCTTTCTCCCGCTTTTTTCTTGATAAAATCAATCATCGGCAAATCATCCACGTCCAACATCGCTACTTCCAAAGCAGTTTTATCTTTTTTATAAGCAATAATGTTATGATTTCTGGCAATTGGTTCAGGAATAAGAGAAAGAATAGAAAAATCAATTTTTTCTTTAACCAAAGAAACAAATGGAATTTCCAAAACAAAAGCTTCCATTCGTTTTAAATCAGTCTCAGATATTTTTCCATCTGACAATAAAATATTTCCGAGTTTTTGATTTTTTGTTTCGTCTTTTTTAACTTCTGTCTCAAGTTCAGAACGAGTGATAAGCCCTGAATCCAAAATAGCTTTTTTAAATTGCTCTTCGTCAATTACCATACTGTTATTATAACACAAAAAATTAGTTTCTTGCATTTTAATAAGGTTTATGGTAACTTATATCTGTACAAGTCCTGTCGAAACAGGGCTTTTTTAGTAGAAAACTTTCCGCCAGAGGCGGATAAAAATAAAAAATCACCATGTTAGACATAAAAACATTTAAATCAGCCCTAGAGCAATTAGAGGAAGAGAAGAAAATTCCAAAAGAAAAAATATTAGATGCCATAGAACAAGCGATGGCTGCTGCTTATAAAAAAGATTACGGCAAAAAAGGACAAATCATCCGAGCTAAATTTGATTTGGAAACCGGCAAGACAGATTTTTTTCAAATAAAAATTGTGGTGGATGAAACTATCGCCAAAATGGGAGAAGAAGAAACACCCCTACCCAACCTCCCCCTTAGTAAGGGGGAGGAGAAAGGAGGGGGTGAATATTCTTTTAGCGATGGCGATGAACGAGTTCGTTTTAATGGCGAACATCACATCATGCTAGAAGATGCAAAGAAAATAAAAAAAGGGGTGGAACTAAATGATGAAGTTGTCTTCCCTCTTGAAGCTAAAGAAGATTATGGACGCATCGCCGCGCAAACAGCCAAGCAAGTTATTATTCAAAGAATTCGTGAAGCGGAACGCACTTCCATCATAGATGAATACGGGACGAAAGAAGGAGAAATAGTCACTGGCATCGTTCAGAAAATAGAAAGAGGAAATGTTTATGTTGATTTCAATCGGGCCACAGGAATATTGCCAGCTGAAGAACAAATCCCCGGAGAATTTTTTCAAAGAGGTCAGCGTGTCCGAGCTTATTTATATTCAGTGGAAGATTCACCAAGAGGTATAAATCTTCGCCTTTCCCGCACTCATCCAAAATTTATAGAAAAACTTTTTGCTATTGAAGCGCCAGAAATAGAAAGTGGAACAGTAGAAATAAAATCTATCGCCCGAGAGGCAGGCGCTCGTTCTAAAATAGCAGTCCATTCAAATGATGAACACATTGATCCAGTTGGTTCCTGTGTTGGACAAAAAGGTACTCGAGTAAATACTATTACTCAAGAACTTCTAGGCGAAAAAATTGACATCATTCCTTGGTCAGAAGACCCAAAACAATTTGTTTCCAATTCCCTTTCTCCTGCTAAAGTTCTTTCAATAGAAATAGATGAAAAAGAACACAAAGCTGTAATAGAAGTGGCTAACGACCAACTTTCTTTAGCCATCGGCAAGGGAGGACAAAATGTTCGTCTAGCTGCTAAACTCACCGGATGGAGAATAGATATTAAAGGCGACGGAAAAGAAGTCGCTTCTACTGATGGAGAAGAAGTGGAAGTGAAAGAATAATTGACATCCTGTAGCACAATTTGCTACACTATAAATATGAGAACAACATTAAATATTTCAATGCCGCCACTTCAAAAAAAGAATGTGGATCGTATGATAAAAGATTATAACTATGCTTCTACAAGTGAGTTTTTTCGTGATGCAGTTAGGGCTCTTGAGGAGGATAAACTTATTAAAGATATTATGAAAAGTGAAAAAGAATTTGCTGCTGGAAAAGGCAGGCGACTTCGTTCGCTAAAAGATCTTATGTAAATTTATGGAAATTGAATATTCTCCAAAATTTACAAAGCAATTTAAAAAGTTGCCAAAAGAAGTTAAAAAATCTGCTTTGGAATGTGAGAGATTATTTCGAGAAAATCCGTTTGATTCTAAATTAAAAACTCATAAATTACATGGAACTATGAAAGAATATTGGGCTTTCTCAATCTCCTATAATTATCGTATCGGCTTTACTTTTATTGATAGTGACTTCGTACGGTTTCATGCCATTGGCAGTCACGATATTTATAAATAACAACTGATAACAAGAACGGCCCTCGTGAAAAAAGGCTCCTGACCCCATTAATCTCTCAAGCTTGTTCATTTGCTTTAAAAACGTAGCCTTAAAAGATATTATGAGCATATCATTATTTAAATTTTTTCATAAGTTTCCTAAGATCTCCTCGCAATGTTGGCTCAGATTGGGCTTGTAAAATAAAGGGGTCAGGAGCCTTTGTTTGGTCTACCAGGATTTCTTAATGTCGCTTTTAAATTAAATTTATCTATCATCTCGTTAGTCCAACTATCAGATCCAAGAGGCTTTCCTTTATTTACTGAATATCTTAAAGATTCTATTTCTTTGTTAGTCTGTGCTTCATTGACCAATTTAATATAATCCTCATCTTTATTGAATATTTGCATTCGTGCATTAGCACGATTTATAACATGATAAACTATATCCCCAACATCAATTCTATTTATTCTTGGCATAAAATTAATATAGCATGATATCTCCTTAAAACAAAGGCTCCTGACCCCATTAATCATTAATTTATATATGTCTAGAGGCAAGTGGGGATAATTTAAAAACACTAGCAAGAACAGTCCTAGACAATTCAAAAAACAAAACTACTTATTTAATTGACAATTTAAGACCAAGCCCGCTTGTTATTTTTTGAATAAAAGAAAGAGTAGGATTTATTTTACCGGACTCAAAACGAGCAAGAGCTGATTGTGTAACTCCTATTTTTTGAGCTAATTTTCTTTGAGACATGCCTTTTTTAGCACGAGCTAGGGCAAGCTTACGAATAATCTGAAATTCTGGTTGCATTTCAGCATAGGCTTTTCTAACCCCAGGTCTTTTAAAAATTTCTCTTTTAAAATCTTCTAATGTTTTCATATCCCCATGATATCATATAAGCTATCTTAATGCAAGTACGTCAACCTGTGGATAGCTTTTTCTAACTCTTTTCTCGGTATTTTTTGACTTTTTTTGATAAAGGCATGTAGTATATATATCTTACTATTTAGAAAACTACATAAAATTCTTATAGATACTTTCCCAATAATTCTTAATTCATAAATTTCTTTAGTTATTTTCTTTAACTTGGGTGGTCCTAGATGAACTCCCAGTTCATCTAAAATTTCCAACAATCCAAAAACTTTAGTCACCAAATCATCATCAAATGATGTTAGAAAATCATAAGTTTCATTTCTTAAAAATTTTACTCGATTCATATTAAATATATTATCATTATGTGTAGCTAAATACAAAAAAACAGACGCTTAGCGTCCGTTTTTTTGTATAATCTATTTTTTTTTACAAAAACAAAGCAACTAAAGCTAGAGAAAGTGTTCCTAACAATTTTACTAAGACGTGTAATGATGGACCAACTGTATCTTTGAATGGATCACCGACAGTATCTCCAGTCACAGCTGCTTTGTGAGCTTCACTGCCTTTGCCTCCAAGATTTCCCATTTCAATATATTTTTTAGCATTATCCCAAGCTCCACCCGCATTGTTCATAAGAGTAGCAAGAAGAAGACCGGCGATTGTACCAACCATAATCAATCCAGCCATCGCTTCTGCTTTTAAGAAAACTCCAACAAGTATTGGAACAATTACAGCTAACAATCCTGGAAGAACCATTTCTCTCAAAGCTGCTTTGGTGGTGATATCAACACAAGCTGCGTAATCTGGTTTACTGGTTCCAGCCATTAAACCTGGGTCAGCTTTAAATTGACGTCTAACTTCTTCTACAATTTTTCCAGCTGCCTTCCCTACTGCTCTCATTGTTAAACCTGAAAAGAAAAAGATTAACATTGCTCCAATCAAAGCAGCTACGAAAACTTCCACTTTTGCCAAATCAACAATCGTTATTCCAGCTTCTGTTAAATAAGCGGAGAAAAGCAAGAAAGCTGCCAAGGCGGCACTACCCATAGCATAACCTTTAGTCAAAGCTTTGGTGGTGTTACCAGCCGAATCAAGTTGGTCGGTTCTCCTTCGTACTTCTTCTGAAGCACCAGACATTTCTACAATTCCTCCAGCGTTATCAGTAATCGGTCCGAAAGTATCCATGGCTAAAATGTAAGCAGCGGTGGCCAACATTCCCATAGTAGCCACAGCTGTTCCATATAATCCTCCAGATGTAAAACCAGTCATTGATCCTAATTTAAATGAAATTAAAAGTGCAGCTGAAATTGTGACCACTGTTGCAGCCGTACATTCAAATCCAACAGAAAGTCCGGCAATTATATTTGTAGCGTGACCAGTTTTTGAAGCTTCAGCTATTGATTGGACTGGTCTATATTTGTGTTCTGTATAATATTGAGTAATAAATACAAAAGCGATACTTGCTACTATTCCGACTAATCCCGCGTAAAAATATAAAACATTGCCTAACATATTCATGGTGATAAAATAAAAAGCGATTGTAGCTAAAGCGGAAGTAACAAAGTATCCTTTATTCAAAGCTTTCAATGGATCATCATTTTCTTTTGCTTTGGCACACAAAACTCCGATGACTGCAGCTAATAATCCGAAGCCTCTAATGACTAATGGAAAAATAATTCCATTAATTCCAAAATGAGGAAAAAGGGCCACACCTAAAATCATCGCTCCAATATTTTCTGCGGCAGTCGATTCAAAAAGATCTGCTCCACGGCCAGCACAGTCTCCGACATTGTCTCCCACTAAATCAGCAATAACCGCAGGATTGCGAGGATCATCTTCTGGAATATTTTTTTCAACTTTACCAACTAAATCCGCACCAACATCTGCCGCTTTGGTATAAATTCCTCCCCCAAGTTGAGCAAACAAAGCCACCAAGCTGGCTCCGAATCCGAAACCAACAAGCAAAGCAGGAATTTGTATAGCTGTATAACCCAAGAGGCCATAAATATAATAAAGTCCGGTAATACCAATTAAACTCATCGCTACTATAGTGATACCAGAAACTGCTCCAGCTCGAAGAGCGATGGTTAATGCTTTACTGAGACTTGTTTGAGCAGCCGAAGCTGTCCTAATATTTGAACGAACAGAAATCCACATACCAACAAGACCTGAAAAACCAGAAAGAAAAGCACCAAGTAAAAAAGCAAGGCTCACCTGAAGGCCTGCATCTGGTTTACCATTCAAAGCATAAACTCCATAAAGTACTAAGGCCAGAATAACTGCCATTATTCCAATTGTTTTGTATTGTCTTTTTAAAAATGCATTGGCACCTTTTTTGATTGCCTCATAAATTTCTTGCATTTTGGCTGACCCCATATCTTGTTTCTTAATCCAAAAAACCAAATAACCGGCAAAAAGCAAAGCAAAAATTGAAATAATAAACGAAGTTAATAACATAAAAAAATTCTAAAAATTATTTAATAATAAAGAGACTATATCAGTTTTCAATTAAAAAGCAAATATTTACTCGCTAGATTAATTGTCGTTTTTTTGATATAATAACAGAATTATGGAATCAGAAAAAAAATCAAATGGGGCGCTTTTTGGTTCAGTAGTTATTATTATTATCCTTTTAATTGGTGGATTTTTTATTCTTTATACAAAATTACAAGAGATAAAAAAGACTCAGGACGCCAATCAGACCCCTAGCACCCTAAACCAAACTGTTAAATAAATATGAAAATAAACATAAAAAAACTTCCAAAAAGTGAAGTGGAAATTGAAGGTGAAATCGAAGCTGATGTTTTTGAGACTTATTTTAATAAGGCTTTAAAAAGAATTGGCGAAGGGGTAGAAATAGCTGGTTTTCGAAAAGGAAAAGTCCCGGAAAATGTTTTGCTTTCAAAAATACCTGAAGCACAGATATTAGGAGAGATGGCAGAGATGGCTTTGAGTGAACATTATCCGAAAATTTTGGAAGAAAATAAAATCGATGCTATTAGTCGTCCGGAAATTTCTATTACTAAACTTGCCCGTAAAAATCCTTTAGGTTTTAAAATTAAAACTGCTACTATGCCAGAGATGAAACTCCCCGATTACAAACAAATCGCTAAAAAAGTAGTTTCCGAAATAAAAGAGGAGGAAAAAAATACCGACGTGACAGAGAAAGAATTAGAAGACACTATTATGGATATCAGAAAATCTCGTGCTCCTAAAATTCACATAGCAGACTCAACCCCTCTCCAAACCTCTCCCCAAGAGGGAGAGGCCCCTTCTCCTTCGGAGAAGGCGGGGGAAGAGGTAAAACCTGAACTACCTCCGTTTAATGACGAATTTGTCCAAGCACTTGGTCCTTTTAAAGATGTGCCAGATTTCAAAGAAAAATTAAAGGAAAATATAAAACTAGAAAAAGAAAATCAAGCTAAAGAAAAAACAAGATTAAAAATCGTAGAAAAAATAATTGACGATTCAAAAGTGGAAATGCCAGAAATTTTAATTGAAGTAGAATTAGATAAAATTTTATATCGCATGGAATCTGATATTACTCAAATGGGATTAAAATTCGAAGATTATCTAAAGCATTTAAGTAAAACAGTTGAAGATTTAAGAAAAGAATTTAGAACCGATGCAGAAAAAAAAGCCAGACTTGCCCTCGTTTTGAATAAAATCGCCACAGACGAAAAAATCATCGCTGATCCAGAGCAAGTAGCCAACGAAGTAGCAAAAATATTGGAACACTACAAAGACGCCGATCCAGAACGCGCCAAAATGCACGCCGAAAATGTACTTACCAATGAAGCTGTTTTCCAATTTTTGGAAAATTAAATTTAAAGATTCTTTGGATTTGAGCCATACTCATTTTCTCCTGGGGTACTGTCTTTAATTATCAAAACTAAAATCCAAATTTGACCAATCAGTGGAATTAAGTTTATCAATACCATCCAACCACTTTTCCCAGTGTCGTGTAGTCTTCTTACACAAACAGCTAACCCAGGTAAAAATACTGCTAAACCATATATGATAGAGAGAATATTCATTTCACTACCAACCGTCCCGATAGTTACATTAAATACACCTATTGCTTTTCCTAAAATACCTAAAATTATAGAAACAATTGCATTAAACAACACAAAGTACCAGTACTCCGCTCTTCGTGCACGTCCATTAAATACTGCATATTTTTTTAGAACCGAAAAATAGTAATTCATAATTATAAATAATAACATAAATATACAAAAAACACCTCACCCCCATTTACTTGTCAGCAAATTTCCCCCTCTCCTTTAATAAGGAGAGGGGGTTAGGGGGTGAGGTCTAGCTTGAAAAACTTTAAAAACGGGTGTATTATATAGCTATGTTAATTCCCACAGTAATTGAAAAAAGCCAATTTGGCGAAAGAGCTTATGATATATATTCCCGCCTCTTGAGAGAAAGAATCGTTTTTTTAGCCGGACCAATTGATGATAATGTGGCAAACATTGTCATCGCTCAACTTCTTTTTCTTGAATCTGAAGATTCTAAAAAAGATATTTCGCTTTACATAAATTCCCCTGGTGGTTCTGTCACTTCCACTCTCGCAATAGTAGACACGATGAATCATGTTCGTCCTGACATTTCTACTTTCTGTGTAGGTATTGCCGCCTCTGGCGCAGCTATTATTTTGTCCGCTGGAAAGAAAGGCAAAAGATTTATTTTACCGAATGCAGAGATTATGATTCACCAACCTCTCGGCGGAGTAGAAGGCCAAGCCACTGATATTGCCATCACTGCAAAACATATTTTGAAAACAAGAGATAATTTAAATAAAATTTTAGCTAAAAATACCGGCAAACAACTTATCCAAATAGAAAAAGACGTGGAAAGAGATTTCTTTATGGATGCCGAAGAGGCTAAAAAATATGGAGTTATTGACGAAATAGTAACCAAATCTAAAACTCCTGTTTCTAAATCTTAATTTTTTGTAAAAAAAACAACAAAAAAACCTGGGTCAACTGTTATGTTGAAAGCCAGATTTTTTAGATACCCCTTCTACAACTTCCTGATCCACGACGATTCATACTTCTTCCACAGGACGTCGGATAATTTCCTTCTGTGGAATTGTTTTTTGGAAAATTTTTGCTTATTTCCTTGTTTAACATCTTAAAATCTTCCGATGCTAAATCTCCTGCATTGTTCATTAATGCTACCGATGCTTCAGTAAATTTGTTCCCCTCTATCAAACTTTTAATCTTTTTAAAAGTTTTGATAACAGTAACTTGTGGGGGTGGAAGAATAGTATTTTTTTTAACAAAATTCTTAGTTACTTCAACAACTTTAGCCACGACATCCTCCGTTGAAAATTAGTATTTAAATTGAGCTATTAGAAGGAACTGCTCAGACTATATTATTACACATCTCGCATAAAAAAGCAAATATAGACAAGACAACTCTAATTTGCTATATTATAAATGTTGACTTTTAAAAATTTATTTTCACTTGGTTTATAGGAATATCCCATATATGTTGTTGTTAAAGAAAAATTTTCATATCTTTTGTACAGAAAAAAAACTGCAAATATAGTGGCTTGTTTTTATAAGCCGAACTAAGGCTTATGAGCACATTAATAGTAATCTTAATCGGAGTTGGAGTACTCCTTTTAGGTGTTGGCATTGGATATTATCTCCGAGTAATTGTTGCGCTAGGAAAAAGAAAATCTATAGAAATAGATATCAAGCAGATGATGGTTGGCGCTAAAGAAGAAGCACAAAAAATCACAGACGAAGCTAAAAACAAAGTAGAAAAAAGTTTAACAGATTTAAAAGAGGAAGAAAAGAAGAAAGAAGAAGAATTTAAGGAGACAGAAAAAAGACTTATCAAAAAAGATGAGTTTTTGGACGTTCGACAGGTTGAAATAAATAAGGAGGTTGAGAATATTAAACTAAAAGTAGAAGAAATAAAAAAGATTCAGGAAAGAGTGACGGGAATAGAAGCAGAAAAAAGGGTAGAACTTGAAAGGGTTTCAAAATTGACAGAAGAAGAAGCAAAAGAGGAGCTGATGCGAGATATTGAAAAGAAATATGAAGAAGATATTTTAATTCGAATCCAAAAATTGGAAAATAGCAACGAAGAAAAGTTAGATAGAAGAGCAAAAGATATTTTAGCCACATCTATTCAACGTTTGGCATCAAGCACTGCCTCTGAATTGATGACCACTATCGTTAATATTCCAAACAATGAAATCAAGGGTAAGGTTATCGGAAAAGAAGGCCGAAATATAAGGGCTTTTGAGCGAGCTTCCGGAGTTGAGCTGATTGTAGACGACACCCCCGGTTCAATCATTATCTCTTCATTCGACCCAATTCGAAGACAGGTTGCCCGTCTTGCACTTGAAAATTTGATTTTGGATGGACGTATTCAGCCAGCTAAGATTGAAGAATTGGTAGAAAAAGCCAAAGAAGAAATAAATAAAATAATTAAAGAAAAAGGTGAGCAAGCGGTCTATGAATGTGGAATATTTAATTTCGATCCACGCATTGTGGCTATTATTGGACGATTATATTTCCGCACAAGTTATGGACAAAATGTTCTTCAGCATTCTATTGAGATGGCACACATCGCTGGGATGATTGCCGAAGAATTGGGAGCAGATGTGGCTATAGCCAAAGCAGGTGCATTGGTTCATGATATAGGAAAAGCGCTTGATCATGAAGTACAAGGAACGCATATTGAAATCGGAATGAGAATTTTGCAGAAATTCGGAGCAGACGAACGCATTATCACCGCTATGAAATCCCATCACGAAGATTATCCTTATGAAACGATAGAATCAGTCATAGTACAGACAGCTGATGCTATCTCGGGTGGCAGACCTGGAGCACGTCGTGATTCAGTAGAAAATTATTTGAAGAGATTACAAGAACTTGAAGGGTTAGTAAATGCATTTCCTGGAGTAGAAAAATCATATGCTCTGCAAGCTGGACGTGAAATTCGCATATTTGTTACTCCAGAAAAGGTTTCCGACGCTGAAGCAAAGATAATGGCTCATGATATTGCTGTAAAAATAGAACAGGAATTGAAATATCCAGGTGAAATCAAGGTAACAATGATAAGAGAGACAAGAATTATAGATTACGCGAGATAATTAGGAACTTGCCCGCACACTTATCTTTATAACGCACCTATTTGGTGCATTGTACTCAATATTATAAAGATAAGTGTGCGGGCTTGCCTTAAAAAACCCTTGATATATAATGTATAAGTATCAATTTATAAGCAAAACGGTCGAAAGCATTATAAAAATAACCTTAAAAAACTATGAATAAACAAGCATTAGCTGAGTGGGTACACGGTAAACTTGGTGGTACAAAGGTACAGGCTGAGGAAATCGTTGATGGATTGTTTGACGCTATCATCGGTACCATGAAGAAAGGTGGTGAAGTATCAATCGCTGGCTTTGGAATCTTTTCAGTTAAAGGACGAGCAGCAAGAATGGCTCGCAACCCAAAGACTGGAGAACAAGTCAAAGTAGCTGCAAAGAAAGTTCCAAAATTCCGAGCTGCAAAGGCTTTGAAGGACGCAGTTGCATAATCCTTTTCGCGCGAAAAGAATTGACTCACAAAAAATCCCCTTACTGGGGATTTTTTTGATTTAAAAAAACTATTTAGGCAATAATGTTTTTATTTTTTCTGCTTCCAAAGTATAAGCTCGTACAAATGAATCATCGACATGTGCATATAAAATTCCCTTACCTTTTCCTGTTTCTATAAATTGGCTAGCAAAAGTAATTGCCTCAGCCTCACTATCTTGGATAAAAGGTTTCGATGAAACCCAATCAATTTTTCCATTTTCATAATCATAAATAAAAAGACCGACAGAAAACATTCCGAGTTTAACTGAATCACCAATTTTTTTACTAGTTTCTCTCCCATTAATAAGACCAACTAATTTCCCTTCTCCAATATCTAAAAATGTTCTGGGAAAAAGTGGTCCAGGCGAAGCATGTCCTCCAATCCAAGAGATATTATGCTCTGCTGGATGGAACACTGTATTACCATATTCCCAGGAACTTCCCATATCTTTTACGATGGCAACTCTAATTATTGAATAAGAAATACCTTCTTTACGGTCTTTGGATTCAAAAAGATTATATCGAAATCCTTTTTTGTTAATAGGTGCAATAGAAACTTCCTTAGACCATATCCCACTAGTATCAATCAAAACTGGCATGGTCATTTCCAAAGAATTCAAATCTTTTCCAACAGCATGACCTAAGTGGATTTTAGTTTTCTTTGTTTTATCAATATATGTAATGGGAATTGTAAAATATACATGCATTAATCCTGTTTCTTTATCTATCCAAATATCAGGATCTTCTAAGCCGATAAAATCCCAATTCTTTTCAATAAGTTTATCCAAGATCTCTTTTTCATTTTTTATATTCAAACGATCACCTATCTTAAAGTAACCTGACAAATCTTCCGTAATTTTATGTAATTCACTTCTGTCCTCATAGCCTTTTATTTTTACATCCCCTTGGCGGTTTGTAATACATCTAATTATTCCTTCTTTATAACTTGCTTTAGGATTAAGAGTAACAGCCATAACATATTTGAAACGTTTGTCGGTTTCAATAACTTTATTTTTTTGTTGAGTATAAAGTTTTTTCATATTAAAAAAGTCAGAAAATAAATTGCTGTAAATCTGTACTACCAAACACCCTCTGATAATCACAATCTTTTATTAAACCAACTGAGGTAGAATTTGAAAATCCGATATATTCAACCCTTTTACCCTTAGATTGCACATATTTAATTGCTGGTATCAAATCAGTATCAGAGCTGACAACTATAGCTATGTCATATTTATCTTCAATCCCGTCAATAACTAAATCAATAGCTATCTTAACATCAACTCCTTTTTCTCTTATTTGGTGATCATAAACTATTTTTCCTCTTTCTATAGCAAAACCCTCATTTTCTATTTTAGCCAGAAATTTTTGCTGGTTGGTTACCATATCGGAAGATTTCTTTGTATCGTCGAAATTTCTGACTATTCCCACATAATATTTTTTACCACAAAGATTTCTATTGGAAGCCAAGAGAGAAGCAAACTCTTTATAATTAAAAATTTTTCCTTTAGGTACAATCTTAGGCACAATAGACCCATCTTTTCGATTTTTAGTTTCCTTAAACAGAGCTTTATACGTATTACCTCCATCAATATAAATTATTACTCTTTCCGGCGTCATATAAAATATTATAACACAGACAAAACGAAAAACTGCCCTTGTCTTGCGACAGTGGCAGTGATCTTAGTGGAAATAGTATATCACAAATATCAATGAAAAGTCAAGTTATAACACAAAATATATAATTACGTCAATTATTCACCTTTGGCCTATATTGTATTGCTTCTAAAATATGATTTGAATTTACATCGGGAGAATTTTCGAGGTCGGCGATGGTGCGAGCGATTTTGATTACACGATGATATGCTCGAGCAGAGAGAGCAAGACGTTCAGCGCTGTTGTCCAACAGATTTCTGACCTTTTCATCCAATTTCACCATATTTGTTAAATCTTTCACATTCATCTCGCTATTGGTCGTTATGTTTCTTTTAAATTTTTCAAATCTCTTTTTCTGAACTTCCCGTGCATTTGTCACTCTATATTTTATATTGTCGCTTTTTTCTCCATCCTCTATTTCCCCCAATTTTTTATAATCAACATTCCCAACCGAGACCCACAAATCTATACGGTCCATTATCGGCCCCGATAATTTTCTTTTATACCTATCTAAATCAGAAGGTCTACAAATACAAGCTTTTTGTTTTGAACCAGCATTTCCGCAAGGGCAAGGATTCATAGCCGCCACTAAAATAAAATTGGAAGGGAAAATAGCTGAACCTTTGGCTCGAGAAATTGAGACTACATTATCTTCCAGTGGTTGTCGCAAAGATTCAATAACTCTTTTTTCAAATTCTGGAAATTCGTCAAGAAACAATACACCTTTATGGGCTAAAGTTACTTCCCCCGGTTTTGGATAAGTTCCTCCACCGATAATTGAGACATATGAAGAAGTGTGATGAGGAGAACGAAATGGTGGAGCAGAAATTAATTCTCCTCGGGTCACCCCAGCTACAGAATGTATGCCAGTAATTTCTAAAACTTCTTCAAGATTCAGATCCGGCAATAATCCGGAAAAGGCGCGCGCCAGCATTGTCTTACCGGTGCCAGGCGGACCATACATAGCGATATTGTGTCCGCCAGCGGCTGCTATTTCCAATCCTCTTTTAGCTCCTTCCTGCCCTTTTACATCAGAAAAATCAGAATTTTTTCTTTCTTTTTGATAGCTTATTTTTGTTTTCGGCTGAACTAAAATTTTTTTATTTTCTAAATTCTTTTTTGTTTCATTAATATGTTTCACCACTTCCATTAAATTATTCGCGCCAAAAATTTTTATTCCTTCTACTAAAGCTGCTTCAACTGCATTTTCTTTAGGTAAATAAATTTCTTCGTAACCTGCACGTTTAGCTTCTTGTACCAAAGGCAACGCTCCGCGAATGCGCCTAAGAGTTCCATCTAATCCTAATTCTCCCAGAAAAATTTTTTTCTCCGGATCAAATTTTAAATAATCGGAAGCCAGCATATAAGACAAAGCAATAGCCAAATCAAAAAACGGTCCTTCTTTTTTCAGATCGGCCGGCGAAAGAGAAACAATAATTTTTTGATTTTTAGCTTTTGGAGATTTAAAACCGGAATTTTTTATAGCTGAACTGACTCTGTCTTTTGACTCATTTACGGCATTATCCGGAAGACCCACCACACTAAAAGTATGCAAACCTTTCGACAAATCAACCTCAATCGTTACGATTTGTCCAGAAAGCAGGTTTACTTGTGCTGAATAAACTTTTGCAAAAGCCATGATTTAATAAAATTACAGAAATAAAATTACCCATTTAAATGCTTCTTGCATGTCTTGGCCGCAGGATTTACTTCCATACGATCCATCTCGATATCTTTTTTACAAACTTCACATCTACCGAAAGATTCTCTATTTAATCCTTTCAACGAAGCCAAAACATCATTCAGTCTTGATTCTAGGGCTTTAATCATCACGCTTCTGGCTTCAAAATCTTCAAATCTATCAGCCATATCATTTTGATCTGATTCTCTAGAATTTAATTCCTCTGGAATTGCTTCCCACTCATTCGTTTCCGGATTTAACTTTCCGATATCGCGAATTTGGTCGAGAAGTATATCTCTTTCTTTTTCCAATTTTTCTTTAATTATTTTCTTGTCTAACATAATATGTAAAGACTATCACTTTCTCCCAAAAAAGCAACTAAAAATCGTAAAATTATAATTTCTTAATTATTTTTAAATATTCTTCTCTGGATATATTAAGAGATTTTAAATTATTAGAAACAATGAAAGCTGGAAGAGATGTATCTCTAGGAATTACGATAGGCCTTTTCATTCCTTTTTTCCAATATATCCTATGGTCACCTTTTTCCCTTTTAAAAACACACCCTATTTTTAGTAAAAATTTTTCAAACTCTTTCCAATGAATTGATTGGATGCGAGTCATATATTAGGCAAGTGTTGGTATTTTTATATTGATATAAGGAGAAGCTATAATTTTCGGAGGAATCCAAGTTTTTTGTACTTTTTTCCAACCAAGTTCACTAAGAACATCATCTATTGTTTTAGCCTCCAATATTTCTTCAAGAAACAAATTAACCAATTCAATAAATTTATTTTTAACTTCTTTTTGTGTTTTACCTGAAGTTGAAATATCTAAAGCAGGAGTATACGCCACAAAACGCCGATTCTGCTTAGTTATTATAACAGGAAGTTTAAATAATAATTTACTGTTTAACATGTTTATAATAATATCAAACATGCTTCTTTTTTACAAGCTTTTATTTATCTAAGTTTTCAATAAATTTTTTTGTTTCATTTGTTGATATAGAAATCGGCTTGGAAACTTTCCAAATTAGTTGATGTTGCGATAAAAGCATTTTTGCAAACTCTTTACTCTCAATGATAAAACCAAAACACTCCTTTTTAGACGAAATAAAAGCTACCTTGTTTTCATATATCCAATATCCCATAGAAAAATCAATTTCTTCAGGAGCAATTCTTATTTCTCTCAAAAAATCCTCTCCAGCCCCCATGTATGGGTGTTTAGCAATATCAATTTTTTGGTTTTCTGGCCAAATCGCCTCAGTATATATATTTCTTTTTATACGCTCTTTATTTAAATAAATAAAGAAATCTTCCGAGAGAATTTCAATCATTGCTTTGATGGGCCAATATGCTTGAGTCTCAATATTGTGATAAAGAAGCAGATCTTTGAGGACATGCTGCACGCCATCTTTGCCATCAAAAAATTGGAATTTCGGACTGGTTACTATTTTGCCAGTTTGAATATTAACAAACAAATTTTGAATATCAGTTTTAGTTCTAGTTAAATCTTCAATTTTTTGGTTAAGAAAGGAATCAATTCTTTCTTTTGAAACTACAGAAAATGTTTTAATTCCATTTTTTTGTGACTCAATGACTAAACCTTGTTTTTGTAAATTTGTAAGAAAACCATAAAGCGATGGTCGGGAAATACCTATTTTCTTAGCTAACATACCAACAGTCTGTTCACCATTTTCAAGCATATAAATAAAAGCTTTTATTTCTTCACTTTTTAAACTTAATTTTTCTAGTGTTTTATCTATCATAAGGGAAGTATAGCAAAACTAGATACCGTTGTCAAATTTGTACAACACTATTTACACTTATTGACATTTAGTATATACTATGTTCAGAAAATAATTCTTAATTCTCTGTTAAATCAATAAAAAAACAAGCCCTGGAGGCGCTACAAAATGAAAAAGAGAGACCATGTTTTAATAGTTTTGGTTATATTAGTAGGAAGTATACTAGTGTACTTCAATTTAAAATCATCCTGTCCACTTGATCACTATCTTAATTACCCTATTGTCGGTGCTCTAACGATTCTCGTAGTAGAATATATGATTTTATTGGATTGGTTGGAGCCTCTATATAGGCTCTATTGTTACTTCAAAAAAAAATGAAGCAAAAGCCGATTAAAATTTTAATCGGCTTTTTTATTTCTTAATCTGGCTGGAGTTGAGGCGGAGGATTAGTTCACTGACTGCATTTTCAGATTTGGTAAGGATGATGGAATTATCGTCGGCAAAAACATACATTAAAATAATTTGACCGTCGTTGTCTTTCAAAATTCTAGCGTTTTTATTAGCCACAATCCCGTCTTCAAAATTTTTGGTAAATAAATAATTAGTTTCTGGAGAAAGTTTTACTCCAAAAAATCCATGCAAATCATACAGCATTTTGCTCTCCCAACTTTGCATCACAGGGAAAATGTCGGAAAAAGATTTAACTTTTAATAGTATAAATAAATCCCCAATATTCGGTGAAATAGAACTTAACCCACTTTTAAATGTACCAAGTAAAAAATTATCATTGATCAAGCCAATCTGACTCGCGGTAAGGCTGTTTTTTATAAGCGTACTAAATCTACTAAACCCTACAACCTTTTTATTTTCTGTTAAATAAATTCCACCCACTCCTCCGATTTTTACTTTAGTATTATTTGCTTCATTTGAAATAGTTTCTGCTATTTTTTCTTTAGTTAAACCATCAATCGGCGTAAAATCGGTCTGATCGGTAAAAATAATCGAGCTAGCTTGTGGCACAACTGGAACAGTATTAATTTTGTTATTGAAAAATGCTAAAAAAACCAAAACAACCAAAGCTAAAAATACAAGCACCATGCCTATAAACATAAATGTTCTGTTTTTCTTTGACCCCGGAGATAAATTTACTTTTTCAGCTTCGTGTTCTTCTTCTTCGTGAATTATTTTTTTTATCAATCCCCCTTTGTCACTTTCAATAGCCTTCACCATATCGGCTGTATAAGTTTCTACATTTTTATTTTTTAATTTATTTTCATCCATAAATTTTGGCTCCTTAAAGCCTCCCCCTAAGCTGGGTTTAGGGAGACAGAAACCCAGCTTAAAAAAATTAAGGTTTCTTAAAAAATCCACTATCAGCTTCTTTAATAGACAAGCCAATTTTTCCTTGCTCTGGATCAACTTTTATAACCTTTACTGGAACTATCGTTCCTTCTCTTATTATATCGCTAACTCGTTCCACGCGAAATGGGGCCATTTCGGAGATATGCACCATCCCATCTGTAAAGTGGTTAAGTCTGACAAAAACTCCAAAATCAGCAAGCCTTACTACTTCACCTTTCAATATTTCCCCAACTTTGAATTCGTGGGTCATTTCTTCTATGGTCTTTTTGGCTAATTCAGCTGTCTCACCCTTACCAGTTAGATAAACAGTTCCATCATCTTCAATGGTTATTTCTGCTCCAGATTTTTCTTTTATTTCTTTAATAGTTTTGCCTCCTCCCCCAATAACCATACCAATTTGATCAGGTTTAATTCTCATAATCAAAATTTTTGGCGCATTTGGAGAAATTTCTGCCCGAGGTTTTGGTATTTCTTTTTCGATTCTATCTAAAATTGCAACTCTTGCTTTTTTCGATTGCAACATAGCTTCACCCAATATTTTTATCGGTACTCCTTCTACTTTTACATCCAATTGAATAGCGGTAACGCCATTTCTGGTACCAGCCACTTTGAAATCCATATCACCGTGATGATCTTCTGGTCCTTGAATGTCGGTTAATATTTTATATTCATATCCGCCAGAGGCGGACTTTGCTTCGCTCAACATCAACCCCATAGCAATACCAGCCACCGGAGCTTTAATTGGCACTCCTCCATCCATTAAAGCTAAAGTAGAAGCACAAATTGAAGCTTGGGAAGTAGAACCATTTGAAGCCATTGACTCGGAAACTATACGCATAGTGTAAGGAAATTCTTCTACACTTGGCAACACCATAGCTAATGCTTTTTCTGCTAAAGCTCCATGTCCGATCTCTCGACGGCCAGTATTACCTACCCGACCGACTTCTCCGCTAGAATATGGTGGAAAATTATAATGATGCATAAATCTTTTTTCTACTCTTGATTCCATTCCATCAATTAAAAGTTTTTCTTCTGGGCCACCAAGAGTAAGAACAGAAAGTACATGCGTTCCTCCACGATAAAAAATTCCACTACCGTGCAAAATTGAAGAAAGTCCTCCAGCTTGTACATATAAATCACGAAGTTCATCCATGGCTCTGCCATCAGCTCGTTTGTTATCTTTAATCGCCTTCTGATGAATCATTTTATTTTCTGTTTCATCAAAAAGATTATCCTCTAAAGTAAAATCATCTCGATCTGAGAATTTTTCTGCCACCATTTTATTCCAAACATTATGCAATCCATCAATTTCTTTTTTGCCTGGACCAGAAAAAATAGCATCTTCCATTTTTGGTAAAATGTTTTCCTTAAATAGTTTTTCTGACTCGTCTGATATTTTTTCTGTTTCTATCACTTTTTTAGAAATACCTATTTCAGCCACAATTTTCTTTTGGAAATTTTCTAATTTAGTTATTTCTTCACTGGCTTTTTTAAATGCTTCTTCTAAATCATCTTCACTTACTTCATGAGCTGAAGCTTCAATCATATTTATGTTTCCGTCTTTCCCGCAGATAGTTAAATCAAATTTATATTTTGTATCACCAGTTCGTAATGCTTGAGCAGGACTTATCTTCAAAGTATCGTCATCATATTTTCCAATACGTACAGCCCCAATTGGTCCATTCCAAGGAATGTCAGACACGGCTAAAGCCAGAGAAGCGGCATTTACAGCCAAAACAGTCGGATCATCAACATCCAAAGACAAAACTGTCACAATCACTTGCACTGCGTGACGAATTGACTGATCAAAAAGTGGACGAAGAGTTCTATCAATCACTCGGCTAGCTAAGACTGCATCTTCCGACGGCTTGCCTTCTCGATGCATGAATTTAGATCCTAAAATTTTTCCAGTGGCATAGAATTTTTCCATATAATCCACCGTCAAATTAAAAAATCCTAAACCCTCTTGCTTATCGTGAGACATACAAGCTGTTGCTAAGACAATTGTTTCGCCATATTTTAAAATGACTGAACCATGTGCTTGTTCTGCTAAATCTGAGAAAATAGCGGTCAAAGTTTTACCACCAATTTCTACACTATATTCTTTTTTTTGCATATTGTTTTATTCAAAATTTTACCTCATCCCTATTAAATATTTTTTTGGATTCAAAGAAAGATCAATAAAATCATCCACGGCCTCGCGAAGTTTGCCAGAGGTTGATTTACCAAATGAAATAGCTTCTACTTGTGTACCCATATTTTGAATATATTCCACCATCGGTACATAATCTCCGTCACCAGCCACAAGAACTACCGCGTCTAATTTAGATGCGAATTTAATTGCATCCACAGCCAGACCAACATCCCAATCACCCTTCTTAAATCCGCCATAATATATCTGCAAATCTTTGGTTTTAGTTTCAATACCTAATTTACTAAGCGCTTCAAAAAAATTTTTCTCTTCTCCTGTTTCAGATGTAATAACATAAGCCACGGCCCGAACGAGTTTTCTACCCGCTACCGCTTCTTTTAAAACAGCACCAAAATTGACTCGCGCTTTATACAAGTTGCGAGCAGAATGGTACAAATTTTGCGTATCAATAAAAACTCCAACCCTTTGTTCTTTATTTTTTATAACAGTCATAAGTAGATTATAGCAAAAAATTAGACAAGGTTCATCTTTTTCATCAGTGCATTGTAGCGAGTCTTATCCTTGCGTTCTAAATATTTTAAATGATTTCGTCTATCAGCCACCATTTTTATAAGTCCTCGACGAGAGGTATTGTCTTTTTTATGTCTCTTTAAATGTTTAGCTAATTCCTCTATTTGGGTAGATAAAACAGCCACCTGAACTTCAGAAGAGCCTGTATCTTTCTCGTGGATTTGATTTTTCTTTATAACTGCTTGCTTTTTCTTTGTAGTTAACATTTTTATACATTAGCATAAAGTTTGGAAAAATGCAAATTATAAAATAGTACATTCAACATTGAAGTGCAACACTTTCATTAAAAACTTCTAATGGCGTCTTCCAACCCAGACGCTTTCTTGGTCTCGTATTAAGTATATATTCAATACGAGAAATCATTTCATTTGATATAGTAGCAAAATCTGTTC
>JAPLXV010000029.1:2323-2899 GCA_026395895.1 Candidatus Nomurabacteria bacterium | reverse complement strand
AATAGTACGTCCAAAGTTGCGATTTAGTTTTTGAAATGTTTCCAAAACGATTTCTCCTGTTTTTGAATCGAGATTGCCTGTTGGTTCGTCAGCCAAAATAAGTGTTGGATTATTTACTAATGCCCGCGCAATAGCTACACGTTGAATTTGTCCTCCGGAAAGTTGATTGGAAAGATGTCCAAAGTGACTTTCTTCTAATCCTGCATCAAGAAGCGCAGTTCTCGCACGCTTATCCCTTTCTCCATCGTGTATTCCTTCGTAGACGAGAGGTAATGACACATTACGTAAGACTGTCGCACGAGGTAAAAGATTGAAGGCTTGAAAAACGAAACCGATTTTGTCTCTTCTAATATCTGCGAGCTCATCATCGGAAAGAGTAGAAACATCTTTACCATCAAGAAAATATGTTCCAGAGGTTGGGCTATCTAATGCTCCTAATATATGCATGAGGGTCGATTTACCAGAACCAGACGGCCCCATGATGGCGACATATTCTCCATCTTTTATGGTAAAACTTACACCTTTCAAAGCCCTAAAATCTTCTACAGAACTTTTAGATCGGAAGAGCACACGTCT
>JAPLXV010000029.1:0-2315 GCA_026395895.1 Candidatus Nomurabacteria bacterium | reverse complement strand
TCTATCATTCTTTTTTTATCTTCCAAAATTTCCTCCACCTCCTCCACCTCCTAAGCCACGTGCACCTGCTCCTCCTAGAAGGGAAGTTGTTGTCGGAGCTTTTGTAGTTGTTGTGGTGCTAGTAATTGTTCGTGAGACTATTTGATCTCCTTCTTTTAATCCAGAAATGATTTCTGTATTTGTGTCATCAGTCAATCCAGTTTCAACTGCAATTTGATTTGGTGCTATGACAGAAGGTGTCCCTTGTGACCCTGCTAGTGGTGCAGCAAGAGGAGTAGAAAATATTTGTACATATTTTGTAGTACCTTGAGTTTTTATTGCGCTAGAGGGTACAAGAAGTACGTCTGTTTTTGAATCAGTAATAATTGAGGCAGAGACGCTCATTCCTGGTTTTACTTGGGCGTCCTCTGTATCAAATGCAATTTTTACACTATATGACACCACTCCTTGAGATACTGTACCAATAGTATCAATTTCTACCACAGAACCCGTCATAGATAAATCTGGAATAGCATCAAATGTTATTGTTGCTTTTTGTCCAAGTTTTATTTTTGCTACATCTACTTCATTCATAGATAATAGGGCAATTTCTTGATTTGTAATTATCGTGCCAAGTGTTCCCGAAGCAGTATCTCCAACTTTTCCCGTGACACTCGCAATTATTCCGTCGAAAGGAGCAATGACATAATAATCAGACAAAACTATTTGATCATTTGAAAGTGTATCTTGTGCTTGTTTAACTGCAAGTTGTTTTGTTCTTAAAGTGAGAGCATCTGGTTGATACAAATCATTTAAACTTTTATTATTTTGGGCGATAGTTAGGTCTGCTGTGTCATCTACTTTTTTTTGATTATCAATGGCATCTTGGTATGTAGTGTAATTTGCGTTGTAAGTAGTTGCGGATTTATTTGGCAGGGTAATTATCCAGTTAGATTGATTTGAAGAAGCAGTTGCAAATTTAATATAAAGTCCTGAATCACCAATAGGTTGAGGAGTTACGGTTGTCACATTTCCCGACCCACTTACAACTCCAACGGGAACACTAGTTGCGTTAAAATATGCTCCATTTCCTGTTTGATAAACACTTATAGTAATGACTACTTCTTTGTCTTTTATATATGTTCCACTTATTGTAGGTGCAGTTTGTGTATCAGAAGAATTAACAGGAGATGCCACTACGGAGGTATTAAGTAATGCTCTATATGCATCTGTAATTGCTTTTTCTGCGTCAAGTTTTGATGCTTCTGCGTCCGCGATGGCTTTTTTAATTACAAGTACAGCCACAGAGTCTGGTGGTTGCTGAAATTTTTCTAAATCAAGCTTAGCGGTTTCTAAACTTGTTTGAGCATTTCGGACAGCTTGCTGTGCATCACGCGCGTCTAATGAAAAAAGAGTTTTTCCTTTTTTTACTATGTCTCCCGCTTTAGCACCTACATAAACGATTTGACCTGTTGCGCGAGTTTTTAAATCTATTTGATTAGAACTTTCAACTTGTCCACTTGCGGTAACGGAAGAGACGATTGTACCTTTTTGCACAGTGGTTGTTATATATTGTGTTTCTCCAGTTGTGCTTGTTAATTTTCCGTATCCCCAATATCCAAGAAATAATATTCCTATAAAAAATATTGCACTAATGATTTTATGCTTAATAATATAAGCTTTAATTTTGATGAGATATGTCTTCATATTATTTTGTTGGTGCCGCCGTTGTTGACGGAGGGACAGGAATACCAAA
Source organism: Candidatus Nomurabacteria bacterium (assembly GCA_026395895.1). Lineage (GTDB taxonomy): Bacteria > Patescibacteriota > Minisyncoccia > Phycocordibacterales > UBA9973 > UBA9973. The sequence goes on along the minus strand of JAPLXV010000029.1, from coordinate 580 downwards.
CGGCATTACCCTGATGAGTTTTGCTTCTATTTGACCTTGGTTGTTTGGTGAACCAATTTTGTATTTGGGTATCACTTTTTATTAAAATTACTTTTTCCGTGTTGTCTTGGTCTTGCACTATTATTGTTGGTAATTCTACTTTTATTATTTTACCTGTCGCTCCGTGAGCATTTGGAAAATTATCCCTACCAAACATAGGACGATCAGGTCTCATTCCAAAATTACGTTCATAATTATCTCCCCAATCGCGCCCGAAAGATGCTTTATGAAAACCGACAAAAATTCCAGCAGAAAATATTAACATAGCCACTATAACAATCCCGACTCCAATTAAAATCCTAGTTGAAATTTTTGATTCAAAAACTTTTTTTATATCTTCGTATATTTTTTTCATGGTTTTATTTAAATTGATAATGATAATTGATTCCTAATAATAATTTGTTTTGCTGCGAACCTAAGTGATAAAAAGAAAACGAAAATCAATAAGAGAGATAGGACAATACTCATTACTGGCAATGATTCAACAATAGAAAGAGTCATTTCTTTCCAATAGGAAAAAAATGAACTGCCACTAGAAAAA
>JAPLXV010000012.1 GCA_026395895.1 Candidatus Nomurabacteria bacterium | reverse complement strand
TTATCTTTGAAATAATAAGCAGAAGTCCCACTTACTAATACAAGTAATATTAATATTATAAAAAACAATTTTTTATTTGAGTGATTTTTTGTTTTTAAAACAGTAGATTGTTGAGTTTGTGGCTGAAAAGTTTGTTGTTGAGTTTCTACTGTTTTTATTGGATTTGTGTTTTGTGGATAAGAAGCTCCAGCATATGGACTGACTGGAGGTGTTGTAGCTGATATTGGTGGAACAACAGCCTTGAAACCTTCTTCTATGTCTTGAGTGGTCCAGCCATTAGTTAATAAATCACTAGTTATTTTTTCTTTTGTTAAACCTACTTGTAATTGTTGTTTAATAAAATCTAACAATGGTTGATTAATCATAGTTAATATTATATTCCTTTATAAATTTATTGCTATATTTACAAAATTTGGTATCATATAAATATGAAAATTCAAAATTTTTCAGTTATTATAGAGCAAGATAATAAAGGCTTTGTCGCCGAGTGTTTAGACTTACAAGGATGCTATACCCAGGGTAAAACCTATGAAGAAGTAGTAAAAAATATCAAAGATGCTATTAAACTTCATTTGGCAGACAGAGTAGCAAAAAAGGAAAAATTGAACACCCCAGAAAGATTTTTTAGTCTTTCTAATTTTCAAATTGCCGTATCATAATTATGTCTCCTAAACTTCTTCGTTTCAATGCTCGTCAGATTATAAAAATAATAGAAGCTAAAGGATTTTCTTTGTCCCGTCAAAGTGGAAGTCATATGATCTTTTATAATAAAAAAGGAGTGCGTATTACTATTCCAAAACATACTTCAAAAATTATTCATCCCAAAATTCTCAAGAATATTTTGAGAGATGCAGAGATTGAAGAAGGGGATTTATAGTTTTTATAAAATAGGTTTGCATTTTAGGGAGTTTTCTGTTAGATTACACATATGCCAATTATAAAATCAGCTAAAAAAGCAGTTAGGGGTTCTCTTCGCAAGAAGGCTTTTAATGATCGTCAAAAGCATGTGATGAAAGATATAATTAAAAAGATTGAAAAAACTGCAAAAACAGATAAAAAAGCGGCAGAGAAATTATTAAGTTCCGCTTTTGCTATTATAGATAAGACAGCTAAGAAAGGCGTTATCAAAAAAAATAATGCTGCTCGCAAGAAATCTCGTTTATCAAAATTAGTGAAATAAAAAAAGCCCCAAGCGGGGCTTTTTTTATTGATAAGGTTAGATATTACGCACGTTGTACGTTCGTAGCATTTAATCCCTTTGGGGATTCCTCTGTTTCAAAAGAAACAGCATCGCCTTCATGCAATTCGTCAAAGCTTACGCCGACGAGGGAATTACTATGAAAGAATAAATCTTTCTGTAGTCCTTCACCTGTGATGAAACCGAAACCTTTATCAGTGAGTCTTTTTATTGTACCAGTCATTGATTTTTTAAATTAAGTTGTTAAATACAAATTAAGATTTACCCGCACACTTATTCTTATGATATTGATCACAATACGCCAAGGGCGCTTCATAAAGATAAGTGTGCGGGTTGAACTCTAGAAATCGACTCTTTTCGCACCTATTTGTCTATTAAGTATAGTATATTACGTTTGATTTGTCAAGCTTTTTTATTGCGGTTTGAGCATTGAGCTTAAAAATAAAGCTAATTCTTCACCTTTTATCTCTCTAGAAGCACCTGATTTAAGGCTCTCGAGTTTTATATTCATAATTCTTTCTCGTTTCAAATCAGCCACCTCTTGGAAAAGATTTGAACACATTCTGCGGATTTGATGTTTTTTACCTTCAGTTAATATAACCCTGAAAGTATTTTCATTTATTATTTTAACGGCACACTTTTTGGTAATATATCCTTCGATGTTTACTCCGGCTTCCATTTTTTGTTTGAAGTTAGAACGTAATTTTTCTTTTGTTTTTACCACGTATTCTTTTTCGTGAAAATATTTTGGATTTAATAATTGATCGGTAATTCTTCCGTCGTTTGTTAAGATCATAAGTCCATGAGAATTTTTATCTAATCTGCCTAAAGGGAAAAGCCCTTTTTTGGGAGAATTTGTTTCAAATCCTATCGGTTTATTATAAGCGAAATATAAATACTCTTTAGGTTTTGTGTTTTTTACTTCTACGAGATCAGTTTCATTTACTCTACTGCCGAGGATTGCCAATTTTCCATTGATAAGAACTTTTTTATTTTTAATCAACTCATCAGCCCCTCTGCGAGTAGAGATTTTTTTCAAAGCTAAGTATTTATTTATCCGCATAGGGTATAGAGTACCCATTTAGCTATGATTATTTGTATTATTTGGAGCAACGACAACGGCCGATCCGTAGTACGCTTTTCTTCCAGCCATAACGAGCAAAACAATTAACAAGATAAGTAGAAGCCAACCCAAGAGAGAGTTTGGTAAGAAACCTCCATTTCCAAATAAGAAGGCAAGTGCTCCTAGTTGTACCGTTTCATTTGCAGTTGAAGTGCCTGAAATTTGAGCAGAGACATTAGCATTTACTGATTGAGGAAAACCAGAAGGATCAATGTAAGAAAGAGTTGCAGGAAAATTCAAACTTGTTCCAGTAGGAATATTTTCTCGTACTCGCACTCTTACTGTCACTGTGCCTTGGCCGTTTGCTTTTAATGTTCCTAAGTTAAAGATCAAAGTATTGCCAGAAATAGTCGGGCTACTTGGGTTTGAGAACATATAATCTACTTCTGTAGGAAGATTCATTCGCAAAGTAAGATTAGTGATTGCTCCTGTGCCGATGTTTTGATAATTTACAGTGTAATTAATTTCATCTCCCGGTTTTGGTCTGGTGTTGTCAATCGTAGGTACGATTGGTTGATTGCGGTCTACGGAAGAGGTGATAAGCACAAGTGAAGTTGGAGTAGGTCTAGGATTAGGAGTTACAGGAGTTGTTTGTGAACGGACGGATACCGATGCTGAATCGGTAGCTGATCCATAATTATTAGTACAAGTAATTGTATAAGTTTTACCTGAGGTTAATGATCCAGTATAAAAACTACCTGGACCAATACTTTTTGCTCCAGCCCAGCCGATGGATCCATCACTAGCATAACAAGAAGCTGCGTTGGTAGTATACCAACGAACAAAAGTAGTTCCATTAAAAGATACACTTGTATTATCCACAGAAAGATTTACGGTTGGTTGATTATTAACATATGTATTATATGTACATGGCAAGGTTCCTCTATAATTTAAAGCATTTGGATCCTGGCAGACTGATTGATATTGATAGTAATTGCAAGGCAACGATCCTCTGTAATTTATTGCGCTTGGGTCTTGGCAGACTTGAGGATAATATTGATAATAATTACAAGGTAACGTTCCGCGATAGTTAGTTGCGCTCGGATCCTGACAAGTTTGAGGGTATTGATAGTAATTGCATGGTAATGATCCTCTATAGTTTGTTGCGTTCGGGTCTCGACAAGTTAAAATTGGTTGATAGTAGTCACAAGGTAATGTTCCACGATAATTAGTAGCGCTTGGATCCTGACAAATTTGATTATTGCTTACATAAACTATTGCTGTACCACTAGCACTTCCTCCTGTTCCCGTACAAGTGATTGAGTAAGTTGTTGTTGTTAAAGGATAAACTATCATAGAACCAGAAGTTGCGGAGGAATTAGTTCCTGAACCAGAACAAGAGGTTGCGTTGGTAGAAGACCAAGTGAGAACAGAATTTCCGCCAGATTGGATACTTGGAGGATAAGCAAGGAGAGTTACAGTTGGACCTTGAGGTGTAGGAGGTACTGATCCAACAGTAACTGTCACTGAATCACTTGCTGATATTGTTTCGCTAGCACCAGTACAAGTAATATTGTAAGTTGTTGTGTTTGTTAATGCTCCAGTATTCCATGGACCTGAAATACCTACATTCCCATACCAATAGTTAG
>JAPLXV010000005.1 GCA_026395895.1 Candidatus Nomurabacteria bacterium | reverse complement strand
TTTTTAGATTTAATTTTATTAAAGTTTTTTTACTCATTAAAACTTCCCCACGGACTTCTATATAATCTGGAATAGAATTCACCTCACCCCTTCCCCTCTCCATTTTTCCTAAAATGGAGAGGGGTGGATGCGAAGCAGACGGGGTGAGGAAAAGTGGTATTGATTTTACTGTTCTTAAATTTTGAGTGATGTCTTCTCCAATAAAACCATCTCCCCTTGTTGCACCTCTGACAAATTTTCCTTTTTCATAAATAAGCGATACCGCCAGTCCATCAAATTTAATTTCACAAAAATAATCCACCTCACCCCTACCCCTCTCCTTAATAAGGAGAGGGGGAAGAAGCTTTTTTATTCTATTTTCCCAATCATATAATTCTTCTTCACTGAACACATCATTTAAGGAAAGCATTCTGATTTTATGTTTCACTTTCACAAATTTTTCAAGCGGTTTACCAGCTACTCTGTTTTCCGGAGCATTTGGATCATTAAATTCAGGATATTCTTCTAATAATTTTTTTAATTCTTTAGTCAGAGAATCATAAACATCGTCTGTACCAATATCTTTCGTATGATACGCATCTCGCAATCTTGCGATTTCGCTTCGCAATTTTTGTATTCTTTTTTGAATTTCAAACTTGTTCATTATTTTATTTTAAATTCTATCTCAGACATGCCTCCGTTGTTATATGCAGTTCCCGAAACACCCATCCATCTATAATATCTGTAAGCAGTAGTATTACTATTTAGGTTTCCTAATACAACAGGGTTATTACTTCCATCATTGGTAGGAAAATCTGCTGATAAATCTGTCCAAGTTGAGTTGTTATTTGAGCCTTGCCATTTAGCAGTAAAACTCTGAGGTCCACCAGCAAACCACCAATATCTTGCCTCCTGAATAATAATAGCTGTACCAAAATCAAAAGTCGTATAATGACCAGCAATGCTTACTAATCCTGTTGTGGTATAAGTAGTGGTGGAATAATTACCATCTAAAGCATTAGTATTTGGATAACCATTATAATTCCAAATTGTGTCTCCCGTTATAGTGATTAATGAATTTCTATTACCCATACTTTGTGGCTTATCATAGGTAGCTACTGCTACACTATTTGCAACAAATGTCATTTGAAGTTCACGTTCAACACGATTTGCGCTAGAAGAAAGACAAGAAGCATCGCCAACATTATATCCTTTAGAAATAACGGACACTGGTGAAACAGATTTATCTACGGTTACTATTGCACAACTTTGTCCCATACTACCTAAATTTGCAACAGTAAAACGATAAACTCCTGAAGAAAAAACAGGTAAGATACTCACATTAGCACATGTTATTGTTACCGCAGGACCTGCTAAAGGAAATTTGTTTTGAGTCGATTTATCATTAAATAAAGCACACTCAGATCCAGCATCAGCAGCAAAAAAAGCGTCATTCGTATCTCTAGCCGAGGTACCAAATTTTATTTCTTTAAGTGAAATATTCATAATACTTAATGTTATCGCTAAAATAATACTCGAGATTACAATCACAAAAAGTAAAACGAACCCTTTATTCTTTTTTATTTTTTTTATATTCATCATTCTACCCAATTAAATAAATTCTCTGAAAAAGTAATACTAAAAGGTCCAGATCCTTGAGTCCAAGAAACAGTTGAAGAAATTTTTACTTCATCTGGATTAACTATAATTTTTTGTATTGTGCGATTAAAATTAAGACTAGTAGGAGCTGGTGGAGTTATACTAGCGATACTAGCATCTCTAAAAGTAGCCCAATTCTTTCCAGTAGCACTTGTGTATAAAACATCGTTATCTCTTATATTTCTAACATACTCAATACCTTCTTGTGCTAGATATGAAGCTGCTATTTTATTTTTAGCATAATTTGTATTAGCTATCCCACTTCCTAAAATAGACATCATAGCTATAATGGATACTGAAAAAATTGAAAGAGCAATAAGTGTTTCAACTAGGGTAAATCCGCTTTTTTTATTTTTTTGTTTAAAAAGTTTTATCATATTAAATATCTATTAATCGCTGTGATACTGATGTTTGTAATGAAAAAGGCGTAACAACATTATTTTCTGAAGTTATTGTTCCAATTAATTTAATTGTCACAAACGGTTGTAAATTATCCCCTGCTTCAGCTCCAGTCACTAAAAAATAAGAAGTTGGATCAATTTTAATTTCAGGAGGAGTTAGTACTACGAAAGTTCCGACAGCTCCACCGGAAATAGATTTTTGCAAGGTACCATCAGAAAGTATTTCATAAACCCACTGACCACCGTCAGAAGAAGATTTAAAAGATATTATTCCACCACCACCTGCACAACTTAAAGGAGCGCTAAGGTTAGATAAACTATTGCTACAATGATAATCGTATCCGGTTCGTAAATTTTTAGACATATCTTCCATAATAAAACTTAAATTATCCATAATAGAACGTGTATCTTGAGATTTTCTATTAAGAGAAGTAGTGTTCAATAAAGAACCTATGCCAATCACAACCACAATCAAAAAAAGAGAAACCGCAATCATCGTTTCTATGATAGTAAACCCTTTATTTTTTTGTGAATTTATTTTTTGCATTTAATTAATCTGAATCCTACCAGAAGGATATATTTTTATTTTGGCAACAGTCAAATCAGAAGAAGAAACAGTAATTTGTATATAATCAAAACCATTTAATAACAAACCATTTGAACTAAAAATAGCACTAGAATCTGGTCTTTTAAAAGTGATAGATAAAGGATTGGTAATAGGAGTAGGGGTCGAACCTAAATAACGATCTATACGAGAAATATAATTACCTTTAGTTATACTTATATTATCTAAACATTCTCCTCCACTCCCGCAACTAGACAAATCATAAGCATTATCTTGGATAAGATCTGCAAAATAAATAAACTTTTTGTTATTACTACTGGAAGTATCAAAATAAATACCATAAGATGGTTTCCAATTGAGAGGTGCATTAAGATTCACTTGGCCAGAAATGGCAGATTTTTGTGCTTCAACAATTTTTGAAGCAATGTCATTCGCTAAAATTTTTATATCAACATTCGTTTGAAATTTTCCATAGTTAAAAAGAATAATAGAAGTCATTATGGAAAAAATACTTAAAACTACAATAAGTTCTACATAAGTCATACCCCTATTTAGCTTATAGTTTTTAGCTTTTAGCTTATACATAATCTTAAAACCCAATTGGAAAAAGACTTAATTCAAAAAGGAATGCTATCAATACGCCCAAGACTAAAAACGGAGCAAATGGAATTTCGGTTTTCATTCCATGCTTTTTTGAAAAAATTATAAGAAAAAGTCCTACTATCGCTCCTGACCAAAAGGCCACCACTGCTCCAGAAAGTATCCCAGAAAATCCAAGTAACCAACCTAATCCCAAAGCAAGTTTTGCATCTCCCAGACCCATCCAAGTTCCTTTAGAGACAAGCCATAAAAAGGCAAAAGGTAGTGCTAATAATATCCCTGACAAAAATTCTAAAATAGATGGAATGTGGGGATAAAATAAATAATTAGCAAAGAAAAATAAACCAACGAAAGTTATTACACCGAAAATAAGAGAGAGCATATCGGGAATTATTTTATGCTTAAAATCATAAACTGCTATAACTAAAAGAATAGAAAACATTGTAGCGTAATAAGCATAGGAAATAGAGAAGACAAGAGTATTTATAAAAAAAATATCTTGAAACTTTAAAAATAATCCAGCAAAAATTAAACCAGTTATTAACTCAACTATTGGATATTGAATGGAAATTTTTGCTTTACAATTTCGACATCTCCCTTTTAAAGCAAAAAAACTGACTAAAGGTATTAGTTCGTACCAGCAAAGTTTGTTTTGACAAGTCATACATCCGCTTCTTCCGCCAAAAGAACGCTCTGTATTGAACCTAAAAATAACCACATTCAAAAAACTTCCAATAATAAGACCTAGAATGAAAAAAATAATTGTTAAAATGAAAGTCATAATAATATTAATTAATTACAAACAAAAGTCGTCCCATTTATAGCATTAGCCGGAGCTAAAGACACTTGCTTGGAATTACCTCCGCTATCTACACACCAAGAAGTGTTTGCATCAGTTTTTAAACCAACCGCCATAGCCCAATTAAGGTTAGAATTGTAACAAGAACTTCCATTGGTACCTCTTTTTACCGCTTCCGCCAAAGCATCAGCAATAGTTTTATCTTTAGAAAGCATATTCGTTCCGGAAGCATTATAAACAGGACAGGTAGCAATACCAAAAGTAGAACCGCCAGCCGGCAAAAATGAATTGTCATTATTGGAATAAAAAAGTTCAGACTCGCTTCTTATGGTATCCAAATTACTTTTCACGGATGCATCTACTCCTTTATTTCTTGAATCACCTAATGCAACTAAAATAACTGAAGACAAAATAGCAATAATAGCAACTACGATCATAAGCTCAAGTAACGTAAATCCACCTGAAATTTTCTTTTGAAAATTTTGGTGGATGAAATATTTTTTAAATTTATCCATAAAAAATAAAGTTATAATAATACCTTATAATTTATTAATTATAGCATACCTATAAACAAACAAAAACCACTCTTTAAAGAGTGGTTTTTGTTTGTTTAAATTAACTCAAAATTATGGACAGGCAAAGATGCCGCTTCCAAGAGTATCAGATTGTTTGGAAACACCCGTAGAATCAACACACCATCCACCAGTAGTAGAAGGTGATGCAGGATTCTTTAAGGACACGATAGCTGCCCAAGAACCTGCTTGTGCATGACATACTGCAGAACCTGAGGCACCTGCACTACTATAAGCATAAACATCTGTGCTGGTCGTTAAAGGAACGTTTGTAGAGGCAAGTTTCTGGGCTGCGTTTAATACCATAGGATAGATACCATTTACAGAACCAGAAGTACAAACAGCGGCATATGTCTGACTTGTGTCATAGAAAAGCTCAGCTTGCGCGCGAGCACCAGACAAAGCAGCTTTAATGGCAGCATCTGAACCTTTTGAACGAGCTGAGTTCAACGAAGCCAAAACAACTGAAGCCAATATACCAATGATAGCGACCACAACCAAAAGTTCAATTAAAGTAAAACCTTTTTTAAAATTCTTCATAATTTTTTTAATTGCTAATAATATTTTTCCGCTCTAATGCGGAAGTTTCGACTTTATTCTAATGTATATATTATAACTTTTATCATTATAAATATGCAAAAAAGTTATCCACAGGGACCCCTACCCAACCTCCCCCTTATTAAGGGGGAGGATAAAGAAGGGGGTCTACTGTATTCCTCCTGCAAGATTGTAAATAGGCATTAAAACAGAAACTAGCAATATTCCTACCCCCAGACCTAAAACCACTATCATAATAGGCTCAATTAAACCAACTAAGGTGTCAATAGCATCATCAACTTCTCGTTTATAAAAGTCTGATAAAGTTTTTAAAATTTGTCCCAAAGAACCAGTTTCTTCGCCCACTTTTATCATTTGGATCATAATCCCTGGAACTTCTTTTGTATGTTTTTCAAAAGCAACCGAAAAAGATAAACCTGATTTCACTCCATCTGCCACATCTTTCAATATTTCTTTATAAACTCGACTACCGACAACTTCAGAAGTAATATCTATGGCCCGAACTATAGGAATACCAGAAGTAAGCATTGTGTCCATGTTGTCTGCTATTCTAGAGAGATAAAGTTTTTTGTAAAGATTACCAACTGCTGGAATAGCTAATTTCATTTTATCAAGATATATTTTACCTTTTTCTGTTTTGGTCATTCTCCAAAGCCAAATACCCGCAATTACTAAGAAAATAATGACAAGAAAACCATAGTGTACAAAAAAAGTTGAAAGTCCAATGACTATTTTGGTATAAATCGGCGGATCTTGTCCAGAATCAAGAATAATAGCTGAAAGTTTTGGAATAACTACCACAAACATAAGTCCCATCACTACAAAAAAAGTACAAATAACAAAGATTGGATAAATAAGCGCATTTCTCGTTTTGGCAGTAAGAGCATACTGACGATTTAAATAATTTGCTAAGTGATCAAAGGTCTCATTCAATTTACCGGTTTCTTCTCCTACTTTCACCATATTGATATAAAAATTTGAAAAGACGTCAGGATGTTTGGCTAAAGCCTCTGAAATAGAAATTCCAGCTTGAAGGTCATCACTTATTTCTGTAAGTTTTTTTGCTAAAATTTTGTTTTCCGCATTGGCAGCCAACATAGTAAAGGCTTTCAAGGCAGAAACCTGTGCTCCGAATAAAGTTGATATTTGACGAGAAAGAATAACAACTTCTTTCATCGGCACCTTTCCAAAAAAAGAAAGATTAAAAATAGATTTAGCTTTTCCTTCATCATTGATAGAAATAACGATAAATCCCCTGTGCTGGAGTCCACTTATGGCAATATCACGATTTGGTGCGTCGATTTCTCCTTCTTTGTTTATTCCTTTGTCATCTACTACTTTGTATTTAAAAAGCATAATTTTTGTTGCCCCTATGCTGGGCTTAGGGGATAATCCCCTAAGCCCAGCATAGGGAACTTATTATATCATTCTTTCTAATCCCTTAGGATTAAGTGAAAATTGACGTGCATTTTCTATGGTAATTTCTCCAGTGCGAACCAACTCTATTAATGAATGATTTAAATCTATCATTCCAGATTCCATTCCTGTTTCTATAATTACGTCTATTTCCTGTGTACGTTTTTCGCGAATTAAATTAGAAACCGCATTATTGTTTAATAATAATTCATAGGCGGGAATAAGTCCGCCAGTGATTCTAGGTATAAGTCTCTGAGAAAAGATACCCAATAAACTAGAAGCCAGTTGTAGACGAATCTGATCTTGTTGATTGCCTGGAAAAGAATCAATAATTCTGTCTATGGTCTGCGAAGCGTTATTGGTGTGCAAAGTAGAAAGAACTAAGTGTCCTGTTTCGGCAGCAGTTACTGCTGTAGCGATTGTTTCAGGATTACGCATTTCACCCACCATTATTACATTCACATCTTCACGAAAAACAGATTTAAGTGCTGTATAAAAGTCTTTGGTATCAATACCAACTTCACGTTGGTCAATGATAGATTTGTTTGGAGTAAACATATATTCAATTGGATCTTCTATGGTTACAACATGTCGTGCTTGTTCATTATTAATTAAATTCACCATGGCTGATAATGTGGTTGATTTACCTTGCCCAACGGGACCTACTACCAGAAAAAAACCTTGTTTTTTGCGAGCTAAATCTGCGATGATTGGAGGTAAGTGAAGTTCCTCGAGAGATTTTACTTTCGGTACTAATCGAAGAGCAACACTAATTAATCCTTTTTGAAAAAAAGCATTACCACGAAGTCGTGCCTCTCCGCGAAAATCATAAGAAAAATCTATTTCTAGGTCTTCCATAAACTTGGCTATTTTTGTTTTATCTAAAATTTCACTTAAAATACCAACCACATCTTCTTTGGTTAAAACTGGATGTTTCAATAAAAAAACAAGTTCTCCTGCTACTCGAATAGCTGGCACTTTTCCAACTCCTAAATGCAAATCAGAGCCATTTTCACGAATGACAGTTAAAATAAGTTCTTCAAGTTTCTTTTTATAATCCATAAATTTTTTAATTAATTTTTAATTTACTTAATAACTTTTTTTGATAAAATTCCAACTACCTGTTCAATCACTTCTTGAGGTGTAGAATTTGCTTTTACTATATATCCTGATGCTCCTAAACTATTACCTTTATCAATATCAGCCTGTTGGCTTTTATTAGACAAAATTATTTTTGTAGAATTAGGAGATAAATTATCTTTATTTATTTTTTCCAACATTTCAAAACCATCCATCTCGGGCATAATTATATCCATTAGAATTATGTCGGGCTTAAATCCATCTTTCAGTTTTTCAATAACCTGCAAACCACCGGGAGCTGTATAAACTTCAAAATTATGCTGACTAAACTTAAAAGCATACATATCTAAAAGGAATGTATCATCATCCACTATTAAAATTTTTCTTTTATCTCCTTCCATCTTATTTAATCTCCTCCCATATATTTATTATACTATAAAACAGTTTCAAGGGAAACCTCCACCCAGCCCTTTGGGCACCCCTCAAGAGGGGAATTTTAACGCGAATTTTCTTTTTTGTATTGTTTTTAACACTAGCTCACAAACCCTATTCATATTTTTCTTTATATCTAGATCAAATATTCTGATTACTTGTAAGTTCAGATCATCCATAAAAGCATCCCTTTCTGCGTCATATTCAACTTTATCATCGTGACTTGACCCGTCTATTTCAAAAACTAAACCTAATTCGGGAATAAAAAAATCAACAATATAATTACCTATTATCACCTGCCGATCTATATCAAAACCTAATTTATTTTTATCTTTAAATGTTTGCCAAAATAAAACTTCTGATAAATTTCCTGCTTTTCTCAACTCTTTTGCTCTATCAGTTAATAACTTATTTCTAGAAATTTCCCAATATGGATACAAAGATTCTGGGTTCCAAAATTCCCCTCTTGAGGGGTGCTTCGATTTTGATCGAAGCGGGGTGGATGAATTTTTCTTTTGAGTTTGCATTTTTATTCCCCTCTTGAGGGGTGGATCGCTTGCGAGACGGGGTGGAAATATTTTTCTTCAGCATTTATTATTTTTTAAAGATTCTAAAAATGGTAATTATGCAAGTAAACAAATACCAAAACGTTATATCTACAACAAAATTTAAAACTAAAAATGGTGGAGCAGTTTCAAAAATTCTAAAACCAGCAACGCCATAGCTCTTTATTGGCCAAAAATGTAATGGCCATCCACCATATCCTTCAGTTAGATTTTTTGAAAATAGTGTTGAAGTAGTTATTAAAATAAGACATAATATAATGTTTATAGTTGTTAGGCCAAAAAAATTTTTCCAGTTCATATCTTTTTATGATTTTTTAATTCCCCTCTTGAGGGGTGGATTCCGACTTTTGTCGGAGGACGGGGTGGATATTTCCTATTCATTCTCATTAATAAAGTTGAAAACTTCTTTATAAGGAATAATGCCATTCATGGCTTTTATCATGGCATCCTCCCTCATCATTAGCATCCCATCTTTACGGGCTACTTTATAAATTTCAGAATCAACAGGATTTTTCAAAATTACTTTTTGCATTTCACTTCCTATTTTAAACATTTCAAAAATAGCAATACGGCCACGGGTCCCTGATGGACAATCTGTTGATGGCACAGTGTCATACATTTCATCTTTAATTTCAATTTCTTTTTTAAACTCAGGTGGCAAATCTTTCATTTGATCTTCAATCTGTAATTTAATACTCGGATCCATCGGCACAAGTTTTCTGGAAGCTGGACAAGTCATTCTGGCTAAACGTTGAGCGACGGACAAAATAAGAGTTGGGGCAATAAGGTAAGGATCAACTCCCATATCTACCAAACGAGGAACTGCTCCAATGGCATTATTAGTGTGAAGGGTCGATAAAACAAGATGCCCTGTCAAAGCTGCTTGAATAGCAAGTTGAGCTGTTTCTTTGTCGCGAATTTCTCCAACCATTATTACATCTGGGTCCTGACGAAGAATGGAACGCAAACCGGAAGCAAAGGTGTATCCAATTTCGGGCATCATTTGGGATTGATTTATGTCGGGCATATGATATTCCACAGGGTCTTCTAAAGACACAATATTAGTGTGTTCTTTATCAAGTTCATTCATCATTGAATACAAAGTGGTGGATTTTCCAGAACCTGTTGGGCCAGTAATTAAAATAAGTCCGTATGGTTTAGTGATTGCTTCCCGAAGCATATCAAGATTTCTTTTGGATAGTCCTAATTGATCCAAGGGCTTAACTCCTTTTTCTGCATCCAAAATACGGATAACTACTTTTTCACCATAATAAGCGGGCATGGTAGAAACACGAAAATCAATTTTGTGTCCATTAAGAGTAGTACTAAAGGCTCCATCTTGAGGTTTTCTTTTTTCATCTAAACGTAATTTAGCTAAAATTTTTATACGCGCCACTATTCCATTATAAACATTAGGTGGCAATATTATGCTCGTATGAAGAGTCCCATCTACTCGAAAACGCACTTTAATTTTTTCTCCTGTATTTTCTATATGTATATCGGAAGCATTACCCTCTATGGCATTACGTAATATGACTGCCACAATTTTTATAACCGGAGCATCTTCTACTATTTTTGCTTCTTCTCCTTTCTTAACATTTTTTATCTCTTTATTTAAAGTATTTGATTCACTTAAACTTTTTGCATCAAGAGTTTCTTCTTGATTAAGTTGATCTAGAGCTTCTTCCACTTGAACTGATATGCCTTTATAACTTTCCATTATATTTTTATAGTCACCACTAGAAATAAGAAAAATTTTAAAAGGAATACCTAGTTTGGCTGAAATAAATTGCAAGGCATCAATTGCTTGAGTATTATCTCCATCTAAGATACCAACTTCCAACACTCCTTCTTTTAATTCAATCGGAGCAAAATGATAATATGTTGCCGCGTCTTCTGGAATATATTTTAGGGCATCCAAAGTCATTCCTTTGGTGTCTACTTTTTTCACGGGCATTTGCAAATATTCTCCTTTGATAGTGAGTATTTTTTCTTCTGGAATACCAAATTCAATTAAAGCTTCATCAATATTATTATCGTGCTTTTCTTTAGCAAGATTTTTAACTTCGTCTATTTGGCTCTTATTGATAACGCCCTTTTTAACTAATTCTTCTAAAAAACTCATCCCATTAGAAATTTTAAATTAATAATCATATTACCATTATAACATGTCCGCAGAATTTCTAACGGGACAAGTAAGTAATTAATTTATCTACGGTGTAAGCTTGGGTGTAGTTATTGCCGGAGGTACTGAGCTTGTCGAAGGGTTGGTTGTTGGAGGTACTAAAACAGGTGCTACTGGCGTTGTAACGGCGTCAGAACCAACCGGAGCAAAAGGATTTATTCTTCCTTCATCTCCTGAAGGAGTAAGTAAAATACTAGAATCATGTAAATTGATAAAAGCCGTATCAGAAAAAATGGCATCATTTAATTTTATACTTTTAACACTCAATAATATAGAAAGAAGATTTTTAGCGATTAAAGAATTCTGGTCTGTGGTGTTTGTGTCTGTTGATGTTGCCGTATTTGTAGTAGTAGGAGTAGAAGAAGAAACTAAATTTTGTTGTGCGGGAGATGGTTTAATAAAAAAAATGTAGGCCAGAATTAAGATAACCGCAATTGCTGTAAATATTATTATGTTTTTTATTTTTTGTATTTTTTTATTTTTGATTTTAATTTTTTAACTAATAAGTTCTAATTTTAAAATTGTATTTATAAGCTTCCTGTAAAGATGGGCTAAGTCCTATTTTTCCTCCTGAAGAAAATTGAATTGAAGATATATCTACAATTCTGAGATTATTCTCTAAATCTTTTACAAAGTTATTGAAATTATTATAAGTTCCTTGGATAGAAAATTCTAAATTCCAAGTACCATAATCTTTATTCAAAGAATTTGTCACTCCTTTGGCAACTCCTATTGTCGGAGATGTAGTAACAGTATCGTTTGTTGCATCATATTTTACATCTTTAAGTACCATGCCATAAGGTGAAGCTATTTTCTCTATTTCAAGAATCAAACGAATATTATTTACATTATCGGGTAAAAGTTTCTGAAGTTTAGATAAATTTTCTGGATCAAACGAATTGTACTTTTGAGTTAGTTTATCTCTCTCTGCTTCAAGAGCTTTAGAATTATCTAAGGCCTCATTATAAGAGGCTACTTGTTCCCTTTCCAAAGAAATACTTTTATAAAGTGGATCAGTCAGCAAAAAGAATCCTGCTATAGCAACTCCTATTAAAATGATTGGTAAAATATATCTAAACATAAATTAATTCAAAATTCCTCCGCTATTTATAATTGGAACAGAAGAATTTTCACTGGTAGTTTCAAGTGTCTTTTTATAATCTACAAAATTTGGATCAACCGAAAATTCTAAATCAAAAAGAACATTGCCTTTATCGTCCAGTGAGAGATTAGAAAAAACAGGATCAATTAGATATTTATTTCCTGCAAAAAGATCTGACTGAAGTGCAACAGAACGATAACCAACAGCAACTCCACTCATTTGCACTATTATTTTTGAATTTTTATTACCATCAAAACTATAACTGAATTTAGTGTAACCCACAGTTTTCATCGTTAAAGCCTGAAGCGCATTAAAAATAGGAGAAATGGCAATGTGTTTGGAAAGAATTTCAGTTGAAGCATTTAAACGTTTATCTAAAACCTGAAGTTGAACTATTTTGGAAGGTTCAAAACGCCCTTGAGCTAGACTTAAATCGTTTTCCATTTGAACAATATTTTTCTTTAAAACTCCATTATAAAAATAAAGAGCTCCCGTTCCAAGAATGACAGCAAAAAAAATAAAAATAGCAATAATAGCAAAGAGACCGATAGGTTGTGAGGTTGCAGATTGTTCCGCAATTATCGGTTTTTTGGGTATAAAAGATGTTTGAAAATTTTGATCCATATCTATTATATTATCTCACATCTACAACAACTTTCGCAAGGCCAAACCTAGGGCAACCGCAAATTCAGGGCCTGTGGTTTCAAGAACTTTTCCTAAAAACTCTGGTGCTCCAACTTTAGAGAAAGGATGTCCTATTTCTATTTCTGCTCGAAAGTTATTGGAAGCCACTTCTTTCAATCCTTTTAAGAGAGAACCGCCACCGGTGAATATTACCTTGCTGATAGTTCTATTATATTTTTTCTCATACCCTAATAATACATTATTCGTTTCTGAAAAGATATAATCAATGTGAACTTTAATGATGTCAGCTAGGCTTTTTTCAACAGGATTTTCAAAAAGACCGTATTCTTTTTTCATTTCTTCAGCTTTGGGAAATGGAATATCTAGAGATTGGGCAATGGATGCAGATATATCAGCCCCTCCACGATTTATGGTGTGGTGACTTTTTACCATTCCAAATTCTACCAAAGAAAGTTTAGTGCTTGAAGCACCAAAATCCATCAAAAGCACTAAAGAAAGCTCATGCTCAAAATTTGCTCGAATAGAAGAAAAAATTTCAATTTCAAAAAAACCAGCTTCTAGGCTACACTGAGAAACGATAGAGCGAAATTTTGAAATTGCATCATTTTGAATAGCGACTACTAATACTTCTGTTTTTTCTGGCAACATTGTTGGCAAATCTGGATTATTTGTTTCCTCAAAAGAAAGTTCTTTTTTAGGTAATATAAAATAATCAAGAGAAACTTCTGTAATAGGCACTGGAATATATTTGCGAGCTTCTGTCGGGATAATTGATGATATTTCACTTTCTTTAATTTGAGACGGGAGTGAAATAGAAAAAATCAAACTTGATTGCACAGGAATAGAAAAAGCTGAAGAAGTTGTTGTTGTTCCAGATTGTTTCAAAACTTCTTTCAAAGCTTCCACAATTTTTTCAATTGGAAGATTGGTCACCCGTCCCACATCAACCTCAGCATAAGAGCCAAGCGATATAGAGCCATAAGTTTCAAGCACTGCTTTGCCTCCTCTTTTTTTTATTTCAACCACCTTAATGGCAGAAGAACCAATGTCAATACCGACAGCGCTATCTCCTCCACCACCTTTAAAAGGGTTCAAACTTGAAAGAAAGTTTTTAATCGAATTATCCATTTTCTTAATTTATGCTTATAATTATAGCACAATGCTTATATTAGACACCATACTAAATATAGTTTTCCCTGTGAATTGTGTTTCCTGTGGAAAAGATGGTTCAGATTTATGTATAAAATGTCTTTCAGATTCTCCGCCCGCAGAACGAGAGAGTGCTAATTGGATATTCCCCTTATTTGACTATCGTCATCCCCCCATTAAAAAATCAATCTGGCTTTTGAAATATAAAGGCAAAAAAAGACTAGCTGGCGTTTTTGCGGAAGTTTTATATGGCAAAATTATAGAAGAACTTTCAGAATTAAGTGTTATGAATAATTTTTGTGAACCAATCTTAATCCCTATCCCATTGTCTAAGAGAAGATACCGAGAAAGAGGATATAATCAAGCGGAATTAATTTGCGGAGAATTAATAAAATTGGATCACCTCACCCGGCCTTCGGCCACCCTCTCCTTAACAAGGAGAGGGGCTGGGGGTGAGGTCAATAAAAATTTTAGTTTAGAGAAAAATGTTTTAGTAAAAATAAAAGAAACAGAACATCAAGCCAATATAAAAGAGCGAAGAGATAGATTAAAAAATCTTTCTGATTCTTTTGCTATAAAAAATCCAGAACTGATAAAAAATAAAAACATAATTTTAATAGATGATGTTTTAACTACTGGCGCCACCTTAACTGAAGCCAAAAAAATTCTAAAAAACTCCGGTGCCAGAAAAGTTATCGCTTTCACAATTGCTCATTAAAACATTTGTAAAAAAATATTTTTTGCTATAATGAAAGAATGAAATATTGTAAAGATTGTGAACCAGCGCAAGAAATACATTGGGTGGCTTATGTATCCGTGGTGTTAGGTTATTTAGGACAGCCGTTTTTTGATTTTATGGAGATGCTTTTCAAAAGCACTGCCGAAGCTATCTCAAGCAAAGGTTCTATCCCTTTTTTAAAATTTATGGTCTTTTTAGGATTTGCCCATTTTTCTGAGAGACCAGATAGTGAGGATTCTCTGCGTACAAAATGTTTCTGGGACGAAGCCATAAAACGTGGAATAAAAATGAAAGAATTTCATATGGGCCCGATAAAAGATGCTTTTATCGCAGAATATAAGAGCACAACAATTACTTTTGATGGATTACCTCGCGGAGATGATGCTGGTAACGGAGATGCTATAAACTGGATGGATAACAAAGGAATAATGAAAAAAAAATTTCTAAAAGAAGGATTGCCTGTAGCTAAAGGCGGAACAGCTTTCACAAAAAGAAAAGCATTAAAAATTTTTAATAGCATCACAAAACCAGTTATCACTAAACCAAACTTAGGTTCGCGTTCTCGTCATACTCTGATACATATAAATACTCCTGAAAAACTTATTTACGGTTTTAAGAAGGCAAAAAAACTTTCTCCATTAGTAGTAATAGAAGAAGAATTACGAGGATATCTTTTTAGATGTACTCTAGTCGGAGGTAAATTTGTTGGCGCAGTAAAACGCGATCAACCGGAAGTGACTGGAGATGGAATACATACACTTAAAGAATTAATGGATAAAGAAAATGAAAGACCAGAACGCCAAGGACCGATTTTTCATAAAATTGTTATTGACCCAGATGCGGAAATAGAATTAAAACGAGAAGGAATAAAAATGGAAGATATTCCAGCCAAAGGTAAGATTATTACTTTCTCTCAAAAAACTAGCCGTGGCATTGGTGGCACCACTACAGAAGTGACGAATATGATTCATCCGGAAAATATAAAAATGTTGGAAAAACTTGGAGCTTATTTAAAAGATCCTCTGGTGGGCGTTGATTTGATAATCGAAAGAATCGAAGAACCGTGGTACACCGAACAGCACTGTGGAATAATTGAATGCAATTCTTTGCCTTTCATTGATTTGCATCATTACCCTCTTTTCGGTAAACCAAACAACGTGGCCGGCAAACTCTGGGATTTGGTAATGCCAGAATCTAAAATGGAATAAATACAACCCCACCTAACCTCCCCTTATCAAGGGAGGAAACCTCACCCCTAACCCCTCTCCAAAATTAAAAATTTTGGAGAGGGGAAGTCTGTTTAATAACAGACAGGGGTGAGGTAAAGTCCCCCTGACAAGGGGGATTTAGGGGGTTATTTTTTATTTCTCTTTTTCGTCTATTTCAATCTCCGATTCAGGATTGTAGGCATTTGGATCCATTTGAAGATGTGAGACATATTTTTTCTGGATAACAAAATCACCTAAAAATTTCAGAAAATCTTCTTTCTTGTCAGTCTCCCCTTTTTCCTCCAAATGTTCAATCGGATGCGCTTCAGGAGTGTATTCAAAATGCCCGCGAATTTCTCCATCGCTAAAAACTCGCAAATGATATTGATCTTCAAAATCTGTTAATTTTCTCCAACTCAAAACTTGCTTACTGTCTGTCCAAGAGACGAAGTGATTACCGAAACCCCATTTTGAATGAAGATGCAGTTTCAATTCTTCCAGAGTTTTACCAGAAGCCAGCCATCCAATATGATATTTCTGTCTCTGAATTTGGTGATGAATAATGCCATATTTTAAGAGAAATTTCTGCACAGGTAAGAAAAACCCATAAATAAAATGCCAAAATTTCAATTTAATTTTATCCCAAAAAGTCATAGAATCATGATACCACAAATTCTTAATTGACAGAATAGATTAACAATATATACTTAAAACATTATAAATCTACCCAATTTAAAAATATTTATGGAAATAGACATAGACACAAAACCAAATAAATTATCATTACCAATGGCCATCATCGTAGCCGGACTATTAATCGCTGGAGCAATATATTTTTCTTCACTCGCTCCAAAAAGTGCTCCCATAAACAATAATGGAATAGGAGTGACAACTTCAGCCCCAGCCCCAGTTGGAAAAGAAGACAGAACTCTTGGTAATCCAAATGCAAAAGTAACGCTCATTATGTATGAAGATTTTCAATGTCCTTTTTGTGAAGTAATCTCTGGTTTACAACCTAATTCATCTTTACTCCAATCCTTAAAACAAAGAGATTCAAGTTGGACTCCTTTTATGCCTGAGGTTATGAATTATGTAAAAAATGGAACCGTGCAATTTATTTATCGCGATTGGGCATTTTTAGGACCAGAATCTATTAAATCAGCTGAGGCTGCAAGATGTGCCGGAGACCAAGACAAATTCTGGGAATATCATGATTATCTTTATGCTCACCAAAATGGAGAAAACCAAGGAACTTTTTCTGACCCTAATTTAAAATCTTTTGCTAAAAATCTTGGTCTAAATACCACTACTTTTAATCAATGTCTTGATGGAAGTAAATATGCGCAAGCGGTGGCAGATTCTAAAGATGAAGGATTAAAAGCTGGAGTACAAGGAACACCAAAAGGATTTATTCTAAGAGATGGAAAAGTTGTCAGCACTATCGACGGCGCAGAACCACTTTCTTCAGTAAAACAAAAAATTGATACTGCGTTAAAATAAACTATGGACTTTTTATTAAATATTGACCTACCGGTATTAATTCAGGCTATCGGTTATTTTGGAATTTTTTTTATTATCTTCGCTGAATCTGGATTATTCTTTGGATTCTTTTTGCCAGGAGATTCTCTCTTATTTACAGCTGGGTTACTAGCATCTCAGGGTTATTTCAATATCATCATCTTAGTTTTACTGACTACTCTTGGTGCTATCGGTGGAGACCAAATTGGTTATTTGTTTGGTAAAAAAGTTGGACCAAAAATTTTCACCCGAGATGAATCATTTTTTTTCAGAAAAAAATATATTATTGATGCTGAAAATTTTTACAAAAAATATGGCAAAAAAACTATTATCATTGCTCGTTTTGTGCCTGTGGTCCGAACATTCGTTCCTATTTTAGCGGGAGTAGGAAGTATGAATTACAAAACTTTTGTTACCTATAATGTTGTGGGAGGGCTATTGTGGGGTTTGTGTATTCCCCTGCTCGGATATTTTTTGGGAGAAGCTATCCCAAACGTTGATACTTATTTATGGCCAATAATATTGGTAATATTACTTACTTCTTTTTTACCGACAATTTTTTCGTTTATTTATGCTAAAATAAAGAAATGTATGAAGCGATAAAAAATTTTAATAAACAATTTCTTTACGAACCTGAAATTAAAAACCAAAAAAAATTAGTAAAAACATCTAGTTTCATAGTAGTCGGTATGGGTGGATCTGCTTTAGCTCCCCTATTATTAAAAACTTGGAAACCAGAGCTTGATATCACAATTCATCGAGATTACGGATTGCCAGAAACTGCAGAAAAATTAAAAAATAAATTGATTATTTTGAGTTCCTATTCTGGTAATACAGAGGAAGTAATTGATGCTTTTGAACAAGCCAAAGAAAATAATTTAGACATGGCTGTAATTTCAGTCGGGGGTGAATTATTAAAACTAGCAAAAGAAAATAATGTTCCTTATATAGAACTACCAAATATGAACATCCAGCCTCGTATGGCTCTTGGCTTATCTATAAAAGCATTTCTAAAGCTTATGGGAGAAGAAAATGAATTAAAAGAAATTAGCAAATTAGCTGAAACTCTAAACCCTGCCGATTTTGAAAAAAATGGAAAAGTATTGGCTCAAAAATTAAAAAATTATGTTCCGGTTATTTATGCTTCCGATCGCAATTCATCTATAGCCTATAATTGGAAAATAAAATTAAATGAAACTGGTAAGATTCCTGCTTTTTATAATGTTTTTCCAGAATTGAATCATAATGAAATGACTGGCTTCGATGTGGCAGATTCCACCAGAGAATTAAGCGATAAATTTTATTTTATTATTTTGAAAGATGAAAAAGATAATTCAAAAATTCTAAAAAGAATGTCTATAATAGAAAATTTATATAAAGATAGGGGTTTGCAAGTTGAAACAATAGAAATCGCTGGAAAAAACATTTGGCATAAAATTTTCTCTTCCCTTCTCCTTGCCGACTGGACTGCCTACTACACAGCACTAGAATATGGGCTAGAACCAGAACAAGTCCCCATGGTAGAAGAATTCAAGAAACTGATTTTGGAATAAAACATAAAAGCGGAGCTGGAGGGATTCGAACCCTCGAGAGGTTTTAAAGCCTCTGCGACTTTAGCAAAGTCGTACGTTAGACCGCTCTGACACAGCTCCTTTCTACTTAATTACTCTAACATATTCTTAGTATTTTTCCATTTTTCTGCTATAATTTCTGCATATTTTGGAGAGATGGGTGAGTGGTTTAAACCAACAGTTTACTAAACTGT
Organism: Candidatus Nomurabacteria bacterium; assembly: GCA_026395895.1. GTDB lineage: Bacteria > Patescibacteriota > Minisyncoccia > Phycocordibacterales > UBA9973 > UBA9973. Next base: position 759 of record JAPLXV010000005.1, on the reverse strand, counting down.
CGTCCCCTTAAAAGGACCGCGAGTTCGAATCTCGCTCTCTCCGCAAATTCTGGGTTAGAGCATTCCCGCCCAAAAATGCGTCGGCGCGAAGCGCCGATGATTGGGCTGAATTCCCGCCAAACCCAAACCCCGCCAAGATTTTCCACACTCCGCGTGGCTCAAAAAGTACGGTTCGATTGTGAATTTTAAAGTTCGAACCGACTTTTTGGAACAAATGAAGATTTTCTTCATTTGTTCGGTCGTTTGCCAATTCCGCATTGGTAATATTGTCCTTTAGGAATTTTTCTGTAAGTTCGAACCGATTATGCGATTTTTGCTCAAAAGCTGATAATTTCTCTTTGAGAAGCTGTTTAGAGCCAACTAGCGCACTTTTTACATCGCGATATTCTTCCAACGAAAGTGCGTTCTCTAAATATGCGTTCATCAGCTTCTCAATTTTTGAATCCAAAAGAGAAATTTCGTCTTTGGTCGATTGAGAAAAAATCTCACTCGATTGGACAGCTATTGATTGATCCTTTTTGTTTTCCTCAATCATCCACTTTGCCCAATCGAGTGGCAAAGAAACTTTTTTGATTTCTTCCTTAACTTGAGAAGTGATGATTTCTTCACGAACATATTTTTGTTCACAAGGATTTTTCCGTTTAGTACAGCGGAGATAGTTATGACCTTTTTGTGTTTCGGTGGTAATGAAACAGCCACATTCTCCGCAAAGGAAAAATCCTCTAAAAATGTATGGTTTCAATTTTGGCGATTTCGGTT
>JAPLXV010000010.1 GCA_026395895.1 Candidatus Nomurabacteria bacterium | reverse complement strand
TCGGACAGCTTGCTGTGCATCACGCGCGTCTAATGAAAAAAGAGTTTTTCCTTTTTTTACTATGTCTCCCGCTTTAGCACCTACATAAACGATTTGACCTGTTGCGCGAGTTTTTAAATTTTTTTGATTAGAACTTTCAACTTGTCCACTTGCGGTGACAGAAGAAATGATGGTACCTTTTTGTACTGTAGTTGTGACATATTGCGTTTCTGCGCTAGTGCTGGTAATTTTGCCATAGCCCCAATATCCTAAAATCAGGATTAAAATCAACATGAAGACACTTGTTTTTTTGTGAGAGAAAAAATACAACTTTGTTTTTTTGAGATGTTCTTTCATAAGATTTTTATTTTAGAAACTTGAAACCCGGCATCAATTCTGGAGAAGGCATTACTCGGATAAGTTTTGCTTCGATTTGACCTTGATTGTTTGGTGAGCCGATTACCACTATATAGTCATTAATTACTAAATCGTTTAATGTAATTTCTGACATCATTTTTTGTATTCTGGTATCGTCTTTTGTTAGAATTATTTTTTCTGTGTTATCTTTTGTGTCTTGCACTATCATTGTTGGCAATTCTATTTTAATAATTTTACCTATGGCTCCATGAGCGTTCGGAAAATTATTTCTACCAAACATCATTCCACCCGATCTCATTCCAAAATTACGCTCATAATTTTCTCCCCAATCGCGTCCGAAGGATGCTTTACGAAAGCCGACAAAAATCCCAGCGGAAAAAATTAACATAGCGACTATTACAACTCCAATTATAATTAGAATTCTGGTTGAAATTTTTGATTCAAAAACTTTTTTTATATCTTCATATATTTTTTTCATATAATTTATGCTATTCCATAGGTCTTGCCTATGTGATTATTATTAGTAATTTGTTTTGTTGCGAACCTAAGTGATAAAAAGAAAACGAAAACCAATGAGAGAGATAGAATAATGCTCATTACTGGCAATGATTCAACAATAGAAAGAGTCATTTCTTTCCAATAGGAAAAAAATGAACTGCCATTAGAAAAAGCTAAAGAAAAATATTCATAAAAACCAGATTGTGCCAAGTCTGTCGATAAAATTTTCCAGGCTGGGATAAGTCCCATAAGTGAGGCAAATCCAACCAAAGAATAGACCCATAATTTTATACGAGAAATATGTTTATCGCGTATAGTTATGCTATGCCAAATGTTTTCTGCTAAATCAGGATTTTCTTGATACTTTGCTCTGTGGAATGCTTTTTTTAGTTCTTTTTCCATATTTATATATACGCATATGGAATTGGTTTTGGTGCATTTAAGCAAACCCCGGGAAGAAATCTTTTTTAATATGACTTTCTTTTACGCCCATTTTTTGCAGAGTGTCATCGAAAGCTGTTATCATGCCGTGCGGACCGGAAATATAAAATGTTTTATTTAAATAATCGGGAACTTCTTTGGCTATGATTTGCGCATCAAGAGGCCTGGTTTTTATAGACGCATTAAGTGGCATTTCATTTTGATTAGTAACAACATAAACTGTTTTTATTCCAAGTTTATTTTGGGCTTCGTCAAAAACATTTTTATAGGCGATGTCAGCTACTGTTTTGTTTGAATAAAATAATGTGATATCTCTTTTTTCACGATTGTCTAATAAATATTTAATCATACTTCGAAAAGGAGTAATGCCAATTCCGCCAGCGATAAAGACTAGTCCTTGCTCCTTTTTATGTGGCAAGACGAAATCTCCTGATTTTTGAGCTGCGATTATTTCACCGCCGATAGGCAAGGCTAATAGGCGATTTTTGAAACTACTTGGTTCCGGATAAAATTTTACTCCCAAGTGTATTTCATCTTCTGTAGGGGATGAAGCCAAAGTAAAATAACGGCGATTGCCACGAGTATCGGCGTCGCGATGTTTTAAAGTCCATTCCATAAATTGCCCTGGTAGAAAAGAAAAATTTCTTTCTTTTTCAAAAATAAAATCAAAAATATCTGTGCCTATTTCTACTCGTTTTTTTAATTTTAGAAAAAGTTTTTCTTTAGGACTCACCACATAAGCAAAAAGATTTCCTAAAACAAGAGCTAACTCTGGCGTAGAATAAATTGAACCGATATGTAATAGTGGAGCGGATAAAAATCCCACCAATACTCCGAAAGAAATACGCAGCCATTTAGTGGTCGGAGCAGTCAGAGGTTCAGTCACCATAATGAAAAGGAAAAAGAAAAAAGCGGAGTCTTTCAGTGTTAAAAATAAAGTGTTTGGGATGTTTGAGCCCTTAAATATGGCAAACACGGTCATTGTTATGAATGAAGAAATTACAAAACTCCATGCCAAATCTGCTCGGCGCAATTTTCTTATAATTAACAGTCCTCCCAATAAAACGAAGGGCAACATATTTGGCGTTCCGATCCACCAACTAGCGGAGTAGTTTATGGTGAAAGCAGTAATTACTACGGCAATAGCAGCGGGGTTGAAAATGTGTTTTTTGCCGATAGCGAAAATAAATTTTGAAGCCATAGCCCAAATAGAAGCCCAGAGAGCTAACGGAAAGAATTGAGAATATATACCACCTTGAGCTGGAGTGATTATAAAAAATAGAATAAAAGCTGTGATGTAGATGGATTCTACATTTGTTGGCGCATCATATACACGAGAGAAAAGGGAATTAGTTATCCAAGATATAACTAAAATGATAAAAAGAGAAGCAATTAAATCGATTGGAGTGTAGGGCAGAAGTTTAAATATTGAAAGGACAATAGCAGAACCAAAAAAGAAAATAAGAACATAAAGAACCGTTCGATACATGGTTGTTCTGTTTAAAAAATTGTCTATAAATTTAAGCATGTTTTTTTGTATATTTATCAAATCCTTTAGTCATGGTAGCTATGCCATTTTTATCAATAGAATATCCTTCGAAACCGAGTAGATTTTCTATAAAATAAATTCCATTTTTCCCCATAGCAAAAGCGGCGGTAGCGAATCTGTCAGCTTCAAAAATATTCGGCCCGATGACTGTTAGACTGGCTATTTCTTCCAGATAATCATTTTTATCTTTAGGATTGTAAATGTGCCTTCCGCGGACGTAATTTCCGGAGGTAGCAATACCATTATCATCCAAATAAACTTTTTTTACAACTTCTCTTTTTTTATTGAAAGGATTTTGGATACCAACACACCATTGTTCGTTTTTATTATTTTTGCCGGAAATTTGAATATCTCCGCCGGCCTCCACCGAAAAATTTTTTACGCCACGATTTTTTAAAATTTTGCTGGCGTTAAAAATTGACCAACCTTTCACCAATCCGGAAGTATCGTAGCTTCCATTTGGAGTGACAATATCAAAATAGCCGTTGGTTAATTTTTTTGTTTCCTCGGAAAGTTCAAAAACTAATTTCATATCGGCGCTCATTTCCTCTTTTGTTATTTTTTTGTCGTTAATAGCTGTGATTTCACTATCTTTTTTGTAAGTACTGAATTTTTGATCCACATATTTAAAATAATCAAAGACTTCTTTAAAAAGTTCTTCTCTGGCCTCCTGATCATTAATTTCAATAATAACAGGAGTGCCCATAATAATTTGCACTTGCTTCATATGATTACATTTTTTTAGATTCTTGCTTGAGCAAGAGCTGATGATAATGATTCGCGAAAAGCTGCACTGGTGAATGAGGCGCCGGAGACTGTATCTACGTTTGAATCTTGAAGAGCAATAGCTTCACTGGTTAAATAAGGCATGGCGCGTGAATTAATTCGAATGGAAGTTTGTCTGCTCTGTGGGTAATCCAAAAATTGTACGTCTGTGACTTTACCACCGGAAATAATTGTCATTACTTGCACATTGCCATAATACGCATCCACTACAGTACCGGTATAACTGCCATTTTTATATTTTCCGGTATTTACAACAGGCGGAGGAGGAGTTGAAACTGGGGGAGTTGAGGTAGTTGATTTTGTTTTTGAGCTTGAGGTGGAAGTGTTGTATTTTGGGAGAGACAGAGCGGTTTTTGTTTTATTAGGTTCTGGGGTTAGAACAACCGGTGCACTCGCCCCTAAAATACGTACATATAATACATAGGCTGCGAAGCTGAAAAATAAGGTTAAAGACAAAAATACTTTCTTCATAAGCTAATGATAACATACTTTTTGGAGGTGAAGTTTAAGTGAATTTCTTAATCTTCTCCATCTTCCCCTAGGTTGCCAAGATTTATTTTTCCAGATGTTGATTCCTCAGAATTTATTTTAATAGATTTTGAGTCGGGAGAGTCTGAATTTTTGTTTTCTTCAATATGTGTTGCTGGTTGATCATTTTCTTCAACATCGCCACTATCATTTTCAATACCCATATTGTCTTCTATATCTCCCTTTATTACATTTGAAAGCATAAGTAATTTTACCTCGTTGGTTGAACTTATGGCTGATTGAAACTTAGCGGTTGCATTTGTATAATCAGAAGTAGTCATAAATGCTTTGCCTGCCTCCAGCGCTGTTTCTGCTAGAGCAAATTTATTGTCAATTTGACTTTGTATATTGGCTGACAAATTTACTTTTTCTCTTTGATAGGCAAGTTTGGTTGAATTTAATATACTTACCGCTGCATTTTGTTTGCCCAAAGCAGAATTATCGGATGGTGTTGTTGATTCTGCGGTACCATTTTCTGAATTTACTCCCACATTTGATTCAAGACTTACATGATCATTTTTTACTTTGTCGTTGTATTCAGCTAAAGCTGAAAGAAGTTTATCGGTTTCTTGTTTAGTACCTGCATCGATATTTGTTTCGTTTGAAAGGTTCCCAAGTACGTTTTGGTAAGCTTTTAATGATGCTTGCAATCTTATATTTAAGTCAGATGAATTTATGTCCTGATTTTTTTGTAAAGCAAGTTCTTTTGCATTTACATTGAATTCGTCTATTTTGTTTTTAATTTCAGTTTCAAGGCTGACTCTTGTTGTTTCGCTTAGATTTCCTTTAGAGGCAAGTTTTTGTGCTTCCTCAAGTCTGCGCTCTACTAATCTTTCTTGCCATTCGGTTTTTTCTTCTTTTGTTAAAGCAAATATTCCCGCTACTGGTTCAGTTACGGACGTTTTTATTCCATACAGTAAATCACCTGGCACCGCTTTTTCAGCAAAAGCGACCGTGCCTCCTGTCAGTGCAATAATCAAAGCTATTATAAGTGTTGGTACAAATTTATTTTTGTTTATCATAAAATAATAATTTTTTATATACTGATAATAATAATATAGACGATTGGTTTTTGTTTTTATTACATTTTGATTTTGTTTGGTTTGAGCCAGAGCTAAACTCTGAAGTAAAAAGGCTCGCATTTCAGATTTTTCACTGTCTCTAAGCTTTATATTTCTTACTTTTTTAATTGTGGATTCGAATTCTTTATCCATTTTTGTTTTCTATATTATTGAATAAATCTCTGAGTTTTTCTCTGGCTCGGCTTATTCTCACTAATACTGTATTTTCACGCTCATTCAGCAGATCAGCCATATCTTTTGAACTCATATCTTCAACATAACGCAGAAGAATAACTTCTCGATCGGATTCGGATAATTTGTCTAATAATGAAAGGAAAATAGCGTAATTGTCGGAAACTTCAGCATTGTCTTCCGCTGTTATTGATTCAAATAACCCTTCTGGCAAATGACTCTCAGGAATACTTTTGTTTTTTCTCCAAAAATCAATGACAATATTTTTGGCGATTGTATAAATAAAACTTTTTTGATTTTGTATTTCTTCTTTTTCTAAATAATTAAATACTTTTATAAAAATATCTTGAGTAAGGTCTTTAGCTGTTTCTCTATTTCCGGTTTTAAAATAACAGAAACGAAAAATAGCGTCTGCGTGGGTATCATAAAGCTCAATAAATTGATTTCTTCTTTTTTCTTCTTTGGGATCCATAATTAAAGACGTATAACTTATCTCTTTTATTACTATATATAGTATATCATTTAATTAAGCATTTTTCGTAGTGAAATAATCGCTCGACGGTGCTGGCTTTTGACCGTGTTTAAGGATTTTTCTAAGATTTTGCCTATTTCCTCAAAGGTCATATCTTCCTGATAATGCAATATTAAAATCGTTCTATCATATACTGATAATTTCTCCAACGTCTTGTTAAGTAATTCTGAATCTTGTAATTTTTGTAAAACTACATCAGGCAATAAATTTTCATCCGGTATATTTTCAGAAAAAGAAATATTTTCTTCATTGTTATTTTCTTTTTCTATGTCAGAAAAATTTATGGATTTCTTCCCGCCAGAGGCGGATCCAGATTTTCTTAAAAAATCAGTAGCTGTGTTTTTTGCGATAGTGAAAACCCATGTCTTAAAACTTGCCCTAGAAGAATCAAAATTGTGCAAATTTTTCCAGACCTTTATAAAAGTTTTCTGAACTATATCAGGTGCGCTAGTACGGTCTGTCAAACGTGCGACAAAATTGTATAAAGGAGAAGCATACCTATTTATCAGGCTTTTGAATACTTCTTCCTCGCCATTCTTGTATAGAACTATTATTTCTTCGTCCTTTTTTTCTGATAACATTCTATTAAATATAACATGAATTCAACGTGAGGACTGTATTTCTATGCAGCATTTTGATTTTTAGTCAAAAACTGCTAATCTAAAGTTATTCGGCCCCGTCGTTCAATGGATAGGACGTAACTTTGCGGAAGTTATGATGCAGGTTCGATTCCTGCCGGGGTCACATTTTTAGAAACCTAACGAATCCATTATCTTTTCAGATACATGTTCTTTCATTTCTTCTTCTGGAACATTTTTTGAAAGCATGGCATTTTTTATTTCTTCCGCGTGGTTTGGATCTATGGGCATGGAGATTATAGGCATGAACAATCTTTCTGATTTTATAAAAAGGGTAGGTTTTTCAATATTAGTTTTTACCCAAAAAGATTTTATATTTGCGTAGGGAAAAAGACGATTGCGGATTTTTAATCCTTTCTCGTTTAATTCATAAAAAACTAAATCGGGTTTTTTAACGGCAAAAACTCCGAGCAATATTCCACCGATAATTAAAAACAAACCAAAAAAGAAGTTGCCATAAATAAAAGAAGTAATAGCGCCTGCTATTACGATAACTCCAAGCGCCCAGAACCAGTCATTACCTCGTTCTTTTTCTTCGTATTCAAGCGCAGTCCATTCGAGTTTTGTGTTTGAATCCATTAGTATAATTATACTCCAACACCTATTTTAAATCCATCTACTGCTTGAATGCAAAAGCCATCAATACAATAGTCAAAGCATTTAGAATCACTAATGCTAACACCATTTGCCATTTTGCTGGAAGGGGATTCAATAAAATATAGACTGTATAGATTATTGCAACAATTGCGGCACCAATAAAATTTCCTTTTATCATAGTTTTATGATTGGGTTATGTTAACCAGACGCTCGATCATTAAAGATTATAACATTTTTTTAAAAAATAAAATACCAATATTGTTGACTAAATAAGCATTGCTTGACACAACATTACTTGATCTGATAACATATCAATATAACTTGATGTGTTATCATGAAAGATAAAAAACAAAAAACCTTTTTAGAACCACTAAAAGCATTAAGCGATAATACACGGCTTAATATTGTTTTATTTATTGCCTCAGGTGAGAAATGTGTTTGTGAGATATTCAAGTATCTAAAATTACCACAGAATCTCATTTCTCATCATTTAGCAGTTTTGCGTAAAAATAAACTGATAATAAACCGCAAGGAAGGCAAATGGGTTCATTATTCTCTGAATAGAAAGAATATTAAGAAGATACAAAAAAGTTTAGAGGAAATTATAAAAATAAAAGAAATAATATCAAAATGTTAAATATTATTAATTAATTTAAAAGACAATGAATACATATACATATAAATGTTTAGATTGTAAAAATGTTTTTGGTATTATGGCAACAATAGAAGAAAAAGAAGGTGGTATAAGCGAAAAATTTATCTGTCCTAAATGCCATTCAAAAAATACTAAACAAGAATTTTCTGCGGGTAATTTTATTAAGAATGTTTTTAAAAGCAACGATAAAGGAGGTTGTGGGAGTGGAAACAACAATGGTGGCTGTTGTGGTTAAAAAATAACAATTTAAATTTATGATTCAACAATTTTCTAATTGGCTAACTTATTCTGTTTTCAATCTCGATTCTGCTTCCAAAATGGGTAGCAGTATTAATTTTTTTGTTTATGACACGATTAAAATCTATTTATTAATTTTGGTTATAATCGGAATTATTGCATTTATTCGTACCTTTCTACCTCCCCATAAACTTAAAGAAATGTTTTCTAAACAAAGATATGGAACAGGAAATATCTCAGCCTCAATTTTTGGAGCAGTTACTCCTTTTTGTTCTTGTTCTTCTATACCAATTTTTATTGGGTTTTTAAAAGCAGAGATACCATTAGGAATTGCGTTTTCTTTTATCATAACCTCGCCATTAGTAAACGAAGTTGTATTTGTTTTAATGGGTGGAACATTTGGATGGAAAGTCGCTATTCTTTATGCTATTTCTGGAATTATTTTAGGGGTAATCGCTGGAATGATTTTAGGTAAAATGAGATTGGAAAAAGAAATAATTTTGAAATTTGATGAAAAAGGAGGAGAGAATCTGTCTTTGGAATATCTCCCAAAAAGTTTTGAAGGTAAAATTCAGTATTCAATAAAAGAAAGCTTAGTCACTCTTAAAAAACTTTGGCTAGTTATTGCTATTGGGGTAGGAGTAGGTGCAATTATTCACGGATATGTTCCTGTAGAGTTTTTCAAACAATATATACACGTCAATTCATTTTTAGCTGTTCCAATTGCCACTTTAATTGGAATACCTATCTATGCTGGATGCTCTACTCTTGTACCGATCGTATTTGCTCTAACCGCACAAGGTGTCCCCTTAGGAACAGCACTAGCTCTTATGATGGGTATAGCTGGATTATCTTTACCAGAAGCCATAATGCTTAAGAGGGTTATGACGATGAAACTTTTAGCTATATTTTTTGGCACTGTAGCTGTAGGAATTATTTTGATTGGTTATTTATTTAATTTTTTATTTTGACAGCTTAAAAGCACTCGGGTCACTCCGATAATTATTTGTCTTGGCGGAGAGGGCGAGATTCGAACTCGCGGACCCCGTAAAGAGTCTCTTGTTTTCAAGACAAGTGCCTTCAACCACTCAGCCACCTCTCCCAGTATTCTTTTTTAAACTGATACCTTTTTAGAAAAAATTTGTTTTATGTCGCCCCATTTCTTTTTTGCCACAAAGAAAATATAAATAATTTCTAATATTCCTAAAGTATTTACAATAAGAAGTATAAGAAACCACCACTTCTGATTATTTTTAGCGGCTATCCATAAAGCACAGCCTTTCCAAAACAAAACCCATACTGCCACAACCCCTATTAATAAAGGAGAAATCCCTAAACCATTTGCATAAAACACATTAAATTGTTCCATAATGGGTATATTATACCCCGTAGTGAAACTTTTGCAAAGTTCTACTACAGGGTTATACCAGAAATAAAATTTTTGTGCTACCATCTTTCTATGGGTAAATTTTTGGGCATTGATTATGGGACAAAAAGAATAGGGGTGGCTGTTTCAGACGAAAAAGGTATTTTGGCTTTTCCGAAAGAAATTGTCCCGAACGATTTAAATACCCTAAAAAAAATTGGTGAAATTATGAAAGCGGAGAACATTTCAGAAATTGTAGTAGGGGAATCGGTAGATTTCTCTGGGAAATTGAATGTATTGTCGGCGAGGATTGAAATTTTTATTTCAGAGCTGAAAGAAAAATTTCAACTGCCAATTCATAAACAAAAAGAGTTTTTAACATCAGTCGAAGCCCGTAAGGCGGGAAGTAATAAAAAAAGTTTAAGTCAATCGCAGGCACATAGTAAAATTAAACAAATTAAAAGTGGCCGGATAGATGCTTCAGCCGCTGCATTGATATTGCAGAGATATTTAGACCGAAGGTCCCGACAGGAAGGAGGGATATTAAATATTAATAACAAAAAATAAGAATTATGATTACACTCGAAGATTTTAAAAAAGTTGATATTGTCATGGGCAAGATATTGTCGGTGGAAAAAATTCCTGACACAGATAAATTATTAAAATTATCTGTTGATTTGGGTCCCTCCTTCGTCAAGACTTCGGAGGGCGAGGGAGGAAATGATATTAGAACTATAGTTTCAGGTATTGCGCTTTATTTTCCTGATTGCAGTGTTTTAGTTGGTAGAAAGTGTATGTTTGTGGCCAACCTAGAACCTAGAATAATCCGTGGGATTGAAAGTCAGGGGATGATATTGGCAGTTTCTACAGAAGATGGCAAGTTTTCTCTTTTAGAACCAAATTCCAAAATTCCTGTTGGTGCTCGAGCGAAATAAGGAGTATAACCCTGTAGTAGAACTTTGTTAAAAGTTTCACTACGGGGTATAATATTAGAATGTTTAGAAATGCATATAGTAGATTTTTCCCGACACCAAAATTTCTTGAGTTGCCGTCTTTCGGTTTAGATATTTCAGACGAATCCATAAAATTTATAGAACTTGTCAGAACGAAAGATGGTATTCGAGTGAATCGATTTGGAGAAAAAAAAATTCCACCAGGAATTATTGAATCAGGTAAAATAAAAGATCCGAAACAAATGGAAGGAATTTTGGTGTCACTTAGAAAAGAAGAGGGATTGAAATCTGTTCGAGTTTCTTTACCAGAAGAACAAGTTTATTTGTTTAATCTTAAGTTAGAAAAAGTGGGGCTAGAAAATGTCAGAGAGGGGATAGAACTTTCTCTTGAGGAATACATACCAATACCAACTCAGGATGCGATATTTGACTATGAATTACTAAGCGAAGATGAACAAAGTTTAAAATTGCAAGTGGCGGCCATTCCCAAAAACGTAATTGAGGATTATCTCTCTATTTTTAAGAATTCTATGATATCTGGCAAGTCTTTTGAACTTGAAGCCCAAGCAATTTCCCGATGTGTCATTCAAAAAGGCGATTTGGAGACTTATATGATAGTAGATTTTGGTAAAAAGCGTACAGGTATTTTTATTGTATCTGGTGGTGTGGTGATATTTACTTCTACCTTGGATGTGGGAGGAACTATGCTTTCTAATATGATTGCAAAAAATTTCAAGATAAGTTTTGAAGAGGCAGAAAAAAAGAAAAAAGAGTGTGGTTTGAAACGCAATGCTACGAACACAGAAGTTTTCTCTGTTATTTTGAATGGGGTTTCTATTTTACGTGATGAAATAGAAAAACATTTTTTATATTGGCATACACACAAAGATGAAGAAGGAAAAGATAGACCACCGATTAAGAAAGTAATCCTTTGTGGTGGTGATTCTAATTTAGTAGGACTTTCTGAATATTTTTCTGTTAGTATGAAAGTTAGCGTAGAGATGGCTAATGTTTGGGTCAATATAACAAACGCAGAAAAATATATTCCTGATATAAGTTTTAATCAATCATTAGCCTTTGCCTCTGCCTTGGGGCTTGCCTTAAGAGATTTTGAACATGATTAATTTAATTCCAAACGAAGAGAAAAAGAAAATGTCTAAAGATTTTTATTTTAGACTGATAACTGTGTTTTTTGCGATGCTAGGTATATCTTTGCTAGTTGCATCTATTGCGATTTTACCGTCTTATTTTCTTTCTTCTGCAGAAGAAAATGCTATTAATACAAAATTAGAATTACAAAATAATGAAACTATTCCTTTACCTGACCAAAATACATTAATGGCTATAAAAGATTTAAAGAACAAATTAAGTCAGATTGAAAATATTCAAAAAACCTTAGTAAATGTGAATGACTTTAAACAGGTTATAAATGAAATTATTTTCAAAAAAACATCTAATATTAAAATTACCGCAATTTTTTATAAAAAAGATCCACAAGCAGGTGAAGAAATAAAGATTAGTGGCTTGGCATCAAGTCGTGAAGTTTTACTTTCATTTCGTCGAGCGCTTGAAGATGATATAGCTTTTTCGAAAATTGATTTGCCAATTTCAAATTTTGTGAAAGGGTCCAATATTAAATTTTCTTTAAGTTTAATTCCTTCGTAAAAATATGAAATATTTTTTTCAAAAAAAATCATTAATTCTCTCAGCGATATTTTTTATATTTTCTTGTTTTGTTTTTATCTTTTTATATAAAGATATAAATAATAAGAAAGAAATATCTCAACTGGCACAAGAAAAATGGCAGACAAAAGCTACTAGTATGGAAAATGCAAAATCTCTTATTAATTCAGTTAAAATAATAGAACCACAAAAAGCTTTGTTGGAGACCCATTTTGTTAAAAGTTCTGATGTGGTGCCCTTTTTAGATACAATTGAAAAAATATCCAAAGATGTAGGAGCTACAGCAGAAGTTGTTTCTGTCGATGTTGCGAAGGACAATCCCTCACTTATTGTTGAAATGAATGCTTCTGGAAGTTTTGAAACCATTTACAAATTAATAATGCTTTTGGAAAATTCCCCCTATAATCTTGAATTTGTTTCAGTAGATTTAAAAAATTCGGGTACCTCTATCGGCAAAAGTCCACAATGGACTGCAACTTTTCAGATAAAACTTTTAAACTTTATTAATCAGTAATTTAAAAAAATATGAATTTGAATTTTTTAAAAAAGAAAAAAAAGTTTAAAAAAGGAGGTTTAGGAATTAAGCCCGATCTTTATTGGAGATATATTCTTTATATAACGTTTATATTAATTTTTCTTTCTTGCGCTTTTGGTTTGTATTTTTTTATAAAAACAAACGAGGAACCGATTATTCCAACTATAAGCACTAATGGGCAAGATACGATAAAGAAAGAAAGATTTGATAAAGTATTTGAATATTTTTCAGAACGTGAAAAAAAATCTCTCCAGATCTTGAATTCTCCTTCACCTATTATTGACCCATCGTTGTAAAAATTTGTGCCCTTGGTAGGAATCGAACCTACATCGAAGCCTTAGAAGAGCTCTGTTCTATCCATTGAACTACAAGGGCTGTGTGCGCGGTAAGGGACTCGAACCCCTGACCTTGATGGTGTAAACATCCTGCTCTACCAACTGAGCTAACCGCGCGGCTATGGCTATTCTAGCTTATTTTATATATTATTTCAATTATGAGGATAAAAGTTTTATACGAAGATAAAGACATTCTGGCCATAGATAAACCTTCTGGAATTTTGGTGCATCCGGACCAGAAAAGTGAGGATAAAACGATTTTGGATTTGTTTGTAAAAAAATATCCAAAAATAGAAATTGTCCACCGCCTAGACCGTGAGACCTCTGGAGTGATGTTGCTCGCCAAAAATGCGAAAGCGCATGAATTTTTAAAAAAACAATTTATGGATAGAACCATAAAAAAAACTTATTACGCAATTGTTTCCGGTTGGGTAAAAAATGATCACGATACCATTAACAAGCCGATTGGCCGAAGTCCGAGTGATTTTCGCCGTCATCTCGCTGGCCGGGGAGTACGAGGGGAACTGCGCGAAGCCATTACTGAATATAAAGTTTTGAAAAGATTCACCTCACCCCAGCCCTCTCCTTATAAAGGAGAGGGGGAAAAATTCACTTTTCTAGAAATTCACCCCAAAACTGGTCGGACACATCAAATCCGTGTGCATATGAAATTTATAAATCACCCTGTGGTTTGCGATTCGCTTTATAATCCTAATGGCCCTTGTCCTAAAGGGCTTAAAAGAATGGCTCTACATGCTGAATCCATAGAATTCAAAAACCTAAAAGGCAAGATTATAAAAATAAAATCACCGCTACCTAAAGAGTTTCAGAAGGTGGTAAAATTGCAAAAATAGCAAACCTATGTTAGATTGTTTCAATGGCAATGGATAAAACAAAACTTACTTCAGTCAATGTGGAGGAAAGAAAAAAGCTCGATTTTAATTCAGGAGACACGGTACGTGTTTGGTCTAAAATTTTGGATGAAAAAGGAAAGACTCGTTTACAGGCTTTTGAGGGTATAGTATTAGCTCGCAAGCATGGCACGGAGATCGGTGCCACTTTTACGGTTCGCAGAGTAGCTTCAGGTGTAGGTGTAGAAAGAATTTTTCCACTTTATTCTCCAGCCATTGATAAAATTGAAATAACTAAAAAATCTCGCGCTCGTAAATCAAAACTTTACTATGTACGTGTTAAAGCGGTAAAAGACGTTCGTCGAAAATTACGCTCGGTTGTTTCAGAAAATGACGAGGAGATAGAAATTAAAAAAGAAGAATAAAAACTATAAAAACCTATTTCACAAAAATAGGTTTTTTTGATAAAGTTTAGATATGCTCGGGTGGTGTAATTGGTAACCACGTACGATTGAGGTTCGTATGGCGCAAGCCGTGGGAGTTCAAGTCTCCCCCCGAGCACTTTATATGCTAAGATTAGTCTATGAATCTCAAAAATAAAATAGTAGTTATAACAGGCGGAACAAAGGGATTGGGGAAGGCTATGGCTATGGTTTTTTTGGAGAATGAGGCGAAAGTTATCGTTTGCTCACGAGATGACAAAAGGCCGGACGATTTGGAAGGAAATATATTTTGGGTGAAAGCTGATGTAACTAAAGAAGAAGAATTAAAAAATCTAGCGTATTTTGTTGTGGAGAAATTTGGTAAAATAGATATTTGGATTAATAATGCGGGCATCTGGTTACCACATATGCCTATAGAAGAAATTGATTGGGGAAAAAGAGCGCATGATTTAATAGAAGTTAATTTATTTGGCACCGTTTATGGATCTAAAATAGCTCTCGCCCAAATGCGGAAACAAAATTCTGGTTTAATTATAAATATTCTTTCAACTAGTGCTTTGAATGGTCTAAAAAATGAAACAGCCTATTGTGCAAGCAAATTTGCAGCGAGTGGTTTTACAAAAGCCTTAATGAAAGAAGTAGATAGAAATAATATTAAAGTAAATGCTATTTATCCCGGAGGAATGCAGACGAATTTGTTTGATGAACGTAAACCAGAAATTTATAATACATTTATGGACCCAAATGAAGTGGCAGAAAAAATCGTAGAAAATTTGAAAAAAGACAAGCCCGAAGAAGAATTAATTATAAAACGTTAATCCCAGTACTAGAGCAAAGCTCAGTATGGGACAGGTTAAAAAATATGTTATACACAAGAAAAGGGGACAACGGAACAACAAAAACATTTGGATGCGATCAGCGTATCTCGAAAAGTTCTATTATTGCCGAAGCCCTCGGTTCGTTGGATGAAATAAATTCTTTTTTAGGACTTTGTAAAGTGAAAGCCAGAAAAGAAAAATTGATGATAAATAAATTGGAAGTCAGTCAGATTGTGCATGATATTCAGAAAAATTTATTTATTATTCAAGCGGAACTAGCTGGAGCCTCAATGTCTATTGATGAAGGAAAATTAAAAGAAATAGAAAATATTGTTGATACCATCGAAAAAGAACTCCCACCCATAAAATCATTTTTCATTTCTGGAGGGACAGAGCTTGCTTCATTATTTGATATAGCCCGTACCATTTCTCGTAGGGCAGAAAGGAGAGTGATTGCGGTTTCTGATGAGGGGAAAGTGGAGATAAAAGCTTCCACTAAGGCTTACTTAAATCGTCTCTCCAGTGTTTTATACGCTCTTGCCAGACTGGCCAATTATAGAGAAGGCATAACAGAACAAAGCCCAGATTATAAATAGATGTTGGATGTGATATACTTTATAGTAGATAGTCATTATTAGTAATATGGTCGTTTTTATTAGTTTAAATAAGTCAAATTAAAAAATTATTATGAAAAAAATAACAAAAATATTGTCATTTTTAATGGTTGGTGTTGTCATAAGTTTTCCAATAAAAGCATACTTTGTATATGCTGAAAATAACGCTCCCTCTTTTCAAGAAGTTCAAAAAGAAAATGGTGGCGAACAAGGGAACAATAATCAAGAAAACGATATGGAAAATGAAGATGGGCAAAGTAATGAAGAACACGATGTTTTTTCTTTGTTGGCCTCTGATCATGAAAAATCTCAAACTGTAAAAGTTTCAGAAGTGGATGAAAAAACACTTTTGACATATGCTGATGTCGTTAATGTAATTAAAAATTACGAAGATGTAGTTTCAAAAATTAGCACAAATGCAGGAGTAGATACGAGCGTGTCTAGTCTTACAGCGGGAGAGAAAACATTATTAGATAGTTTACTTGGTAAGCATCGCAGTAAATTCGATCGTTTTAATAATCGTCTTACTGAGGTAAGTACTCAATTAAAACAATTGGAAAATTTACTTTCTCCTCTTGGGACGCAATCGATTTCGTCTATGTATGGGATAAAAGGTTTGCTTGTAAGTGAATTGAATAATTTCAAAGATATAATTAACGGAATTTCAGAATTTGATGATTTGAACTTACAAATTTTACAAGAAGAAACTAACTAATTAAAAAATTATTATGAAAAAAACTATATCAACATTTTTCTTACTTGTGGTTATGGCTTTACCATTTGGTGTCTTTGCTGAGACTGCTACTACGACAACTGCTCCTGCTTCAACTATCAATGATGCACAACTTAAAGTAAAACTTCTTAATTTAAAAAAGAAACAAGTTAAAACTAAAGCTAATCTTAATATTAACAAAGCTCAAGCGAAAGCAACTATTAAGAAAGTAAAAAAAGATAGAACCCTTAAAAAGGCAAAAATAATTAAGGCGAAGAAAAAGTCAACTATAGGTCCAAAGACTACGACAACAATAAAACCTTAGTTTTAGAAGCATTAAAAAAGACGGAAGCCTTGCTTCCGTCTTTTTGTTGTTGAGAATATCATAAGGTAGCATTTATCTATTTTTTTTGATATAAATACATTTGCATGGTGCCTATAGTGTAATGGTTAGCACTAGGGTTTGTGGAACCCTCGGTTCGAGTTCGAATCTCGATAGGCACCCAATGATTTCAAAAAACATAAAAGAAACTGAAAAGATAGCTAAAATATTTCTCAATAAATTATTAAAAAGCAAAAAGAAATTGAAAGGTGCTTTGGTTGTGGGCCTTTCTGGAGATTTGGGATCTGGGAAAACGGCTTTTACCAAATCCGTAGCAAAACATCTCGATATAAAAGATAGGGTTTTTAGCCCTACTTATGTAATCATAAAAAAATACCCTATCAAATTAGAAAATTATAAATTCTTTTTTCATATTGATGCTTATCGCCTTGAACATGAGAAAGAATTATTACATCTAGGTTGGGAAGAAATCATAAACAACAACGAACATTTAGTTTTTATCGAATGGCCAGAAAATATTTCAAAGGCCATGCCAAAAAACTCGAAATACATTTATATTTCAAGTAAAGATAGCGGTCATAGGAATTTTAAATTTAAATAAGATGCAAGAAAATATTTGGAATGATAAAAATCTTATAAAAATACTTTCAGAAAATGGCGTGGTAATTATGCCTACCGATACTATTTATGGGATAGTAGGAAAAGCGCTTGAAAAAAATACAGTAGAAAGAATTTATAAAATTAAAAAAAGGAATCCAAATAAACCCTGTATTATTTTGATTGGAGATATTAAAGAACTTGAAAAATTTGGAATTATTTTATCGAAAGAAAAAAGGGAAATTCTAGAAAAATATTGGTTTACCTTGAGCGAAGTCGAAAGGCCTAGGGCTGTTAGTATTATTTTAGATTGTGCAGATAATAATTTTGAATATTTACATCGTGGAACAAAAACTTTAGCGTTTCGTTTACCTACTTCACAACTACTCCGAGACTTACTTTTACAAACAGGTCCACTGATTGCTCCTTCTGCAAATCCGGAAGCAAGGCTTCCGTCTAAAAATATTAAAGATGCGAAAAAATATTTTGGAAATTCTGTAGATTTATATGTAGACGGTGGGGAATTAAAAAATAAAGCATCTAAACTAATCAAATTAAACAACGATGGTTCTATCATTGTGCTTAGAGAGTAAATCTGCGTTAGGCATCTGCGTTAGGCAAGACCTAATGCATTCCCCATATCAGTCATGGCGTATATGAGGCAGTGCCATTGACATTTGGTATTACTCTATGATATAATATACTTGGCTAGATAAACTAGCTCTTTTATAACAATAAATAAGGAGAAAGATGATGACGACTAAAAGGTTGATCACGTCTGAAGACCCAAAAGGTCTTGATGCAACCGCCAAGTGGCGAGGTGTGTACAATAACGCAGGACTAACAGACGGGGCTAATGGTTCTGCTCAACGCTTAAACGAAAGTCGCGAATTTTGGAAAGAACTTGGAGTTTTAATTCGAAAGTGTTCAGCGACAGATCAGTATATTAATAACGTTGTCAAATCGAATTACACTTACCCCGGAGAGTTTCAGAGAAAACCGGGAAGAGTCCAGATACAAATTTTTGCAGATGAATTGGGGCTTGATCCTACATCTGCGTTTGAATATTTGGAAAAAATTTCTGAAATGTCGAGAATTCTACCAAAAGAGTGCCACTCTCAAGACGGAAATTTTGCAATCATATCTCCGTTCGGATTTCAACAACTAATTCCCGGGTACAAAGATGCGTTTGATCCTGAGTTGTACTGTAAAAGTTTGCTCTTTTTATTTGACATAATAAAAAAAGGGCGTAACTTTTACAACTGGCGAGAGGGTCAGATTAATAAAAATCATCTGGTACAAACTGCCAGAACTTTGGATGCCTATGACACAATTACAACAATCCAAGGTAAATCACCAATCTGGATAATTTCGGCTCAATTAGGATTCTTGCATAAAGGAGAATGTACTGGAAGAGCTCGTGAATTATTTTTCGGAAATGAATTCGGTCTTGGTTCAGTTGCTGGGGCTTGTATAGCCAAGACACATCCAGAACGTTTTGTACGTTTTGAAGAATTAGACATGGATTTACCAGGCGATGAATTTTCTCCGGATGGTGATGGCGGCTTTTCCAAGTCTCCGTGCTTGGGCTTCGACGGTGCCCGGCTCGAGTTTGGCGCGAACGCTGTGTCTGATGCGCTCGGCGGCTATGGTTCGGCGTCTGCCTTCCTCCCGCAGTTGTAGTTTGTATCTCGAATTCTTGAATCTTTTGTATTTT
Organism: Candidatus Nomurabacteria bacterium; assembly: GCA_026395895.1. Taxonomy (GTDB): domain Bacteria; phylum Patescibacteriota; class Minisyncoccia; order Phycocordibacterales; family UBA9973; genus UBA9973. The sequence goes on along the minus strand of JAPLXV010000010.1, from coordinate 9,573 downwards.
TTATTTTGATTCTTGAATTCAAATTTTTTTGAAGAGTTATCCACAGTTTCTGTGGGTAGCTCTTCTTTTCGTTTTAGTGATATATTTAAGTTGAGTATAGGCTCGTATATGGTCATTTACGGATTACCATTGCCGAACTCTTTTTCTTCATAAGAGAAAGCAATCGGAATTTTGCGAATCAAGGTTTGCAGAAGTGTATTGCAGATGGGGAGATATTGCTTACTTTTGCTTAAAACGAATACGTTCGTATGTCGTTAAATAAAATTCAGAAATGAATCTTCGAAGGCAAAACTATGTCTTGTTTCCAACAAGAAACATTTTTTAGCCTTGGTGACTTAGATGGGCAAAGGTAAATATCCGGATGGTGATGGCGACTTTTCCAAGTCTCCGTACTTGAACTTCAACAATGACAAGCTCAAGTTTGACACGAACGATGTGTCTAATGCGAACGACAACTATGGTTCAGCGTCTGCCTTCCTCCCGAAATTTTTCTCTCATCTATCAAAATATATCTGCGTTAGCTGCGTTAGGCAAGACCTAACGCAGAATACTTTTGATTATTTAGGAATAGAACGAATCCAACCTCCCAACATTCTTCCGATTTCGTCTATGATTTTTTGGAGAGTGACATATTTTTTTATGTCAAAAGTTCTGGTTTCTTTCATTAGGCGGATCATAAAACGGAGCAAATTGAGTTTTATGCTTGCTTTTTCAAGAACAAATAATTTTTTCATTTTATCCCCATAGCTTGCTTCTATCAGACATTCCAAAAGATCAAGAATAATATATTCAGATCTTTCATAAATCGTAAATCTGTCTTGTTTGGGAACAACTTTACGATATTCATGAAAAATTTTATAGAGTTCGTATGATTTTTTTAGAATCGGTACTTCAATTTCATCCATTTTTATTTTTTATGAGAACTTATAAAAATTTATTTAATAAAATAATACAACCGGGAATGCTGTTTTTAGCTTGGGAAGAATTTAAGAAAGAAAAAAGTTCCAAGCTTGATGTACTTTTGTTTGAACAAGAACTTGAACGCAATATATTTAAGCTTGCTACGGACTTGGAAGGGGGAATGTATAAACATGATAAGTACGCAGGATTTTACATTTCTGACCCAAAACCCCGTCACATCCATAAAGCAACAGTCAGAGATCGTGTTTTGCATCATGCTATTTTTAATGTACTTAATCCTATTTTTGAACCGACTTTTATTCCGAATTCTTTTTCTTGTCGTGTTGGTAAAGGGTCTCATAAAGGGGTGCTTTGTTTGCGAGGAATGTTGAATAAAGAAAGCAGGAATAATACTAGAACGTGTTATGTGTTGAAATGCGATGTCAGGAAGTTTTTTGATTCTGTTGACCATGATATTTTGATAAAAATTTTAGATAAAAAAATCAAAGATGAGAAAGTGATGAATCTAATGCGAGAAATTGTTGGAAGTTTTAACAGCGAACAATCAGACTTGTTTTGCAAAAAAGGTGTTCCTATCGGTAATCTTACTTCGCAGATTTTTTCTAACTTTTATATGAACGAGTTTGATCAATTTATAAAACATAAACTGAAAGTGAAATATTATGCGCGATATACGGATGATTTTATTGTTGTTTCAAAAAACAAAGAATATCTAGTTAATTTAATTCCCCAAATTAATGAATTCTTGAATAAGAATTTAGAATTGGAATTACATCCGAAAAAAGTCGAGATTATTCCTTATCACAAAGGAGTAGATTTTCTAGGATATGTGGTATTTCCGCATCATATACTTGTGCGAAAGAAGACCAAGAAGAGAATAGTTAACAAATTAACGCTAAAATTGAGCCAATATCAGGAGGGGATCATAGAGAAAAAAACCTTTCAAGCTTCTTTACAGTCATATCTTGGAGTGCTTTCACATGCAAATGCCTATCAATTTTCTGAAAACTTAAAAAATAATTTTTTACTTATTGATTAACGAATAATCCCAATTGGTTACTTGTATTATAATAAATTTATTTTGCTTTGTCAAGCATTTTTTGATTATTTTTTATGAGATAATTAATATGTCTATGAAAAAAACCATCTTAGAAAAAATGTTTAGTGCACCGGCTGAGGTACTGGAAAAAAGCGTTGAATTAGAACGAGAAATCAAGAATGATATAAAAGATAAAAAGCCAGTAAAGGAAGCAGAAGAATACTGGAAAACACTAGGTCCTGGACTTACCACCGGCGCGGCTGATGATGATCCATCGGGGATTGCTACCTATTCACAGATGGGAACATCTCGTGGTTTTAATTTAATTTGGCTTTCACTTTTTTCTTTTCCTTTAATGGGTGCTATTCAAGAAATGTGTGCCCGTATTGGACTTACGACAGGAATAGGTCTTGCTGCTAATATTAAAAGACATTTTTCAAAAAAGATTTTATATTTTTGTACTGTCCTTCTTCTTTTTGCGAACGTATTCAATATCGGAGCAGATTTAGGAGCCATGGCCAAAGGTACTCAACTTATTTTTCCAGAAATAGGATTTATTTTTTTAGTTTTTGGTTTCGCTATATTAAGTCTTGGTCTTCAGATTTTTATTCCCTATAAAAAATATTCAAAATATCTGAAGTATTTATCTTTAGTTCTTTTTGCTTATGTTTTTTCAGCGTTTTCAGTCTCAATTGATTGGAGTAATGTGTTTAAGCATCTAGTTATCCCAACAATTTCTTTTTCCAGAGATGAAATTATTTTAATTTGTGCAGCCTTTGGTACTACTATTTCTCCGTATCTGTTTTTTTGGCAGACTTCTCAGGAAGTAGAAGAGCAAATACTAAAAGGGGAAAAGACAGAGGAAGCGCGACGCACTTTTAATACAAATGAAGACATTCATAAAATGAGAATAGATGTTTGGTCAGGTATGTTTTTTTCTAATATTATTATGTTTTTTATAATCGCAACTTGTGCGGCAACTTTGTTTGCAAACGGCATCACCAATATAAGAACGGCCGCCGATGCAGCCTTAGCTTTGAAACCTTTTGCTGGTAATTTTGCTTTTGTTTTGTTTGCAATCGGGATTTTGGGTGTAGGACTTTTGGCTATTCCAATTCTTGCAGGGTCAGCTTCATATGCAATGTCCGAAGCATTTAATTGGAAAACTGGGCTTTATAGAAAATTAAAACAAGCATATTCTTTTTATGGAGTTATTATATTTGCAATGGTTTTAGGAATTGTTTTGAATTTTATTGGCCTTGATCCCATAAAAACCCTTATTTATTCAGCTGTTTTTAATGGTATCATTTCACCCGTTATTTTGTTTTTTATTGTACGCATAAGCGGGAAGGAAGAAATAATGGGTAATTTTAAAAATAGAAAACTTACCAATGTTATAGGTTGGTTCACAGTTGGTTTGTTGTGCGTAGTGAGTGTTGGAACAATTATTTTTCTCTTTACATAACTATGATAGAAATAAAAAAAGATTACAATTTAACCAAATTAAATACTTTCGGAATATCCGCTCAAACGAAATTTTTTGTTGAATTGAATAAAGAATCTGAGCTGAAAGAACTTTTTTTATCTTCGGAATTTAAAAATAATGAGAAATTATTTTTAGGCGGAGGTAGTAATATTTTATTTACAAAAGATTTTAACGGAATTGTTATTTTAAACAAACTAAAAGGAATTGAAATTTTGGAGGAGAATTCGGAGAATGTTTTTATAAAATCTATGGGTGGAGAAATATGGCATAACTTGGTTTTATTTGCAGTGAATAAAAATTATTGGGGGATTGAAAATTTATCACTTATACCAGGAACTGTCGGGGCTGCGCCTATGCAAAACATTGGAGCGTATGGAGTAGAAATTAAAGATATTATAGAAAATATAGAAACATACGAAATAAAAACAGGAAAAAAGAAAATTTTTGAGAAAAAGGAATGTGAATTTGGTTATCGCGACAGTGTTTTCAAAAATAAATTGAAGGGTCAATATTTTATTTCGGCTGTTGTTTTAAAATTGAGCAAAAAACAAAATCAAAATTTGAAATACAGAGCTTTACAGGAATATTTAGACAAGTCTAATATAAAAGTTGGAAGTTCTAAAGATGTGAGTGATGCAGTTATCGAAATTCGTAGAAGTAAATTGCCAGATCCAAAAGTTATTGGTAATGCTGGAAGTTTTTTCAAAAATGTTTTTGTAAGTAAACAGAAATTAAAAGATTTATTAGCTGAATATAAAAATATGCCTTACTACGAAGAAGAGGAAAATTTTAAAGTTCCAGCTGGTTGGCTGATTGAAAAATGTGGATGGAAAGGGAAAAGAATAGGTAATGTAGGGGTACATGAAAAACAAGCTCTAGTTTTGGTAAACTATGGTGGAGCTACGGGGAAAGAGATAAAAGATTTATCTGAACAAATAATTGCTTCAGTTGAAGATAAATTTGGACTAAAAATTGAGAGAGAAGTCAATTTGATTTAAAAATGTTTTGAAGTATAATTAACTTATTATGAAAAATAAAACAATTTTATATTTTTTAATAGTGTTAGTTGTCGTTGTAGTTTTAGTTTTTATTACTATTAACAAAAAAGAAGAGCCTGCAACGCCAGTTGTGGGAACAGAACAACAAAATATGCCAAATACACAACAAATTGAGGGTGTAAAAATTACAATCCTTAAAGAAGGAACTGGAGATGTCGCTAAATCTGGTGATACAGTAGCCATGAATTATACAGGAAAATTAGCAGATGGCACAGTTTTTGATTCAAATGTAGACCCAAAATTTGGACATGTTCAGCCCTTTATTTTTACTTTGGGGGCAGGTCAAGTTATTAAAGGTTGGGATGTCGGAGTTGCTGGAATGAAAGTGGGTGAAAAGAGAATTCTTGAGATTAATCCGAACTATGCTTATGGAGCAACTGGGGCAGGTGGAGTAATACCCCCAAACGCAACGCTTAGTTTTGAAGTCGAATTATTAGGAATTAAAAAATAACTTACGCGCCTTTGCGTGAAAATCATATGGAAATGTCATTAGAACGAAAAATGAGATTTTATAGAATTGTTAAACTTGTTCTGTTAGCTTTTTTGATTGCTGTTGGAGTCAGTCTTTTAACTGAATATATTCGAGTTGAAAGTAATAAACCAGAAAATACAATAAGTTTCTCTGGACACGGAGAAGTAACTGCAGTACCTGATATTGCTAACGTTTATTTTACTATTAGCAAAGATGCAAAAACAGTAAAAGAGGCACAAGCTCTTGTCGCAGGGATTGAGAAAAAATCCCTAGATTCTTTGAAAGCAAATAATGTTCTTGAGAAAGACATTAAAACAGCAAATGCGTCTTTTTATCCTAAATATGAATATAGACAAGCAGTATGTCCTCCAATTCCTATGGGTGCTGGTACAGCAGGAGTTACTGTGAACCCTTCTTCTGCTTATTATTGTCCTCCAAGTAAACAAGTGATTACTGGCTATACCGCTTCCGAAAGCATAACTGTGAAAATTAGAAATACCGACGATGTTGGGAAAATTATGCAAGAGCTCGGGACACTGGGTGTTACAGATTTGAGTGGCCCTAATTTTTCTATAGACAATGAAGATGGATTAAAAGCAGCAGCCAGAAAAAAAGCTATTGATGATGCAAAAGCAAAAGCAGAAGTTTTAGCAAGAGATTTAGGAGTTCACTTGGGCAAGATTACCTCTTTTAGTGAAGGGGGAAATTATCCTACGCCTATATATGCTAAAACAATGATGGCTGATAGTGTTTCTGGCTCTGGTGCCCCAGCTCAACTGCCGAAAGGGGAAAATACAATTACTTCAGATGTTACCATTACTTACGAAATAAGATAATTTGACCCACACACTTACTTTCATGACGTGCCTTTAGCGCAATATTTAATATCATAAAAGTAAGTGTTTGGGTTGACTATTTTGCAATAAAAGAGTAGCATTAAAAGAGCCCTTGAAAGGGGGCTTTTTTAAAAGGTTTAAGCTCGAAGTGTACAAAATGTCAAAAATTGTTGAATATTTTAAAGAAACAAAGACAGAATTAAAACACGTGATTTGGCCAAATAGACGCCAGACTATTTATTATACGGTAATTGTAGTTGTGTTATCTGTTTTAGTAGCCTACTTTTTAGGTATTTTTGATTTTATTTTCTTACAAGGTTTGCAAAAGATAATTTCTTTCTAATTATTATGAAACAAGAAACACAGGGTACTAGAAATTGGTATGCTATTCATACTTATGCCGGATATGAAAATGTTGTTTTACGTAATTTGAAACAGCGCATAGATTCTTTAGGTATGAACGATAAAATTTTTAATGTGATAGTGCCAATTGAAAAAAAAATAAAAATCAAAGCAGGTAAACGAGTGGAAGTGGAAGAAAAAATTTACCCCGGTTATGTTTTGGTAGATATGATTGTGACGGATGATTCTTGGTATGTTGTTCGTAATACTCCACGAGTCACTGGTTTCGTTGGGGCTGGAGTTAATCCTGTTCCTCTTAAAACTGACGAGGTAGAATATCTTTTTAAGAAGATGGATACAAATACAGTCAAACACAACATTGATCTTGCTATTGATGAGACGGTTAGAATTGTGGATGGTCCGTTTAAAGATCTTGAGGGTAAGGTAAATTCTGTAGATAATGAAAGAGGAAAGATAAAAGTACTTGTCTCAATGTTTGGTCGTGAGACTCCAGTAGAGTTAGATTTCTTGCAAGTTAAAAAAGTTTAGAAAATTAACGAGCATAGCGAGTATAATTTACTTAATCCCGCTCCACTTTTATTAATTATATATAAAGATTACTTTAAGATAAATTTGCAACCATAACTTTTTAATGATAGATTAGAATAAACAATAAAAGTGGGGCGGGATTCATAATTTTCTAATTCGCTTCGCTCATAAGAAAATAATGAAAAAAATAACAAAAAAAATAAAACTACAAATAGAAGCTGCTAAAGCAACACCTGCGCCTCCGCTTGGACCTGCTTTGGGTCAGGCTGGCATAAATATTGGTGATTTTGTCACTAAATTTAATGCTGCCACTTCCAAAATGGCGGGAGATAAAGTTTCTGTTAACGTTACAGTTTATGAAGACAGAAGTTACGATTTCGTTATTAAAACTCCTCCAGCTACTGGACTTATTTTAAAAGCGGCTGGAGTAGAAAAAGGTTCAGGTAAAAATACTGCTACTAAAGCTGGAACAATAACCAAAGCTCAGGCGTTGGAAATAGCAAAGAAAAAAATGAAAGATTTGAACGCAAAAGACGACGAAGGAGCAATAAAAATAATCGCCGGCTCCGCTCGCTCTATGGGGATTGAGGTTAAAGACTAAAATATTAAAAATAAAAATCAGATAAAAAGCACCTCGGCTGTACACAGCCGAGGTGCTTTTTTTTTGCCTTTTTATTGCCGAAAAGGTATATTTATAGGATGAAAAAAAAGACTAAAAAAATGACAAAACACAAAAGGCCTTCGTGGGACGAGTATTTTTTGCAGTTGATAGAAATGATTGGTTCTCGTGGAACATGTGATAGGGGAAGAGCTGGTTCGGTTATTGTGAAAGATAAAAGAATTTTATCTACTGGTTATGTTGGTGCACCTGCAGGTCTACCGAGCTGTGATGATATAGGCCATGAAATGCATACTGTCATAAATGAAGATGGCACTCAATCTCGTCATTGTATTAGGACTTCGCATGCGGAACAAAATGCTATCAATAATGCTGCTAGAATAGGGGTAGCGATTGAAGGCGGAACAGTTTATTGTAAAATGACCCCTTGTTATAAATGTGCTCAAAGTATTATCAATTCAGGAATTGTCAGAGTGGTAGCTCTGAAAGATTATCACGGGGCAAAAAGAACCAAAGAAATTTTTAAACAAGCGAAAATAAAATTAACAATTTTAGGTGAGATGCAGATTTATAAAGATATGTAATATGACAAAAGTTATTATTGGAATAACTGGAACACTTGGTGCTGGGAAAGGAACTATCGTTGATTATCTTGTAAAAAATAAAGGGTTTATTCATTTTTCTGCACGAGAAGATGTTATAAATAAGGAGATAGAAAAGAGGGGACTTCCAATAACAAGAGATAATATGGTCTTGATTGCTAATGATCTTAGAAAAAATTATGGACCGAGTTATGTTGCCGAAGAGCTTTTTACAATGGCCCAAAATTCTGGCAAAAATTGTGTTTTAGAAAGTTTAAGAACTGCTGGTGAAATCGAATCTCTTAGAAACAAAGGAAGTTTTTATTTATTTGCTATAGATGCCGAACGAAAAACAAGATATAACAGAGTTCAGAAAAGGAAAAATGTACAAAGCGACGATGTAAGTTTTGAAAAATTTATTGAGCAGGAAGAAACTGAAATGAAATCTGATGACCCTAATAAACAGAACTTATCCAAGTGTATTTCAATGGCGGATTATGTTTTTGAAAATAACGGAACTTTTGAAGATTTATATAAACAAATAGACGAAATAATTAAGAAACTTTCTTAATATACTCTGCAAATTCTAGATCATATTTATTTGATTCATCTTTTGGATGTTTTTCACTTTTTACTTTCTGCCAAATATTTTCATCTATTATAGGGAAATAAGTATCGGCATCTGAAAATTCTGCATTTACGTGAGTAATATAAAGTTTATCTGCTTTTTCTATAAATAATTTATAAACCATACCTCCACCTATTACAAAAATCTCTTCTCCCTCTCCTTGAGAAGGAGAGGGTTGGGGTGAGGTTCTTAACAACTCTTCAAGTTCTTCTACTGAATAAACTACATCTACGCCATGGCGTAGATAGTTTTTGTCTAAGGTTAGAACGATATTTCTACGATTTGGAAGCGGACGGCCGATGGATTCAAAAGTTTTTTGTCCCATTATTATTGTATGTCCGGATGTTGTTTCTCTGAAGTGTTTCATATCTAGAGGCAAATCCCAAAGAAGCCCATTCTTTTTACCTATCTCATTATTTTTACCTATGGCTGAAATAATTGATATACTCATGGAATTAAACTGCTATCTCAAATGGAATTCTTGGATAGCTTTCATAATTTATAATTTCTGAATCTGTATATTGCCAGTCGAAGATAGATTTAAAATTATTTGTTTTAATTTGTGGCAATTTATATTTATTTATATCTCGGGTTAGTTGTTCTTTTAGACCATCAACATGATTAAGATATATATGTGTATCAGCTAGGAAACCAGTAAGTATTCCTTCTTCTAAACCGGTTTCTAGAGCAAGCAGATGCAAGAGAGTTGCATAACTTGCGATATTGAAAGGTAAACCAAGTGCCACATCAACACTACGTTGACTCCAAAATAAATTAAGACGGTTGTTGATGACTGTTACTTGGAATGCATAATGACAATATGGCGGAATGACTTTGTCCACATCAACAGGATTCCAAGCAAGCACTAAAATTTGTCGACTGTCTGGTTTTGTTTTTATCATTTCTACCATATGTTTTAATTGATCAACTCCTTGTCCAGTATAATCTGTTTGGTAATCTTTATATTTAGCGCCAAAATGACGCCATTCCCAACCATAAATGGAACCCAAATCGCGCTCATTTAGCATTTTCTCTTTTGTTT
>JAPLXV010000004.1:17181-45418 GCA_026395895.1 Candidatus Nomurabacteria bacterium | reverse complement strand
AAAGTAGTAAATTACTAACAAGGTCGTTTAACAAACGTAAAAAATTTATAAAATATGAGTTACGATGAAGAAGATGATTTGGTGGGTGGTGTGGGAGACCCAACAGAAGACGAAGAAGAACCTCTAGAACCATTAGATGAACCATTGGAAGTCCCTGACGACGAAGAGTTTGACCCTGATAGTAGATACCACTAAATAAAACCCAGCTGCTCGCAAGCAGCTGGGTTTTATTTTATATAATTTTTATAAATGTTTTTTTGCCTATTTTGAATTTCATTCCACTTTCGGGAATAAAGTTTGCGTCTGTTAATTTTTTATCAGTACTAAGATCTGTCACAGCTCCTTCTTCTATTAATCTTCTGAAATCTCCCTTGGAAGATAAAATCTTGGCCTCTACTAAAATATCCATCAGTGTTTTTTCTCCCCCATCAAGTTCTGTCATTTCCTCCGGAATTTCTCTCTTTTGAAAAGTACTCACAAAACTTTCTTCTGCCTTTTGGGCTTTGTCCTCGCCGTGATAAATAGCCACAATTTGTTTAGCCAATTTCATTTTGATATCTTTTGGGTTGACTGATCTTTTCTCCAGTTTTTTTCGTATGTCCTCAACTTCCTCCATCGGAGTAAAGGTGCATAATTCGAAATAATTTCCAATCGAAGAATCTGGTATAGACATTACTTTGCCATACATATCATTTGGTTCATCGGTAATACCAATATAATTATCAAGACTCTTGGACATTTTTTCTTTTCCATCGGTACCCTCAAGAAGCTTAAAAGAGAGAACCGCTTGTGGTATTTTTTGATTCATTTCCATAATGTCGCGTCCAACCAACATATTAAAATGTTGGTCAGTGCCACCAACTTCAAGATCACATGAACCATAGATATTAGAAATCGCGTTTGAGTCTATACCCTGAATAACTGGATACAACATTTCATTCATAAAAACCGGTAGACCTTCTTTTATTCTTTCTTGAAACATATCCCTTTCAATCAACCGACTGAAGGTAACTTTTCTCAAAATAGCAAGCAAACTGACTAAAGTATAACTATTAATATTATCTTTTTGTCTCCTTGTTTCTTCCCAGTGATGTGCTTTAGCTAAAATGTGGTTACCTGGTAGGGGTGGGGTTGTGGCAATAGTTTTATCCCCTACGTTTATATTAATCACCTGATTATCAGGAGCAATAATATCATTAATTGAGACAAGCCAATCAGAATTTGTGGTCCAAGAAAAAACTTTTGGATCTTTTAGTAAAATTTTATCAACTTGATCTAAGTAAGTTTTCATATTTGCTTGTATTTCTGCTTGTTCAATTTCTGGACGAATTTTACTTTTTCCTGTTGGGTCTCCAATCATAGCAGTAACATCTCCTATAAGGAAGATGACCTTGCACCCTAGATCTTGAAATTGTCTTAATTTGTGAAGAATAACAGCGTGACCCAGATGAATGTCGGGACGGTTTGGATCAACCCCAAGTTTGATAACCACTTTTTCTGGATTAGTTTCTAGTTTTTTGCGGAATACTCCGTTGGGATCAATAAACTCACCTACCCCACGGGTAAATAGTTCATTTATTTTGTTTTTACTCATAATTTCCTTCATAAAAAGGCATTATAACATATTTTCTGGTATAATTAAAAAAATGAAAAAAGGATTTGAAAAAATAAAAATTCCGAAAAATTTAATACTGTTTGTATTTGGTGTTTTTATACTGATAATTGGAGTTGGAATAATCTGGGTTTCGTCTTTAAAGATTCCGGATTTCCGTTCTTTTGAAGATAGAAAGGTAATAAATTCAACTAAAATATACGACCGAACGGGAGAAATATTACTTTACGACATTCATCAAGATATAAAAAGAACCGACATTCCTTTTGAAAGGATGAGTGCTAATATTAAAAATGCAACTGTGGCTATTGAAGATTCTGAATTTTACAATCATGGCGGAATAAGAATAACTTCAATCATTCGCGCTGTTTTATCCAATTTATTTAGCAGTGGAGGTAAAACCCAGGGCGGTTCAACTATCACTCAACAATTAGTGAAAAATGTATTACTAACACAAAAACAAACTATCACCAGAAAAATAAAAGAATGGGTTTTGGCAATTAAAATAGATAACTCAATGCCGAAAGAAAAAATCCTGGAATATTACCTAAATGAAAATCCTTACGGTGGAAATGTTTATGGAATAGAAGAAGCTTCAAAAACTTATTTTAACAAAGATGCCCAAGATTTAACCTTGGCGGAAGCTGCATATTTAGCGTCAATTCCACAATCCCCAACTTTACTTTCGCCTTATGGAAAAAATCGAGATAAATTAGAGGCTAGAAAAAATTTAGTCCTTTCTAGAATGTTAGAACTTAAGTTTATTACTCAAAAAGAATACGATGCTGCAAAAAATGAAGTTGTTCTTTTTGCTCCTCAGGCAACTACTGGCATCAAAGCTCCTCATTTTGTTTTTTTCATCAAAGATTATCTTGAACAAAAATATGGAAGCGATCTTGTAGAGCAAAGTGGACTGAAGGTTACCACCACTCTTGATTATGGTCTGCAAGAAAAAGGAGAACAGATAGTAAAAGAAGGCGCTCTCAAAAATGAAAAAGATTGGAATGGTAGTAATGCCGGACTCGTGGCTATAGATCCCAAAACTGGACAAATTTTAACAATGGTAGGTTCTAGGGATTATTTTGATAAAAAAATAGATGGTAATTACAATATCGCAACCGCAAACAGACAGCCAGGGTCTTCTTTTAAACCCTTCATTTACGCTACAGCATTCAATAAGGGGTTCACTCCCGATTCGGTGCTATTTGATCTACCAACAGAATTTCAAACAACCTGTGACGCTTATGGTAAAGCTCTTCCTGGACACAACCAAAAGGATTGTTATATGCCAGATGATTATGATGGAAAGTATCGTGGACCAATGAAATTAAGAGATGCTCTAGCTCAATCTATCAACATTCCAGCAGTTAAACTTTTTTATTTAGCCGGACTTAAAGATTCATTAAAAACAGCGGAAGATATGGGTATCAGTACTTTGACTGATGTAAATCGTTATGGATTGACACTTGTTATTGGAGGTGGAGAAGTTTCACTTCTTGATATGACTTCTGCTTATGGAGTTTTTGCTAATGATGGTGTAAGGAATCAATACACTGGAGTTTTAAAAGTCGAAGATGCTAATGGAAATGTTTTAGAAGAATATACTCCAAATCCTAAAGAGGTTTTATCTAAAAATACTGCACTAACTATTTCAAATATTCTCTCTGACAACATAGCCCGCATCCCAACCTTTGGGTCATCTTCTGCTCTTGTTGTTCCTGGAAGAGAGGTGGCTGCAAAAACAGGAACAACAAATAGTAATAAAGATGCTTGGACTCTTGGTTATACTCCTTCAATTGTTGTGGGTGTTTGGGCGGGCAATAATAATAATAAACCAATGAAAAAAGGAGGTTCGGCTATGGCTGGACCAATTTGGAATAAATTTATAAATGAAGCGTTAAAGATTTTGCCGAATGAAAAATTTGAAAAACCAAATCTAGAAGTTGATTCTAAAACAGTAAAACCAGTGCTCCGTGGATACTGGCAAGGAAATGAAAACTTTTTTATAGACAAAATTTCTGGGAAATTAGCAACTGAATTTACGCCCAAAGAGACAACCCAAGAAAAAGTAATAACAAATGTACATTCTATTCTCTTTTGGGTAAACAAGGATGACGTTTTAGGGCCACCCCCATTGGACCCAAACAGCGATTCACAATTTAGTCATTGGGAAATTCCTGTGCAAAATTGGTGGGTACAAAATAGTGGAAAGTACCCTATAACTACTTGGGCTGAAAAACCAACAGGAATAGACGACATACATACTGATGTAAACAAACCAATTGTTTCAATAATCGAGCCCAATACTGCTTCTGTTTATTCTCCCAACCAAAAAATACAATTACAAGTTTTAAATTCTGGTCGTTTTCCACTTCAAAAAATGGACATATTTATAAATGATACTTTTATGGATACCATTAATGCCCCTTTTAGTTTTTCTTTTGTCCTAGGAGAATTAGAAAATTTAAGATCTGAAAATGAACTAAGGATAATTTCTTATGATACTGCCTATAACCGTACAGAAAATACAGTAATTTTTAACGTCAAACAATAATTAAATTATCTTTTGTGGAGCTTTTTTGCCAAGGCTTTCTTTAAGTTTTAAAAAAATCTCTTCCTTTTTTAAAAAAATCTCATTTTTATAAATAGGTTTTATGTTTAAATAAATAATGTTGTTTTTTATTTTTATGTCTTCAGATTTTATTTTTAAACCAATAACCTCAAAAATGACCTTTTTTATAGAATCTATTTTAAAATTTTCAGAAATTAATAAATTATTAAATTTTAGAAGTAAATCTTTAATTTCTATCATCTATTCATCGGCATTATAAGATAAGTGAAGGAATTATCAGAACTACCTGATATAACCATTGGTTTTGAAGATTGGTTTAATCTAATAGAGACGCTATCTGTATTTATGGACTGAAAACAATCAAGAAAATATTTATAATTAAAACCAAGTAGCGCGTCTCCTCCTTTTAGGGCAGCATCCAGATATGTTTTGTTCTCTCCCACATCATTGTTTTGAGAAGAAAGTTCAAAAATCTTTTCTTTTGTTTTAATTGAGAGATTTATTTGATTAAATTTGTCTGAAAATATATTTGAAAGTTTAAGCGCGTTTAATAAGTCTTGTTTTAATACAATAGCTTCAACCTTGAATTCCTTTGGAATAATCTGGCGATAATCAGGAAAAACTCCGTCTATAATCCTTGATGTTAAATAAATATTATCAGAAGAAAAAGAAATCTGGTTTTTATTAAAACAAACCCTTACAACATCTTGAACTTCCCCAAAAATTCTTAATATCTCTGGTATATTTTTAAAAGGAATAAGTATCCCTGGGACATCTTCGGTCCCTTTTATTTTTACTTTTTTCTCTGCTAATCTAAAAGAATCTGTTGAAACAAACACCAAGTTATCTTCGTTGGAATATATATAAACACTTGAAATTTCTGGTTTTATGTCAGAGACAGAAGAACTATAATAAACCGATTTTATACCATCTACTAGTTTTTTTGATTCTATTTCAAAGGTTTTTCCCTCTACTGTTGGAATTGTTGGAAAATCGTCATATGTTTGACCTTTTAATTTTATGCGGCTTTTTTTTGTTTTTATGGTTAAATTTCCATCTTCACTTTCAAGTTGTATGTTCTCGTTTTGAAAAACATTAGAAAAAATACCAGCTAGGGTTGATCCGGAAATAGCCACAATACCTTCTTTCTCAATTTTGGCAGGAATCTCAATTTCCACACCCAAACTCAAGTTTGTGGCACGAAGTTTTAATGATTTTCCAGAGGCAATAAAAAGAATAGAGTTTAAAATCGGTAAGGTTAAATTTTTACCTGTGATTTTTTCTACTTGTAAAATTCCACTTTTAATTTTTTCAATTCCACATTCTAGTTTCATATGTTTATATTGTTTATAAGTTATATATTTAATCTATTAATACTATTAGCTCTGTTAATAAGTGGATAAACAAATTATATATATACTTTATATGATTATGTTGATAATTTTATTTTTTAAATACTCTTTATTTAATGTTAATAACTATTTAAACATAATTCGTATTTGTTCTATCTCTTGTAATAATTGTGGATCATTTTTTAAATCTGCTTTGATTTTTAAATATGAGTGTATGACTGTTGTATGATCTTTTCCACCTAGTTTTTGTCCGATTAATGGATAGGACACATTAAAATCTTCTCGAAGTAAATACATTACCACTTGTCGCGCTTTTACTATTTCTTTTCTTCTTGTTTTTTCATAAATTGATGATTCTTCTAGGGAATAATAATCACCCACTGTTTTTACAACATCTTTTATAGCCACATTCTTTTTTGGTTTTATATTGTTTTTTAATAAGTTTTTAACTTCAGATACAGAAAGAGCTTTATTTTTCAAGCGATATTGGCAAATTATAGTATTTAGACTTCCCTCTAATTCTCTAATATTTCCCTGTATAGCTCCTGCCACATATTCTATTATTTCTTGCTCTAAATCAACACCCAACTCCTTTAATTTTACTTTTAATATAGCAAGACGGGATTCATATTCTGGTTCAGAGATATCCACAATCATTCCAGCCGCAAAACGAGACTTTAAACGATCCGCAAGTTCTGGAATATAGTTAGGATGTTTATCAGAGGAAAAGATAATTTGTTTATTATTTTCGTAAAAAGTGTTGAAAGTGTGGAAAAGTTCTTCTTGGATTTTTTCCATTTTGCCAATAAATTGTATATCGTCTATTATTAAAAGATCATACTTGCGATATTTTTCTTTAAAGGAATTTGCTTTGTTGTTTTGTAATGAATTTATAAAATCAGTGGCAAACTTTTCTAAAGTAAGATAATGTACTTTTTTATTTGGATTTTTCTCTTTTATTGAGTTCCCTATTGCTTGAATTAGGTGTGTTTTTCCGAGTCCAGTTCCTCCATAAACAAAAAATGGGTTATATTTAGTCCCCGGGTTCTCTATGATTGCTTGAGAGGCGGCATAAGCGAGTTCATTAAAAGTTCCCACAATAAAAGAATCAAAACGATAACGTGGATTCAAATTATCGTCTGGATTTATATACAAATCTCTTAAAGGTAGTTCTTTGTTTATATAAATTTCGTTGGTTTTATGTATTTCTTGTTTACTTGTCTCTATTTTTGTAATAACGTATTCTACTGCCCTCATGTTTTCATAGGTGTCTGCAATGGTTTTGGTAATAAGCTTGTGATATTTGTTTTTAAGCCAATCTCGGACGAATTCGTTTGGCACCCCAACATAAACAATACCCGTTTCTTCCTTTAAAATAGACGTATTTTTAAACCAGGTACTAAAGTTTGCCTTAGAAATACCTGCTTCAATTTCAACCAGACAATTTTTCCAAAGTTGTTTTGTGTCCATTGGTAAAGATTATACTACACTATTTTAAAACGCAACTTTTAAAAACTTATTAACCATGTTGATAAACTGTTGATAAGACCTCTCCCCTACCCCTCTCCTTATAAAGGAGAGGGGCAAAGAGGTGAGGTGAGTTTTATTGAGGTTGTGTTCCTTTTTGAATTATTGTAGACTAGTGATATGTCACAAACATATCAACCAAACAAGAGGAAAAGGGCAAAATCTCACGGATTTTTAGTTCGGTCCAAGACAAAAACTGGCAAAAACGTACTTTTGAGAAGGAGAAGAAAAGGACGCGCAAAACTATCAGTATAATGCTTCCCAAAAAAAACAGAGTTAGTAAAAAAGAGATAGATCTTGTTTTTAAAAAAGGGTAATTTATTGTTTCTCCAAGTTTTACATTTAAATTTATTAAAGCCAATGATAAAGAAGGGAGGATTTCTTTTATTGCTCCTAAAAGTATAGCCAAACTAGCTGTTAAAAGAAACTCACTAAGAAGAAAAGGATATCTAGCCCTAGAAAAACATATAAAAGACATCCCTTCCAATATTTTGGGTGCTTTTATTTTTAGAAAATATCAAGACGATGTTTCAATAATTGAAAATGAAATTAAAAACATACTCAATAAAATTAATTAATTTTTACCAGAAAGCGTTATCTTCTCCGATTGAGAAGTTTTTAAAGTATTTTGGTTTATTGAGAAATAATTCTTGTGTTTTTTATCCCACTTGTTCGGAATATACCAAAGAAGCCATAAAAAAATATGGTGTTCTAAAAGGTTTTTATCTTGGATTTTTTCGTATTCTCCGTTGCCATCCTTGGCAAAAAAATCACATAGACCCATTAAAATAACTTTAGAATTTGGATTTTTGGGTATTTTCGGGTAGAATGAAAAGATGATAAATCTTTGGAATACTTTCCTATATGGGCCACTTTTTAACGCTTTAGCTTTTTTGGTTTCTATTGTTCCAGGTGGAGATGTTGGTATTGCCGTTATTCTTCTTACCATTATTGTTAAAACTGTGCTTTTTCCTCTTTCTCAGCGTTCGATTGAAAGCCAAATAAAGATGAATTTACTAGCTCCGGAGCTGAAAAAGATAAAGGATAGTGGAACGAGCAAAGAAGAACAAGCAAAACAAACTTTTGAACTTTATAAACACCACAAAACTAATCCTTTTTCTGGGTGTCTTTTGGTTTTGATTCAGATCCCAATTATTTTTGCGTTGTATTATGTTTTTTTGAAAGAATTAAATTTTCAAAGCACATTACTTTATCCTTTTATTCACGCCCCAGAAGACATAAATATGCTTTTCCTTGGCATTCTTGATATTAGTCAGAAAGGTTTAATAATTTTAGCTGTGCTTGCAGGTCTATCCCAATATTTTCAAGCACGTCTTATGCCTAAACCAGTTGTTCAAAATAAAACTGATAGCTCTTTCCAAGAAAATCTTACCAATAGTATGCAAACACAAATGAAATATGTTTTTCCTTTTGTCATTGCCTTTATTGCCTACAGTGTTTCTGGTGCGGTTGCACTATATTGGATTACCAGTAATATATTTGCCATAGGACAACAAATTTATGCGAATAAGAAGAAAAAATTAGCCCTGGAAAAGGTCGGCCCTTAAGGGAGCCCAAAGGACCGACCTTAAATTTAAATATGATGAATAAATTAGAAATGCAAAATTTAATAAAAGAACTTATCGAGAAAACTACAATTTCTGTAAGTAAAATTTCTACTGACGAAGACAAACCAAGCTCTTTCAAATCAGATGGAGATAAAACTACATGGTTTTCGGTAGAAGTAAGTCAACCACATTTCTTTTGGGAACATGGGGGTGAGGCGCTTTTTGCCATAAACCACCTAGCTCGAAGGATGATTGAAGCTAAAATTTCCCTTACGTCCCCTACGCCCAGCTTAGGGGAAACCCCTAAGCTGGGCGTAGGGACAAGGCCCACCCAAGAAGGCTTAGGGATTTTGATTGATATCAATGGTTTTCAAAAAAAACGTGTGGAGAATATTCATGCCATAGCACACATGATGGCTGAAAGGGCTAGATATTTTAAATCAAACATAGAAGTTGATCCAATGCCGGCTTTTGATCGCAGAATAATACATGAATTTTTGTCTGATGCCACAGATTTAAAAACTGAGTCACAAGGCGAAGGACTTTCTCGTCGGGTGGTTATAAAGTACGTGGGTTCAATTTAGAATTTACCTCATCCCCCGCCTTCTCCTTGTAAAGTAGAAGGAGCTAAAAACCCTCTCCTTTATAAGGAGAGGGTAGGGTGAGGTTCTTTATTTAAGTTGTAGCTCCCAGAGATAAGAATCTTTTTTGTTTACAAAAAAGAGATAATTTTGTCCTTCATCCAGACTAAGTTTTATTCCATCAACCTCTTCCCCACCTATTGAAGTTGGGTCTGATATCATTGTTGTATTTCCACTTGCAATATCAATTTTCCATATTTGATCAGAAAAAGAAACTTCTCCTTGATACCAAGAATCTGGATACTGTCCTCTATCTATAAATTTTGGCACAGCGCAATAAATAACACCACTAGCTGTTCCCCAGACACACTTCTCCGGTAAAGTTTTTACCCCGAGCAAATTAGAATTTCCTGTTTCTATAGTGAAAACATTTAAAGATAAGTTATTATCTGCATACAAAACCATTTTTCCGTCAGGGCTGGCAAGTGTGGTTAGCCCGTTTATGCCACCTATAATTTTATTGAAATCTTTTTTATCTGGGTTAATTGCATACATATATCCTGGAACATTTACAGAAGGTTTGGTTGTGATTGTAATCATTTTACTGTTGGGCCAAGAAGACAGCCACTCTGTAAAAGGAGAATCAAATACTTGAATCTTTGTGTTAGTTTGTAGCGCAAAAGATACGCCAGCTACACTATCTCCAGTATTAAATAGATAAAATATTTTTGAAGCATCAGACGATACACTTACGTCAGAAATATTTTCTGGTAAAAATGAACCAGTAACTTCATTTGTTCCTATTGAGTCGGCTCCCAAATATTCTTTTTGAAGAGTGCCAACAAAAGTTTCTATGGTATTATCCCCTTTTAGATAACGCATAATTACAGACCCACCACTGTTTCCAAAGAATGCTTCATATACTTTTGGTATTACAGTAGAAGAAAATTTACGTTCGTCTATTTTATCTGCGAAGGTTTGATAAATATTTCCCGTGGCTTTATTTACATATCTTAAGGCTGGAGCAAATTCAGTTGGTGGGACGACTGGTTTGGTAGAAGTTAGACCCCCTCCTGCCTCCCCCTTAGTAAGGGGGAGGTTTGGTGGGGGTGTTTCTTGTGTTATTACTGGTACATCTTTAAACCTCTCTTTCATAAAAACTCCGTAACCAGCCACCGGAAAACTTGAAATTTTTTTTAATCTTGCGTTCTGTTTTTCCCCTTCAGTTGTTGGGACATATCCCGAAACGTCCGTTGGGGTATTTATATTTGTGGGTGTGGTAGTTTTACTTTTACCAAACGGCAAGAAATTTGCAAAAAAGTTTGTACCTGTAGTGCCTCCGGTTGTGTTTTTGGGTTGGTAGAAATAAAAGAAACCAAAAACGACGGCCACTACGACTACCAAGATGATTATTAATAAAATTACATTTCTTTTTGACATAAAATTATCCGCATTTTGCGTTTACCACATGAATATGAGCACCAGTACCTTTTCCATTCCATATTCTATCATTACTAATACCGATTGCGTTTAATTGTGTTCTTGTTATTCCACCCATTACCTCATAATTTGGGCACATCCCAGCTGCTGTTAAACTATCTAAAGCTGTTTTTATTTTCTCTGGTGTTACATTCTCTATATTCAAATCTAAACAAGTACCATTGGTGTGACATTTGGAGGCATGTTGTATTGTAGGTGGGTATCCTTCTGTGATATACCATTTTATTCCGTTAGAATTCATATTGTTATTAAAAGAAATCATTTTATTTAATGTATCTTTTTCTAAACTTGCATAAACTATTTTTGGCAAGACTGTTGTTTTTAGATCTATACAAGTTGCGGAAGCGTTTCCTGTTTGACCTGGGCAACTATTGTTTGGTGAATATGTTGTACTATAAATATATTTTGCTGTTGTTTTTCCATCAAAAGTAGTTGCTTCGCCACTGATATCTTCGGTTGTTATTGTTATCGTCGCCTGTGGCAGTTTATCCAAACAAGCGCTAAGTAGTTGAGGGTTTATGGTATTTAAAATGAGGAAAGCGCCTAGAGCTAGGAGAAGTCCCAATATTGCGTGAGTAATGGTTTCTTTGCCTGCCTCTTTACCAGAAATCACTTCACTTGTCATATATTCTATTCCCCCTACAACAATCATTACCATTGCTAACACTGCAGCGAAACCAATAATTATTTTAATTATTATATTTAAATAATTTCCGAAGGGGCATGGTTGTATTTTGGGATTTGTTTCAATACAATTTTTGTCACCCATTTTTGGAGTACCGTCTGCATTTTTTTGTATTGTACCATCTGCATTTAAAATTGGGCAATTTTGATTTCCTAATCCAGGCAATGGGGAAAGTGGGGTGTAAGTAGTGTCTATGTTTTTTGTACTATTATTGTTGGTTAATAGGACAGCGTTTGGATCTTTACAGTTTCCATAGTCATCAACAATTTTGGGGCTATTACAATCACATCTGTTTGTTGTTGTATTTAGAACCCTATTTAAAGAATCACAATCTGTTGTTGTTATTTTTTTTTCACAATATCCTTTTACTATAATATTTGGATTTGGACAATCTATACACCTATTTAGCCAATCCAATGCTTTTGGGGATTTACACTCTGGGGAAGTATTTTCTTTGGGTATCGTAATTTTTATTGCTTTTTCTGATTCAAGTTTTCCACTATTATACTCTGTCCAGGCGGTTATTGTAAAAGTTCCCGCCTGTGTAGAAATAAATGTTATATAACACGAAGAAGGATTTCCGCTTCCGCTAGTTGTGCAAGAATTGCTTGGTTTAAAAAGAATTCCTGTTGAGGGAGAAGATAAGAAAGAGACGGACTTATTTACCAGTTCATATACATTAACTGAAATTAGATATTCCTTTGGGGTTATTGTATTTGCTTCTAAAACCAATCTAGGAGCTGCCCAAATTTTTTGAAACGGCACGAACAACCCAAACGAAAATATTGCTAGGTATAATGTGGTTAGTATTTTTTTTGTTATATTTTTTTGCATTTACTTTCTACTTTATGAACTTTATAAACTTTAAAACTGTACGTTCAGTTGTTTGCTTAAACTCTGGAAAAGCGTATTGACGTTATTGATATCGATTTTAATGGTAGCGCTTCCAGATTGTCCTGCTTCTGGTTTGATAGATAATATATTTTTGGGACTTGGGGTTGATATTTTTTCTCCATTTAAAGACCAATCAAAAGTAAGTTCTGACGAACTTATATCTTTAGGCGAAAAGAAATAAGGTTCCACATTCACAGTTGTTCCGTTTGTATTTACCAAGAATCCATTACTCAAAGCCGTTTCCCATTTTACGCCGAGCTGTGGATTATTTTCATAAAAAAGTATTTTTGGAGTTGTTGTGTTTAAAGTTATTCTTCCAGAAGCATTAGTGCCTCCTGAAATATCAGATACTTTTACTTCTACGGTATTATCTCTGTCCAAATAACTATTTTGAAAAATAAAAGAACTTTTACCCCATCCAGAAGAATTAGATTGAACATTATCATCTTTGGTCCAAGAATAAGATAAATTATTCATATTTACTTTTCCGCTTTGGTTTACCAAGTTAGGCACTGCCACTACTTTAAATTGTCCTTGACTAGGAGCTAGTGCCTTTCCTTTATAAAATGGCGGTACATAGGCGTCATAAGCCTCCCAGAGCATATCTACCCCTGCCGGAGTTATGGTCGTTGTTTTTGATATACTTTGTCCATCAATTGTGTCTATCGTAGCGGACAAAGTAGTAGGTGATCCTATTGCTCCCATCGTGAAAGAAAAAGATTTTTTTCCGACTCCGACACTTTTTTCTTGATCATTTACGGACCAAGAAATATTTGCCTTATCCAGATTAATAGTATGACTGCTTAATGTGGCATTTACATTTTGATTTGGATTGGGGTATTGAGGTGAAATACTAAGCACAATGTCAGTATCACGTACTTGGGCATGAGCAAAAAATCCCGCAAAAGCGACAATGAGTATTAATATTAAGATTGTGTATTTTTTCTGCATTTTCTTAATTATAACATTTGTAATTCGTAATTGATAATTCGTAATTTGGGCTATTGTTTCCCCTCTTCCTCTAATTTTTTCAAATCCTCTTTGGCCTTTTTGATTGATAATATTTGGGACGGATCAGAAGTAATAATTTGGTCTTCTGTGTATGAAGAAATGGTTTTTATGGCGACATGTTTTAAGCCAGCGAAGAATATTCCCTCTCCCACCCCAGACTCTAGAAGTAAATATTTTTCCTCGTCGGTAAGATTAAAAGTTTTTTGCAAAATATCAATAGTGGTTGGGGATTGTTTTAGAAGAAGTTGAATAGAAGAGTTGGTTATGATCGGGACACCATATGGAGATTTCATAAAATCTGCCGCGTCTTGAGTGATAGTAGAAAGACCTAAGAAATATTTTCTACCTCGCTTAGCGATGGAGTAGAGAAAAGATGCTGTGTCTTCAGATTTCATCATCCACCAAGCCTCATCCACAACCAAAAGGCGTTTCTTTAAATTTTTACGAATAGTCACCCAAATATAATGCATAACAATATACATCGCCACCGGTTTTAATTCGTCTTCCATGTCGCGAATAGAAAATACCACGAATTTTTTATTAATATCTACATTTGACGGCCTGTTAAGAAAGGTAGACCAAGAACCTTTTGTGTATTTGACTAATCTATTCATCACAGAATCGCTTCCCTCCATTCCAGCTAGTACCATTTCAAAATCTGAAAGAAGTGGTGGTTCAATATTTGAAAAATCTGATTCGGGAGTAATATCTTTCATAGCATAAGTTTCTGCGATAGCTCGATCAACCATTGAATCTTCTTCTGGGGTAAGACCACCTAACATTAATCTGAAAAGTCCCACCAAATTTATGATATTTGACCTTAAGACATCTTCAGCCGATTCATCTTCGCGCGGAATTGGCAGATCAAAAGGGTTAATATGGTGATCAGAAGATAGAGAAATATTAAAGTATCTTCCCCCAACTGCTTCGGACAAATATTCATATTCTCGTTCCGGATCTATCACAATAATATCTATATCGAACATTAAAGATCTTAGAATTTCCAACTTTGTGGCATAACTTTTACCCGCACCAGACTTAGCGAAGGTCACAGAGTTGTAATTTTCTAATGAAAATCTATCAAAAATTACTAAACTTGAATTATGTCTATTCACCCCATAAAGTATTCCCATTTCAGAAGTTAAGTCAAAAGAGATAAAGGGGAAAACACTAGACAATGGCTCTGAATTCAGTTTTTGGTGGATGTTTAACAAATCATTACCCAATGGCATAACACTTTTAAAACCTTCTTCTTGTTGGAAAAGGGCTGGTTTGATGTATATCATTTTTGATTCAAGTAAAGATTTTATTTCATTTTCAACTTTATAGAGTTCCATGTCGTTGTCGGCATAAATCGTGATGTAAATACTGACATCAAACATTTTTTGTTGGGCTTGAATCAAATTATCGCGGAGTCCTTCCAAATCTTGATAAGCGGTATCAAGCATCGGGTCGCGGACCATTCCCTTTCCCTCGCGCACGTTGATTTGACTTTGGACCTCAGCCACTTTTTTCTGAAATTGTCTCAAAGCGAGCGAAGTATCTACTGGATGAATGAAAATTGAAACATCGAAAACTTTATCCAGATTAATTATTGGCGAAAACCAGTTGTCACTTAAAAATCTAGGGTAAGAAATAATGAAAAAAGTACGAGCAATTTTATCACCTAAGTTTATTGATTTTGACTCTATTTTTAAGGCTGAAGGGGCGACGATATCTTGAAGCTCTAACTTAGCTGATTCATATATTTCTTCTGGCAAGACAGACAAAACGGAAGCACTAGCTCCTTTTGTTTCGTCTTTCTTCTTTTTTCCAAACAATTTATTAAATATTCCCATTTTAGCTTTTTAGCTTTTTAGCTTTTTAGCTTATAGCTTTTAGATTTTCTCTAATTAGCTATTAGCCATAAGCTATCAGCTGGTTACGTCTATTTTCCCTTCTAATTCTCCTGGATTGAAAACTTTATAAAATACTTCCACTACTTCCTCTGTTCCCAATTGGGCTGTTTTTATACCACAACGTGAAAGCCCTTGTTGGATAACGCTTACTCGTTCTTCTAGTTGTGATCTCTTTTCTTCAAAGTCTAATTCATTTTTGGTTTCTTCTTCTTTCTTATTTTTTCTTGAAAATAGACTTGAAAATATCCCAGACTTTGGTTTTAAATTTGTGTGTGTATAAGGAACTACCACAAAAAAGTTTTTGGTCATTATACTTACCGATTCGGTGAAACTTCTGATAAATTCGATGTATTCTTTTGTTTGTAATTTAAGCAATGGTTCGCTTTGTACTTTCATTCTATTTTCTAAAAGTAAAAGATAAGGTCTGATATCCAATTTTCTTGATTGAACCGATATTTGTACAGAAAAGTCTAAAGTATTTAAAAAGTTTTGGAATTGAAGAATTGTAGCTTTTTGTTCGTCATCTGATTTTAGAGAAAGATTAATTGAATTAGCTAACACAATCGCTCGAAGCCCCCCATCTTTCAATACCACAATACCATCACGGACTTCCTTGATTGGTACAAACTCTTGAGTTGCTTTTGCGTTTAATGCCATTGTTTTTAGCTTCTTAGCTTTCTAGCTTTTAGCTTATAGGATTTTTCTAATTAGCTATCAGCCATCAGCTATAAGCTGATTATTCACTTCTTTAAATCTAAAACGTCTAGGCTCCAAGCCAAATCTCGAAGTTTACTTCCGCTTAATCTTCGCTCTCTTACCTCTCCCAAACCCTCTCCGAAAGAGAGGACTCCTCCTCCTTTGGGGGAGGCAAGGGTAGGGGTTGTAATTTTAATGTCACGTCTTTTCCAAATATAAAGTTTGCTTTGTAAAAGATATTTTATCGCAGATTCAACCATATTAAGAAAGGGCTTACCGTTTGGATGATAAAAAGTAAGGGCTGCAGAAAATCCACCGATAATTAGAATAGGGATTGCCCCCCAGAGAAGTCCTAAAGCTTTATATAATATGTAGCATATTCCGGCTCCACCGACCAAATAAACAAACTCCTTAAAGGTAAAAGGGCCAAATATCTTGTCTTCTATTTCCAAAAATTGTGGAACTTTGAATTGCATGGATAGCTTGTTAGCTTACTAGCTTATAGCTTTTTAGCTTGATAATTTATTAATCATAACATTTAACATCTTCATTACTTCTTCTAGAAGACCATCTACTTTATTATAGTTTAAAACCTTTGTTTTTAAAAGCCTTTTTGAAATTTCCAATTGAGTTTCTAGCTCTGCTCCAGATCCATAGGACATTCTTAAAAAATGTGAATAATCAGCCTTAGTTCCTCTATATCTACCTTCAGCAATATTTGAAGATATTGATACCGCTGCCCTTCTAATTTGGGAAGTTAATCCGTAAATTTCTTCCTTAGGAAACTTTTCAGTTAATTCATATATGTTTACCACTAATTCAATAGATTTTTGCCAAACAAGCAGTTCTTTATATGAATGTATTATTTTTTGCATTTTTTATTCTAATTAGCTATCAGCCATAAGCTATAAGCTAGAAAATATTACTCTGTTGGTTCTCTATATGGATCTATTTTGGGAAGATTTTTAGTTGTTATGTCATTAGTACTGTTATTCTTCGTAATATTTTCCAAGGAATGTTCTGTCTCAGTCTTTGGGATTTGGAATGCTCCTGAAAGTTTTTGAGACAAAATAGATGGTGTTGACGGAATTGCTGGCGCTGGAAGTTCTTTTTCTGTTAGTAAATTCGGATTTTCAATTTTTTTCAATAGTTCTTCTCGGGATTCTAAATTGTTTTCTATTTTCTTTGGTTCTTCAGGTGTTTCTTCTATTGATGGTTCTTCTCCTTCAGGGGTGTACATTAATTTCAATAAATCTCTGATAGTTAAAAATATTTTTTCATTAATTTCTGTAACAATTTGATTGCCTTTCATTTTGTCGATACCAAGTTCTCGTGTTAATTCGGTTTCAAAATCTTTTGTAGGGGTTAATCCCATCATCACTAGTGTCGTTTCTTGTTCAAGCATCCCTAGTTGTTCTACATTTAGTTGATATTTTTTTCCAATTTCTACAAGAATATCTTGATAATTAGAAGACAATATCAACTCTTGAATACTCTCTGGCAGAGCATTAAATCTCTCTTTTATCATTTTTGTTGTATTTTCATCCATAATAATTTTTATAATTAGTTTTTAATTTTAATGGCCTTCTTTTTTTTCTCCCTCTTCTCCACCTAGCATTTTTTTTGCTATGTCCGACAACTTTCCAGAATCACTATGCCCTTTTTCGGTCATTTTTTTCAGTTCCCTGATCAAATCTTTGTTTGGATTTTCTCCTTTCCGTATTGCGGCAATCACTTCAGAATCAGTTGTACGAACTTTCATTGTTTCTTTTAACGCCTTCAAAAATCCTCCACCAATAATAGTCGGAGCGACAAACACTCCTCCTGTAGCAATTCCTAGACCTGCAGTTGTAGCTAGTCCGCCAGGAGTTGTTACCATTTTTTTCATACCCTTCCCCCATTCAGCGAAGAATGTTTTTATTGCTCCTCGAGCTTTGTCTATATCTGCCTTGTCTTGTAAACTGTTTGCATAAGCACGTCTACGTCCTTCATTGACTTCTGCGGCGGTTTTGATTTTTTCAACACTTTTAATACTTCCAACATCAACTTTTTTGTCTAAACCATAGCCACGATCTTTTAGGTTTTCTCCTTTTTCATAATTTTCTTTAAAATCTTGTTCATCAAAAACTCCACCATTGTCATTTATAAATTTTTTGGCTTTTTCTTTATCTTCTTTATATTGTGTCGCACGATTATTTTGAACTTTAGCTTTTGTCGCAAGGTCATTTTGTTCAGCTGCTGCAGCTCCAGTTAGTTCATATGTTTTCATCCTCTCTATTCCTTTTTCTTTTTCACGTTCTTGTTGTGCGTGTCGCCCCCCCTTTAATTGTTCTGTGCTTGTTGCCTTAATTCCAAGCCCTTTACTTAAATCCATACCAGACACTTTACTAAATCCTTTTCCTGCACCAGTTTGTCGAATATCAAAACTACTTTTTGCAAAATAATTTGCTCTAGCTAGCTTCTTTTGTGCAGCAGCCTGCATCTTTTTCTGAACATTAACATCTGTTATACCCATTTTAGCAAAATGTTCTTTATCTCCAGATGCTTGAGCCCTCAGGTCATCCTTATTAGCTACCTTTTGGGCATATTTTCCTATAGTACTGCTTCCTAATAATGCTGCCCCTCCCGTTGCTGCACCTAGGGCCACTCCCCCAATCATCTTTGCTCCGGTCATTACCGCCTCTCCCATTTTACCTGAGTATTTGACAGCTATTTCTTTTGCCATTTTTAGAAGAAAGAAAAGTATTACAAAAGGAATCACCACCCCCATTATTTTTTGTAGTGGATCAGTACTGACTGTGTTATAAGTAATATTTTTCCCAATATCAAGAAACAAAACTATAATATATAAAAAGAATATAAAAATAGGAGCGAGAAAACAATTTTTTAATAGATTACTCCACCATTCTTTGTGACCGAATTCTGGTATTTCAAAAGGGACAGCATAGGAAACAAATGCCAGAGGAGAAAATATCATGGCAATCCACAGGGAAACAACTCTTGTCACAAAAAGAAGGGCTACTGAAAAGAATATATAAGCAGTGTAGAGAGTGATGGCTAAAAGTATGATTGTCACAAAAAGAAACATACCTGGACCATTTTTGGCATATGAGTCTGAGCTGATAATTTCTTGAGGATTAAATTTAGCTATCATTCCCACTGAAATAGATTTTTCTCCCCCAGATCCAGTTACAGCACCCGTACTTCCCGCTTTTTCTGAAGTTATATTATTATAAAATATTTTTGCCAGAATATTTGAAGTATCAATCACTACTTTAGTGGTGAATAAGCTAAAATTTATAATCAAGCCAATTATAATAACTGCCCCAACCAGTCTTTTATTATCTGTAACATTCAGACCAAGAATTGTTTTGATTGCAACGTACAAAAGAGAAATTATAAAAAGTATATTTGCAATATCTCGTATAGCTCCCCAACCTTTTTCTATAAATAAATTTCGATACGAAGAATCATTGGTGGAATAGTAAACAAAAAAATCAAGAAAACCTCCTGCCATTCTAGCGACCCATGCAGATGCTTCCCAAAATACATAAAAAATTGCTGCGATACAACCTCCTAGAGATCCACCACCTGTCAACCAAAAACCAGTACCGCAGTTTAAATTATAACTATCAATATTATTATTATAACTTTTTACATCTCCAGTAGTATTGCCGGAAGTGTTGTCGGCTTTATTTCCTGTCTTAAATGTCCAAAAATATACTATAGAATTCCCATTTCTAGCACCTTCTTCAAATTCATAGAACTCCACTTTTAATTTATAGTCAGTGTCTTCTTTTAGTCCCGTAGAATCTGAAGAATCACAGGGTTTTTTATCTTCTGCCCCTTTTGATGTTCCATAGCATATTCGTATGGTTTTTTCGTTGGAGTCTTTTTCTTTACCAAAGGCCTTGCCTTCTGTTAAAATAAAGGTGTTGTCATTAGTCTTGGGATCCGTTATGTCGATAATACCTGTGTTTAGTTTATAGCCTGAATTATCACCACCTACTATTTCTGTTTTTAAATTTATAGCTTTTATATCAAATATTGCGGAAGCATAGCCTATGCCTCTAGTTGGAGAAGTTAAAATAAGTTTTTCCCCATTGTTTTCTAATTGTAAATTCGAATTGTTTGGATCTGGAGTTACTTCCGCCTCTGCTTTATTTACCTTCACTCCCCCCGAAAAAGGTGCTAGGAAAATGGCTAGCATTATTATTCCCACTATTCCTTTTTTAATCCAATTTCTTTGCATTATTTTTATCATTTACCAAATTTACCAAGGGTTCCCCTTGGTGGGCTATATTACTCTTATTCCAGTTTTTCTGATTTCATAAACCAATGGGTCAGCTAGATTTTTGAAATCTGTTGCTGTAAAACCATGTGGTTCGATACGATTATCTATTTCTTCACGAAAATCCCAAAGTTTCATATAACTTTTTCCAAAACGGTTTTTAAATTTTGGAGAGATGATAGCTGTATCAATATCGCTCCATTTATTTGCTTTTCCTTTTGCGTAAGAGCCAAAAAGATAAGCAGCTGAGACGGGGTAATTTTCAGCTCTCAATTTTTTTACATAATTTTTTATTATTTTTTTTACTTCTAGCTCTGACATAATGATTTGTATAAATTTATAATTTTTTCTAATTTATCTTTTGCGTATTTTTCTGTACATATTTTATAGAGTTTTAATTTTTGTTCTGGATATCTGGCACGAATATTAAAAACATTTATAGTTTTTAATAATTCCAGTTCTTCTTTATTGTGTGTAATTTTTGTTAATTTTGCTAACCTTAGTAAATCATGTGTATACGGAGGCTGCTCCTTTGTGTTTTGTACGACATGAGCTTTTAAGGTTTTTTCCAGAACAATATGTCCAAAAAATAGACTTTCGGGAAATCTTTTAATTTTAAAAAGACCAAGCATTGTGTCGTAATCTCTTTCAGCAGTGGCTTTCCAATATTTTATTGCATCTTTAATTTCTTTTGTTGTCATAACATTATTTTAACATATTAAACTAATAAATTATTTTCACCCCCGTAGAAAAAGGTGCTAGGAAAATGGCTAGCATTATTATTCCCACTATTCCTTTTTTAATCCAATTTCTTTGCATTTTTTTTGAATTTTCTTTTCTATTAGCTATAAGCTAACACCTATAAGCTAGTCGCCTATTTTTTGAAGTAATACTCATATCCCGAAGCGTTTTTGAAAACGGTGGTTACATTTCTGATGTCCACTATTTTATTGGCATAATATTCGTATACAGTTAATTTATTTCCAACAAGCAGAAGCTGATAAGCTGCTACATCTGGCAGACTAACGCGGATTTCTTTTCCACTACTATTAATATAACCAAAAGCTCTAGCAAATTGGTCTGCCAAATCCCAAGCGAAAGTTTGCAGATTCATGCCATCTGCATAACCATATATTTTTGCGAAGACAGTGTCTGCTATTATTTGTCTAGTGAAGACCGTTTCAATTCCTTCATGATAACGAACGACATCCATTTCAGGCGGGGAAATTGTTTGTCCCAACACAAGTGGTGTTGTATTTGGAGTTGTGATAATAGGACTGTTGTTATTTTGATTATTGTTTGAGTTGTAGTTTTGATTGTATGGATTAAAAAAACTATTCGGATTGTAAGGGTCGTTGAAATTATTAGGATTAGGGACGTAATGAGGATTGTTTAGATTATAAGGATTATTGCGACTATTTGGATTATAAGGATCATTTAAACAAGAAGAATCTGTCGGGTTTGTTTTGCAAAAAGTAGGAGTTGGCGGATTAGGGTTATTGGGATTATTGTTGAAGCACGCACTGCCTGGCGGACAATTTGTATTATTATTACAAGTTGGGTAATCAGTTGCGCCGTTTGAACAAATATTATTATTACATGTGCCACCGGGTTGGCAATTTGTATTATTATTACAATCTGGATAATTAGTTGCTCCGTTTGAACAAATATTGTTTGCTGGATTAGCATTACATTCAGGATATGTTCCACCGTATGCACAAGTTCCAGTTTTTCCACTACCTCCAGTATCACCTCCTCCGCTACTAGGGGTTGTTGTAAAATAGATGTCAGCACCTTTTGTAGTTTTTATCTCTTTTATTGAATTAATTGTTTCTACCATAGCTCTGAATTTATATCTTGTATCTGGACTTAGTTCTGTTAGATTAGATTTAATTTCTCCATATAAATTTGCATAATTATCCATATTATATGTTTGTTTACCAACCGTAGTCCACACTGCAGTACATTCAGGCCATACACCAGTCCAACCTTTTGGGCAAATTCCACTGCTTTTTGAATCTTTACATATAGGCCACCCTGTCCAACCCTTTGGACAAGTTGTATTTATATACTCAAGAGAAGTTGTAACTTCTTTGATTATTTTTTCTGTTTCATTTGCAATTGTCTTGGCGGAACAATAAGCACCTGCTAACGAAGCTGAGGTTGATCTTATATTATTTGTGGCAGGTGATTTTGTTTCTACGGTAGTCTCATAGCAGTTAGTATGAAATTCTTTTACTACACTATTTCCACCGTAGGCGATGGTATTTTTATTTGAAAGTATTGCACAATAATAATATGTTGAATTTGGACTTAAATTATCTATATCTATAGCAAAAGACTTATTGTCATTTAATTTTATATCTTTAGAAAAAGATTTATAATAACCTGGTTTTATGTCTTTTGTTGAAATCATATTTGAACCATAAATGTCGTTGCAGAAAATTGGCGGGTTATTCTTTGCTTTTGCATATCTAAAATATGCGGTAATTGAAGGTGATGAAATTGTTGCGTTTGTTTCACTTGCCCAAGTTCCTGTGCCTGTCCCACCTGTTCCTTTTCCATTTGTCCAAGTTCCACTACCGCTGAGTAAAGCACCACTTTTCCAAGTACCAGTACCATTTCCTGTACCAGTCCAAGTAGCGGTTCCTGTTCCTCCAGGTGCTCCCAATAAATACTGTCCAGCTAACAAATTAGATACCCAAGTTCCTGAATCTGTTGCAGTACTCCAAGTCCCTGTTTTTCCCCCATCTTTACTATTCCAAACTCCATTTGAACTTGAATTTGAAACTGAAGAACTATAACCTCCTTCACCATGTAATGTGGCAGTAGATTGGGTGATGTTATTAGCGTCGTTGGTTTTAACAAAGAGATCGGGATTAGCATCAACAGCATCAACATTTTTAATATAACAAGCCTTGACTACACCAAAAATTGGATCTCCAAATGTGCGGTTACTGCAATCTATGCCATTCGTAACGTTTCTCATATAGACAAATATACCATTAGCTCCATAAGCTACATCCCTTGTTCCGCTGAAGTTGCAACGAATGGGATTGATGTTAAATAGGTTTTGGTCTTCGTTTGCACAAAACGTGTACCCACTTGGTCCACCACTACTTCCGATTCCACTTCCACTTCCACTTCCACTTCCGCCGTCGTCTACAAAGATTGGTAAAGTTGCTCGCGTAATAAAGGGAGCAAGCAGTAGAGTGATTATCAAAATTTTTATTATGTTTTTTTTCATTCGTTTTTATTTTTAAAGTTTTTTATTTTTCGTTTTTTTAAAAAAGTTATAGTTTGTAACTATTGAATGACCCAACCTCTTTTCCAGTTTCTTGCGAGCTCCTCCTGCAATGTCTCCCCCGGCTTTTGCATCTGCCTTTAATTTAGGAACGTTTTTAGTTGCCAGTTCTGGATTTTCAATTTCTTGAACTCTTTCATAGCCAACTTTTGCCAACCATCGTTTAAATGGTTCCGCCTTAGGTGATGGAATAGATTGAATAATACGAAATGCATCTTCGGTATTTACACAATCAGTCTCATATCTTTTGCCATCGGATGATAATAATTTCAGTCGTCGACAAATTGTCGATAACTCGATTCCGTCTTCATTTTTAACCCTGGTTTTCATTTTATACCAATAATCGTTAGGGTCTAAACTATCCGTCAAAGCATAGATGATATCAATTATCGAAAACCACCATTCATTATTGTGAAGTATTTTGCGGACTTGTTTATTTTTGAATAAAACTATTTTTGTTGTGCTTTTCATTTTTTTAAATTTACTAACACCTAGAACCTAGCAATTAGAAACTAATTACCTAATAAATTCCGATAATACTTTCAAATGGCCCACCTCTAGCGCCATCATTGTCAGGCGTTGCATTGGGTGCTAGTTGTCTTAATCCCACTGCTGTATATTTATTAGATTGAGGTGTATCGCTTACACCGAATACATCTTCTGCAAATTCTAATCTTTGTGACCCTCGTCTTGCTGGATCAGCTGAGAAAAATACGAAACTTAGAAAACCTGGGCCATATACATTGGTGCCATTTTGATAGTATGTTCCTGATGCCAAACCAACATCAGCGTCTGGCATTTTGTTGTTACAGCTTGCAGGTGGAGTAGAAACATCACATTTGGTCCATGGGTCTGGCAGATTAGACCCTTTTGCAAAAACGTTATAATCATAAAGAATTGGGAACGGATAGGTCATTCTTTTTACAGTATTAACATTAAATTCGCTCCAATTACTTCCAGCATAACTTCCTAGCCCTGCCCCTGCTGATGGAAAATTTATTATATTGTTTGGGTCTGCAAGAAATGTTTCACAACCATAAGGTCCTTTCAAAAGGTTTTTATATATATAATCTTTTTTTTCAATGATTTGTTTTGATAAATTATCAGCTTTGGCTATATCATCTCCGTTCACCATACTTGCAGACAGTCTGCCGAAGGCGTTTATTTGAGCTTTTAGTGCTTCTTCATAATTTGCTTCTGTAAATGTGGCATAATCAGGATCGTTAGGATATAAGTCAGCTTTAAATTGACCATTTATGTCTTTATAATCTGTATTCAACCTATTAACTTCATCTTTAATATCTCCCAATAAATTTACCGTAGTTTTTAACAAAGACACTTTATCTTCATTGTCCTTTACTATTTGGCCATAACCTGTTAATTGGTTGAAGCTTGTAGCTGCTTCTTTAGCAACAGTGGGCAATATATTTTTACTTGAAAAATACGTTTTATTCATAATTTCAATGTATCTACTCAATAATACATTAAAACCTTGAACGACTCCTTGTTTACTTGATATGTTTCCTGTCGTGGTGTCATGGTCGTTTTCATAATCAGGCATCATACCTGTTAAAGAAGAGACATAACTGGAATAATAAAGTCTAAGATTTTTAGCATCATCACTTCCAAATAATCCTGCAATCCAACCTACTATTGCACCTACCACTGCTCCAATTACAGTACCAACCACAGGAGCAAATGATCCAAGTGAAGCTCCCAAAATTGCTCCACTCGTTGCGATTGATGTAGCAACTGTAATCCCTGCTAAAGTACTAATAGTGCTAGAAACGCCCTTAATAGCATCTCCACTTCTTCCTGTAAGGCTTT
Organism: Candidatus Nomurabacteria bacterium; assembly: GCA_026395895.1. Lineage (GTDB taxonomy): Bacteria > Patescibacteriota > Minisyncoccia > Phycocordibacterales > UBA9973 > UBA9973. The sequence goes on along the minus strand of JAPLXV010000004.1, from coordinate 20,100 downwards.
GTTCTGTTTCCGATATAATTAAATTTGTTACAGCGTTTAATGTTCTTTGAGAATCTTCTTCCCAGCCTGGGTGCGGTCCAGGAATACAGTAATCTAATTGATAAATAACTGGAATAAGTCCGTAAGCGTTGGATATTTTTTTGACAGGGTCATAATCAAGTTTATATTCTTTTCCATCTGTCGTAGATAGAAGTTCTTTATTTTGCGATACAAGTTTATCGGAATAAGTTCTTTGTTCATCTATCAAAGCTTGAGTGAGGTCTGTGCGAATGTTAAATTCAGGATTTGCTTGCAACCAAGAACTTGAAAGTTGAGACGGTATGTAATCTTTTTCTGTTTGAGTTCTATACGGTTCACCTGAGCCACTTGTATCAAAAACAAGACGTCCATCAGACCCTTGGTCTCCAATGTTGGAAAATCCTTTTTCATAAATACTAGTGGAGAATTGATTTAAAAGAGCATCTAAAACAGCTGCGACAGCGTCATTTAAATCTTGTACATTAAGGAGAGAATTATTTTGATAGCCCATTACTTCCGTTGCCTTATCGGCTATCATTTTCCCTGGTGTGACATATTCCCATTGGTTGCATATTCTATTTTTATAAACATATGAAGATGGAGCAAAAAAGGGATATGTTGAAGTACTAATAACTGGTGGATGAGTACTTCTTTCTACTAATCCAGCGGCATCTTCTTGTTTTGTAACACCCTTTGGATCTACACAACGTTGATCACCCAAAAATCCATTTGCTGCTTGGAGGGCATCACGGGTATTTTTGGCTACTGATTGAGATACACCATCTAATCTTTTTTGTATTTCATTATCAGCCATTAGTTTGAAACCGAGGGGATTATTGGCGGGTACCTGGGTCATAGCAGTCCAAGCGTCCCATCCACCCACACTGAAATCTTGGCTAAAAGCAACATCACAACTTATTGGCGTTCCTTTTTTATCAATTCCACAATTTGGAGTTGTTGAAGCTATCATCTTATTTAAAGAATATCTCGCGTTATCTGCAAATTTGTTTTTGACAGCTAGAGCGTTGTTTTTTAGCCAATCTTTACTAAATGGGCTTATTCCATTTATTTCTATGTCAAATTGTAATATTTCTTTTTTTGCTATATCATTAAAAAATTTTCCTGGGTCTTGAATGAAAGACGGATTACCATCAAAACCACTATTAATCCAGGTAACTGTACTCACCGTTAGTTTTTGTAAAAGCATTTTTGCAATTAATCTTCCAATACTTTGAATACAAGTGGAGTTTCTATTAATGTTATCATTGGACGTTTTGATTTCTTCAGTATTATTATAGGTATCAAGAATTGCTTTTCCTTCTGCTGTGTCTGAAATATTAACATTAAGAGAGTCAACCGCTTTTGCAGCATTTCTTGCTTTGTCTGCCAATTTTTTTGCTGCTGCTGCTCCTACCGCTCTTCGCTCTTCTGCTCTTTTCATAGCTGCATCCCCTGATCTTTCTGCACTACTTTTAAACAAATTTCCAACTGCATCAAGTCCACTATTAAATAAATCATTAATTCCACCGCGTATACTTTTACATTGTGGTAAAAGATAAATTTGTGCAGCAAGACCACTTGTATATCCTGCGATACTTGCGACACTCTGCGCCTCTGCTTTTTTGGGCAAAGACAAGAAACTTAATGGCATCAATATTGTGCTGATGATTAGTATAAACGAGACTATAGAGTTTTTAAAATTTTGCTTTCGCATTTATTTATATAAGCTATCAGCTAAAACCTATAAGCTATTTAATATTCTATCATTGTTTTAACAAAAACGCCTCTAAATCTGCCACGGCTTTAACCAAATCATCACTATATTTTTGGTATTGAGAAAGTCCGGAGAGTCCGACGATTGGGTCAGCTGCAATTTTTCCCATATTTGAAACACTTATGCCAGTATTATTGGAGCTGTTTGCAATTCGTAGGTGATATATTGCGAGACTTTGCGGAACACTTAACCCCATTACTTTTTGGGCAAAATTTTGATAAGCGCTTGCTATTGCCGGCAATTTATCGTATTGGCTGGTGTTTCCCGATGTTCCATCTGCAGAGTTAGAAGCGAGCGCTTGACTAACAAGATCTAATTCACTTCCCAATCCAGCTGATTGATATTTTTTAAATAAAGCTTTCACCTCAAAATAATATTTTTGTTTTGAAGCCGGGTTATCAACAGCATTTATTTTTACATCTGTTTCAGTATAACGATCAACTAAAGTTGGATTTGTTATATTTTGTCCCAGAGCACTGGAAAAATCGTTGATTGCATTTTTATCAATTTGACCGGAAGATTTCATTGCAGAATAACTAGTAAAAAATTCTCTGGCGAATTTTTCTGTTTCAGTTAGTTTTGTTGTATCTGCGGTTACGTTTCCTTCTATTTTTAATTCTTTCTTTTTGTTTGCTATGTAAGTTGCATCAGGAGTGTCATTGAAAGTTATTTTTTTATGTGGGTCTGTTCCCCAAAGCGCTTCTTCCCAATCTGGGACACCATCACCATCAGTATCTCTTTGAATTAAATCCGGGAGAGTTGGATTTCCTATCACAACAGGCAAGGCCTGTTTATTTCCGGTAATGCCGAAATTTTCTCCACTAGATGGCATAAAGAAAATTACGAAAATAAGTACAACTAAAACAATAATAACACTTGTTATTATGACAAATTTTTTACTAGGTAGGTATTTTTGGTATTTTTCTGGTATCATTTTTTTTATTTTTACTTTATAAACTTTATAACTTTCTACTTACCTAGATGTTCCAAAGAGAGTGATGGTGTTTAAAAAAACTACTTGTATAAGTGGTGGTTTTGATGGATAAATACAAGTTATTGGTGTTTTACCGAAATATTTTCCCATTATTAGTTGGCCCGCTCTTGGGATAGTTCCAGTTCTTGAAGTT
>JAPLXV010000004.1:0-17155 GCA_026395895.1 Candidatus Nomurabacteria bacterium | reverse complement strand
GTTGTGTAAGGTGGTATAAAAGAACTAGTTGGTGTTCACGAAGGTTAACCAATTGGTAAAATTTCAATTGAAACACCAGGTACAGTACAAATCCAACCAGTTGCCTCTAATCCTGCTATTTCTAAAGCTTTTAAGGCAATTATTCTTCCACCAAAGATTCTTCCAAAAGAAGAAATAGCAAAAGCTGAACTGGTACTAATAAATACCAAAAAAACAATTAGCAAGATAAAAATTATGCCTTTTTTCACGTTTATATTATAGCACCTTAACAAGCTCAATCCAATCTTTCAGTGTTAATTCCTCAGCTCTTTTGTTTCCCAACCCTACGGAGGCAACGCCTCCGCTAAGAGAGGGGTCGTATTTTTTCAAATTTGAGGATAATTTCTTTCTTTTATGGGCAAAACCAGCGCGAACTATCTCCCAAAATACCCTTTCATCTACATTCCCCTCTTGAGGGGTGGCGTTTATGCCGGGGTGGAAAAGTTGTCCACCTCCCCCTAAAGGGTACTCCTCAAGAGGAGAATTAAAATTCTTTCTGGAAATGTTTTTTATACTAATTATTGCCGAATCTACCTTCGGAGAAGGTGAAAAATATCGTGCTGGCACCTTCATAATCATTTTTGGGTCGCCATATGCTTTTACGGAAATTGAAAGAATACTTTCTTTACCATCACGCGCCATTATTCTTTCGGCGATTTCTTTTTGCACCATCAAAACCATCAGCTTCGGTTGATTTCTTGCCTTGAGCGGAGTCGAAAGGTTTCCTTGTAGGAATTTTTTCAATATTGCGCCGGTAATATTATAAGGAATATTTGCAATCAGCTTATAGGTTTTAGCTTTTAGCTTATAGTTTTCGATATTAAAATCTAAGATATCTCCTTTTATTAATTTTAATTGACCAGACGAAATTTCTTTCTCAAATTTACTTTTTAGTAATTCATATAAATATTCATCTTTCTCTACAGCTATAAGCTGACAGCTAGTAGCTAAAAGCTGTTTAGTCAGCGCTCCTTTTCCGGGACCAATCTCCAAAATAATATCTCCCACAGAAATTTCTCCAGTCTCCACTATTTTATTAAGTGCTGGAATTGATTTTAAAAAATTTTGTCCCAATGATTTTTTTGCTTTCATAATTTTAAAGAAGTGAAACGACTATTAAAATTTGAACCCTGTTAAATAATTTTTGTTTCACAAAAATTGTCTGAAGGACATTTAACAGGGTGGAAAAAATTATATTCGCTTTGCTCATTAATTTTAATCCATATAAATTGTTTTTATACTACTTTTCTCCCCCTCTTTCTTTATTATATCAGCTGGTATGTCGCCAATGAATTCTGATAAAGTATTTATTTGTCGCGAACCGAAAATTGTACGAAAATTTGCGAATGACAAAAATAATTTTTCTTTGGCCCGAGTAAGGGCGACATAAAAAAGTCTGCGCTCTTCTTCTTTATCTTCAGCACTTTTCATTTCACCATTTCTTTGGTGTGGAAATAATCCGTCTTCCAATCCAGTGATAAAAACATATTTGAATTCAAGTCCTTTGGACGCATGCACTGTCATTAGCTTGACAGTATTGTTTTCCCTCTCCTTATTAAGGAGAGGGTTAGGGTGAGGTGTATTTATCATTAAGCTGTCTTGATCTGAAGCTAAAGATGCATCTTCTAGGAGTTTTTCAATTCCCATTCCATCCTTTAGATTATCATATTTTAAGGCTAAAGTAGCTAATTCCTTTATGTTTTCTAATCTTTCTACATCTTCTTCTGTGCCAGTTGAGAGCTCTGTTTCAATACCAGATTTTTTGACTGTAAATTTTATGACGTCGGAAACTTTTTCAGTTTCTATTTTATTTTTTATTTCTTCTAGTATTTTATAAAAATTATCAATTTTTATTTTTACTTTTATTGGCAAACTTTCTTTTTCTCCAGAAAAAATTTTAGCCAATGTTACCTTCCCTATTCCTCTGGCTGGAAAATTTATTATTCTTTTTATATCAGAGAGACTTTCTGGATTCAAGGCCGCACGGAGATATGCTAGTGTATCTTTTATTTCTTTTCTCTCAAAAAATTTGACTCCCAAAACTTGGTATGGAATATTATATCGAAGCATCGCTTCTTCTAGCGCACGCGACTGAAAATTTGCACGATACAAAACTGCGATTTCTGGTAGTGTATTTTTATTCCCCTCTTGAGGGGTGGCTCGCTTGCGAGACGGGGTGGAAAATTCATCCACCTCCCCCTTCGGGTACTCCTCAAGAGGAGAATCTAAGATTTCTAAAATTTTTGTGGCGACGAAATCTGCTTCGTCGCTTTCGTCTAGCGCTTCATAAAAACCGATTTTTTCTCCAATTGGATTTTTGGTAAATAAATTTTTGTCTGGTCTGTATTTATTTTTCTTTATTATTTCATTGGCCGCTTCCAGAATATTTTTAGTAGAGCGATAATTTTCTTCCAACAAAATTATTTTTACATCTTTTCCATAATCTTTTTCAAAACTCAAAATATTTTTTAAATTTGCTCCTCGCCAAGAATAAATATTTTGATCAGCATCTCCAACCACACAAATATTTTTATTATTTTCAGAGAGTAGTTTAGACATCAAATATTGCACCTCATTCGTATCTTGATATTCATCAATGTGAATGTAATCCCATTTTTCTTGATAAATTTTGCGAATTTGTTCGTTTTCTTTTAATAATTTTGTTGCTTTTAAGAGTAAATCATCAAAATCCAGTGAATTTTCTTTGGCTTTTTTCTTTTCATATAAATTCCAAACTTGCGCCACTATTTTACTCAAGTAATTTCCTTCCCTATAAGCGGGGTCATTTACTTTTTCTTCATAATGAGCCAGATTGGTAAATTTTCCCTTTTCTCGGCTAATTATATTGCCTATTTTTTTTGGGTCATATTGTTTTGGATCCAGTCCGATGTCCTTTATGGCCTCTTTTATCAAAGTTGTAGAGTCCGATTCATCTAAGATAGTAAAATGTCTGGTTAGCCCTAAAACCCTAGCATTTTCCTTTATTATATAGACCCCCAGAGAATGGAAAGTACTTACGAAGGGTAGCTGATAGTCATTAGCTGATAGCTTATAGCTTTCATTAATTAAAGAGTTTATTTTTTCCTTCATTTCCTTAGCTGCTTTATTAGTAAAAGTAACAGCCAAAATTTTCTCTGGCGCCACCCCATTTTTTATCAAATTTAGTATTCTGTGAGTTATCGTTTTAGTTTTTCCTGCCCCCGCCCCAGCCACAATCAAAAGTGGCCCCTCCATATGAGTTGCCGCTTCTCGTTGTTTAGCATTTAGTCCCTTGAGATGGTTTTCCACTAGTCAAATATAACACAACTTCTTTAAAAACTTATTTCGTCCAACTTACCCATTTCAGCTACTTTCTGTAAGGCTCTTTTCATAAATTCCCCAACAGTTTCTGCTGGCATTAAGAACACTCTGCCGTTTGGGGTAAGTTTAGTAACTTCTTCTAATTTATGTAGATAAGAAACAAAAGGCTGGTATTTTGTATTTATGTCACTTATGTTTTCTCGTAATACTTCTTTTGCTGTTAGTTTTAGATTATTTAGAGCACTAGGATCATCTGGAAAAAAGTGAGTTATATTATTATTATAAGTTTCATTTATCGTACTAGGATTGACGAATTCAGTTCCTACTTGTTCCCGCATTGAGGTGTCAACAAATTCACTATTTGAATGTGTTGTGTGTAAATCAACTGGCTCTAAATTAGTTACTTTTGGACCCATACCACTTTCATTCATAATTTGTTCAGGTGTGTTATCTATAGCAGAAACATATCTCTGAGACACTGGGCTTTCGTGTGAATATTCGTAAGGGCTGTTCATTCCTCCACTTCCAGAAGATTTTTCTCCAAAAAATTCATGTACAGCAGGTTTTCCAGATGCGTCCACATCAAGTACGTATGCTGGATTTCCTTTTGGTCCAGGTTCGCCCATATCGCGTACCCATGTTTCAGTTCCTCCACCTTTGTAATGTTGATCTATAGCAATTAAATCAGCTTTACCTCCTGACCAGTTATGCACTGCTATTTTGTCATTAAGGTCTCCCTTAAATCCAAATTTATCTGGATGCATTTCAAGTTGTCGTCTAAGGGCGTGTTCGATTCCCTCACCCTTGCCTACTGTTGCAGCTTTTAAATCATCTGGATTTAACCCTGAGCCAGATGTTTTAGGGTGGACGTCCATGATTCCGGGCGAACCACCTCCTTTGGGTATATTTTCTTCTCCAGGTATTGGTATGGCACCTCCTTTATGAGGATTATTATCTGTAATAACTTCTTTTGTTATTCCTGTTCCATGTGCTGGGAAAATTCCAAATACTCCTGGTCCTGCTAGCCAATCGGCTGTCATTTGTCCAGCTTTTCCACCAACAAGACCTGCTGCAACTGTTCCTAAGATATTATTTCCTATAAAATATTTTTTGTTTCTTCGTATTCTTTCAGCATATTTATTACATAATTCAATATTTTTGTCAGCTATTTTTTGAAGAATCTTTTCTCTTTCTGTTGGATTAGCTTCACCTTTTGCAAGTTCTTGAAAATGAATCATTTCTTCTGACGTAAGGGCTTCTCTTTGCTGTTCTCTTCTGTCACGTGCTTCATCGTGTTCATATGCTTTTCTTACTATTGGTTGAAATACCTTCTTTGAGAGGTAATAACCAAACGTACCCCCCATAAGACTTCGAGCCATTTTATAACTTACAAATCCAACTGCACTAGCTCCCGCAGCGACAGTTGCTGGAAGCCATAATGCAGTAGCCCCTCCAATCATTGCCGCATTAAGTGCCATTCGTTTGCCTCTACCCATACCCATATATCCTTTGAATAATTTATTTTTTGAAAGCCCTTCCACCCCTCTTTTGAAGAAATTTTTTACATGGTCCCATCCTTGAGGGTTAATAATGCTGTTTGAGGAAATTTTTGCGTCTTGATATCGAATTGTTTCTGTTTGAATCATTGAAAGCGCAAAAAGTTCTGCGTCTTCTACTTTTTCTTTATAATCTGCATGGTCGCGATATTTTTCTAAGTTTTTTAATTGGCTATCTAAGTTTGCAATTTTAAGTTCACGCAATAGTGGATTGTAATCGTTGTCGATGAGTCTCATTTCACGTTTTATGTTTTCAATTTGTTGATCGTATTTAGTTCTAACTGTAGAAATTTCTGCATTCGGATTGTCTCTCGCGGCTTCATATTCTTCTTTGATTCTATTAATGCGGTTTTTCAAACCGAACATTTCATTTCTCTTTCCTGCTACTTTTATAGCTGCGTTTATTTCTCTTTCAGAATGTTGGTTTTTTAATTCGAGGAGTGCTCTTTCTTCTGCTATTTTTTGTTCCTCTGGGCTTTTATTAAAATATGCAGCAGGATTATATTTACAGAAAATTTCTGCAGCGTTCAAAAGTTCTTCGCGAGAATATTTTTCTTTGTTCTCTCTTATTTCTTTTTTGTCGACAATGTCTTGTCCTTTTGTAACGGATTTAATTTCTTTTGTTTTTTCAGATAGAAGATTATTTATTTCTTCTTCTCCCATTCCTGATTTTTTAAGTTCCTCACGGAGTTTTGCATCATCTTCATCAAGTTCAGCAAGTCTCTTATCTTTTTTTTCAATCTCAATTTTAATTGTTTCTTCTGTTCCTTTTTCTACATTATCACTAGGGGCATCTTCTTTTTTCCAGGCAATATTTCCTTCCATTGCGAGTTCTTTTGCTGTTTTGAGTTTGTTATTTGAGGAAGACTTTAACTTTGCCAACTCATTTTCGAGTTTTGTGATTTCTTTTTCAATCCCACTTTTGTCTCCTACATAATTAGTACTTTTCCAAGATTTTTCTAGTTCAGAAATTTCTCGACGAATTTCTTCGGCTGTTCTTTTAGATACGTATCCTCCTTCTTTCTCACCTAAAGGTTTACTTCCATACATAGCTATCCCTTCTTGTTTGTCACTTTCTTTTACGTCCGTATGGCTTGAAATTATTTCTATTTTTTTATTTTCGGAGTTTTTCATAAACTTAAAATTGTTTATTTTGCTAAAAGGATGGATTTATAATTTGCCACTACTTCTTTTGCGAGATCTTCATAGTTGGGTATCTCTTTTTTAATAAAATTAGCGATAGCTTCTCCATTTTCAGGATCATTTTTTAATATCTCTGCAAGCTCGTTTTGTTTTTCATCACTTAGACTTTCGGTGATTTTAATCCAAATACCTCGAGTAATAACATATCCCGCGTCATCCAAAATAGTCTGTTTAACTTCTGGTTCGACATCTTCAAGATTGAGTTCTTTAAACAAATTCATACTTAATATTTTCTCTATTTTTTCTTTATCCATAATATTTTTTACTTTATATTAGTTAATAATATTAACTTTTATTATAAGACTTCTCGAATAAAACTCCTAATCCTTACTTTTATATTATACACCATTATACTCATTTTTGTCAAATTTTTTGTTTTAACCGAGTATAAAGTCGGGTTTCAATCCCATAAAATAAGAATTAAGGTTTTCCACACCCTGATTGACTTTTGGCTTGTTTTTGGCTACCCTGTAGAGGTACCTTTTAAGGCAGTTATGGTAAGAAACAGTTGAAATCAGAGACGATGGTACTATCATGAGACCTCAATTTAAAATATACAGCACTATTCTGGCCTTTTCCCTATTGTTTGGGGTGTTTTTTGCGCCTTCCCCAGCAAAGGCTGGATTCTTTTCTTCACTTTTAGGAAACGAGGCTTCTGCAGACATAACAGACTCTTTAAACTCTACTGAAACTATTAAGAACTCTCAAACCATGGCCCTTCTTCAGGCTGACGTATCTTCTATCCCAACAACACAGGAAAAAAGTACTAAAAGCACAGATTCTCAAATACAAGATAATGCCAATGTTAATATAGTATCTGAAAATGCGCTTCTTCCTGCGACCAATCATGTGAGTGTCCCAGGTGAGACCGAAGCTGGAGACTCCTATTCTGACCAGATAAGTGTTTATGTGATAAGAAAAGGTGATTCCATCTCAAAAATAGCTGATATGTTTGATGTTTCTGCGAATACTATTTTATTGGCCAATGATATGAAAAAAGGGCAAAAACTTAAAGAAGGTGACGTCCTTTTAATTTTGCCTATTTCCGGTACTGAACATACTGTGACTAAAGGGCAAACTATTCAAAGTATAGCCAAGTTATACAAGGTGGACGTAGAAGATATTACAAGTTATAACGGAATTCCTGATAACGCTAAACTTGCTATTGGTGACAAACTTATGATTCCGGGTGGTGACAATATGATGACTGATGAAGGAGGAGACAAACCAGCAGCAGACTTAGGTTCTTCTATATTGAAAGATGCTAATTATTATCTTACTCATCCAATTCAAAATCTCGTCGGATATTTTATAAATCCAGTACCAACTGGAAGAAAGACACAAGGTCTCCATGGTCCGGGTAATCGAGGAATAGATATTGGCGCTCCTACTGGAACTCCGATTTATGCATCTGCCCCAGGGACAGTGTTAGTAGTTAAAACAGGTTGTCGAGTTGGGCAAAAACGTTGTGGTGGAGGATACGGTAACATGGCAGTTGTTCAACATTTCAACGGAACAAGAACTCTTTATGCCCATATGTCTAGACTTGCTACCCATATCGGAGATGATGTTAATCGAGGAGAAATAGTTGGTTATGTTGGTAACACTGGACGCTCAACTGGACCTCACGTACACTTTGAAGTTTTCAACGCTAAAAACCCAGGTTCCGATTGGAGCTGGGCAAACTAAATCCCCGCTAATTTTATTGCACTGAACAGAACAACCACTCCGAGAATAGTGGCAAAAGTAGTCCACATTGTGGGATGGTTGTGATGGCTTTCTGGTAATAAATCTGAAGCACCAATATATAGAAAAAACCCAGTAAATATAGCTAAAATCACACCTAAGGTAGATTCAGAAACAGAAAAAAACAGAGTTGAAATTATTCCCAACACCGGAGCAATGGCGTCTACTGAAAGCCATTTGAAAGCTTGTGCTCGTGTGCCAGAATTTTTTAGGATCATATTTACAGTATTTATTCCGTCAGAAAAATCATGTACTAAAACAGCCACGGCAACGATAGCACCAACAGCGCTTGAAACTTGAAAGGCTAATCCAATAGCTGCACCATCTAAAAAACTATGAGCAGACAAACTTCCAGCTCCGAGCAGGCCTCTCCTATTTGGTTTACATTTTTCATCATCGTCATCACAATGTGAATGGAAAAAGAAAAGTCTATCTAAAAGCATATAAGTTACAAAACCCAGAGCCATAATAGAAGTAATCAGAGTGATATCATAACTCCCCTTTCCTAGTTCTAATGCTTCAGGCAACAAATCAAAAAATGCAACACCGATAACTGCTCCGGCAGAAAATCCCAAAATCAAATGTAATTTATCTTTAAAACGCAAAGCGAACATTCCGCCCAGAAATGTAGAAACCAATGTGGCTATGCTTATCAAGATTATCATGAGTTTATTATATATTATAAAAATTTTTGTGCCAGAAAGTAGAATATTTTGGTTTTTTGTGTTAAGATAATTCAGTCAAATTATTTCGGGCTGTAGTATACCGGTAGTACAAGCGCATTATGGAGAGAGCGTTTAGACTATAGTCGGTAAAGATACAATTACAATTTAATAAATTTTCGGGCTGTAGTATACCGGTAGTACAAGCGCTTTGGGAGCGTTTAGACTGGGTTCGATTCCCAGCAGCCCGACATTGCGGGATTAGTTTAATGGTAAAATTTCTGTTTTCCAAACAGATGTTGGGAGTTCGATTCTCCCATCCCGCACATCACAAAATAATATCACTCACCACTTTTACTCTTGCTTTTTTCTCTTTTTGACATAAATAAACAACCAATAAATCAACCTGCCATTCTTTTTCTTCATCTATGTTTTTATTTAAAAGATAGGTTTGAATTGTCCTTGAGAGTCTTTTAAGTTTCCAAGGATGCATATTGTCTTCCGGCCGGTGTTCATACCTATCGTCCGAGTCATTATAGGATTTAGGAATAAAAGTGTTTAAAGTTTCACGGGAAACGCTTTTTACCTCAATAAAGTATATTTTATTGGTTTTTTCGGCTATTATATCTATTTCGCCCCATTTTTTAGTATAATTACGATCTAATATTGAAAAACCATGTTTCATGAGAAACCTTACGGCTATATTTTCACCTATTTCCCCTATTTTTTGTGTTTCTGAGGTAAAAACTTTTGGCATTTTCTAGTTGTTTCATGTAAAACATTAGTATAAATGTTTCACGTGAAACCTTTTACTTAATTTTATGTCTTTTATCAAAATATCCTTATTTTACAACATATTTTAAACAAAATGACTCTAAAAGACAAAATTTTTGTATGTCCTTTATAAACATTACTAACATAGTTATCCACATTTTTTCATAAAATCCTTATAAAATAAGTTATAAGTAAAGGACAGGCAGTTTCTAATATTTTTGTGCGGCCATGGAGAATCGAACTCCAACCTGAACATTGGCAATGTCCTGACCTACCATTAATCGATGACCGCATAATTATGAAAGATAGATATTTGCTTTTTCTATCCAAAATAATAATTTTCTTTTTAAAAAACTATCTAATATTATAGTTGTGCCGACTCCAAAATGCAACTTTCTAGTTTTTAATTTACCTTGTATAACTTGTGTCTTATAGAAATTTTTTTCTGGAATGCTCAATTCTAACGACCATTTTTGTATGCAAGTATTAATGTTTAAATCGGGGTATAATAAAAGAGAAATTTTTATTGTGTTTCGTTCTTTTTTTAAAAATTTTTTGCAAAATCTTAGAAAGACCTTATGCAGATTAAAATCAATGTTTGCAAGCCTAATTATACCTTTATCTAGTTTATCTCCTTCTCCTGCATATAACATTAAACCCGCCATAAATAAGGGATCATTTTTATAGATTTCAAATTCTTTTTCTGCATCTTCTTCTACTTTTTTGTACTTTTTCTCAAGCATTATTCGTCTGCCCTCATTCATTTTTGATAGATGTTCTGTGCTAATTTTTATGTGTCTTTCAATGTTTGATTTTTTTATGTGTTTTGACCATTCTTCATTTTTAAACCAATCACAAAGCGTGCTTCTTGAAATACCAAGTAGTCTCTGGATTTCTCTGTATGTTTTACCTTGTTTTCTTAATTCAAATGCTTTTGGTTGGTCGTGTCTCATATTGTATAAGTATAGCACGGAGGTTCGTTTTGTAAAAGAATAATAAAGGTGTATAATTATAAAATTATTATAAATTAAAAAAGCGCCTGTAGCTCAACGGATAGAGTAATCGTCTTCGGAACGATTGATGTGGGTTCGATTCCTGCCAGGCGCACAAATTTTATGAATACTCAAAAAAACTTAATATCTAAAATTCCTAAAGAAGTTTCACATGTAACTGAAACACTTGAAAAAGCAGGTTTTGAAGCTTATTTGGTTGGTGGATGTGTCCGAGATCTTTTAATGGATAGAGAGCCAAAGGATTGGGATGTGACTACAAATGCCAAACCGGACCAAATTATAGGACTTTTTGAGAAAACTGTATATGAGAATGAGTTTGGTACAGTAATGGTTATTCAAGAAGATGTTTCACGCGAAACGTTGCGTCAAATAGAGGTTACGCCATATAGGATTGAGGCAAAATATAGTGATTTTAGGCACCCAGACGAGGTGAAGTTCAGCGATAAGTTGGAAGATGACCTTAAGAGACGTGATTTTACTATAAATGCCATGGCCTATAGAAATGGAGAGTTAACGGACATGTTTGGTGGTTTAAAGGACATTAAAGAAAAAATATTAAAACCGGTAGGGGAGCCAGATGACCGTTTTAAAGAAGATGCGCTCCGAATGTTGAGAGCTGTCCGCATAGCTTTACAATTAGGTTTTTCTGTGTCTTATGAAGGAAGTGAAAGTATTATAAAAAATGCGAGTTTGATAAAAAAAATATCTGCCGAAAGAATTCGGGATGAATTTTCTAAAATAATTATGTCCCCAAATCCATCTGCTGGGATTATGATGTTGCAAAAATTTGGTTTGTTAAAAAATATAATTCCGGAATTAGAAGAGGGGATTGGGTGTGAACAAGCGGGGGAACATATTTATGATGTTTGGGATCATTTACTTCATGCCTTGCAACATTCGGCGGAAAAAGATTGGTCGCTAGAAGTAAGATTAGCTGCACTTTTTCATGATATCGGGAAGCCAAAGTCTCGTAGATTAGCAGGGCGAGAATCTGAAGGTCGGAACTTAAATCTTCAAAAAGGTCCGATCTTTAGTTCCAAAAAGAAGTTTACTTTTTACGGCCATGAAGTTGTCGGTGCAAAGATGGCAAAAAAAATAATGGAACGGTTGAAATTTTCTAGAAAAGAAATTGATTTAGTTGATAAACTTATTCGCAACCATATGTTTTTTTCTGATACAGAATTGATTACTCTTTCTGCCGTGCGAAGAATCATTACAAAAGTTGGTGTAGAAAATATTTGGTTGTTAATGGACGTGCGTGAATGCGATAGGGTAGGGATGAAGAAAAAAGAAGCACCTTATCGCTTAAGAAAATATTTTGCCATGATAGAAGAAGCGTTGCACGATCCAATTTCTGTTGGTCAGCTTAAAATTGATGGAGAATTTATGATGAAAAAACTTGGGATGAAACCAGGTCCTCGAATGGGATGGATCTTACATGCTCTTTTAGAAGAAATTTTAGATGATCCAACAAAAAATACAGAAAAACATCTTTCGGAACTGGTTAATTCGTTAAATCTTTTACCAGATGGTGCGTTGAAAGCTCTAGGAGATAGGGGAAAAGAAAAAAAAGAAAAACTCGAAGAAAAGGAAGTAGAAAAACTACATTCTAAACATGGAGTGAGGAAATAATTTTACTCACCAGTTTCACTGATAGAAAAATCTTCAAAATCATGTTTTGGTTCGCACCAATTTATGGAAAAATTTTCTACTGGAGAAAAAAGAGGCAAAAGGAAACGTCCACGACGTAATTTTTTCATAAAAAAAAGGAGATTTCTTTCTTCTCCTTCTGCAACAACCTTTAGACTACCATCATTTTTAAAAAAAGTAATACCTTTTATTCCAAATCGAATTGCTTGACGATTAATCCACAAGAGATAATCATAACTTAAATTTTTACCTGACATTACACTTTCTATACACTTTTGCATAATTTTTTTATTTAGTTTTTAGTAATACCCTTGTAGTATATACCATTTTGTTGCAAAAGTCAAGGGTTTTTTGAATATATAACAAAATTGGGAGCCCATTGTGTGAGCTCCCTCTTTGCGTTTTTAAAAATCATATTGACTTATTTTCTTATTTACCTCAAATCCAAAATCTCGAGCTAAATTATGGGCTTTCCAAAATTTAGACTTTTTGTCTTGAATTTCTTTCAGGTGATATTCTTCCATGGATCCCAAATCAACAAAGGAAGTATTTTTTGGGAACAACCTTTCTGTTAGTTCTTTTAAAATAATACTTTCTTCAATATTCTTTTCTTTTCTTTCTATGGCTAATTGTCTAAACTTAAACCAGTGATCTCTTGAGTTAAAGAAGTTAGATGCCAGTTCACAAAGTTTTTTATTAACAATTTTTTGAGATTGTTCATCTACAGAAAGAGGAAAAAAATCATAGTCAAGAAAGAATAAGATTTTTTTGTCATCTTCTTTCGACTTTTTCTTTTTTCTTTCTTCTAATTCTGCTTCTTTTTCTTTCTTGTTTTTTCTCAGAAAAAAGAGGAATTTTGTGAAAATGACAATAAGACCACAAAAAAGAGCTACCGCAGATATTTTTATGAGCAAGGGTGACATTGATACTGATGTAGGCATAACTACCTCCACTTTTATCCTGGCCGCTTTTCGGCAGGATGTTTGACAAAGAATACGTTTTTCGTATCCTCAAGTGTATTTTTAGTACAAAAATAACAAAATGTCAATACACCTCTTTTTGATAACAAGTTTCGCGATAGATTATTTAAAAGATATGCTAGAATGGAAAGATATGGAAATTGAAACAGTAAATAAAAATATAGATGTTTTTTTAAAAAATTTAGAACCAGCAATGAAGGCAAGAACATTAAGAATTATTGATCTTTTATCTGATTATAATTATAAACTTAGCTTACCATATAGTAAAAGTTTACGTGATGGGTTATTTGAGTTAAGAATTATTGGTAAAAAACAAATTAGAATAATTTATTGTTTTCATAAACAAAAAATATATTTACTACATAGTTTCTTTAAGAAACAAAACAAAATATCCAAAAAAGACCTAAATTTAGCAATAAAAAGAAGAAATTTGCTTATATAACATATATGTGATATCATATAAATTATGACAAATTATATAAAACTTAAAAATGAAATACTAAAAGACCCGAAAGTTAAAGAAGCTTACAATAATCTTGAGCTTGAATTTTCTATTGTCAGGCAAATTATTGATAAAAGGTCAAAACGAGGTATCTCCCAAAAAGATTTAGCTAAAAAGATTGGCACAGGGCAGTCTGCTATTTCGAGACTTGAATCTGGGAGATATAACCCTTCACTTTCTTTTTTAAAGAAAATATCCGAAGCTCTAGGTTCTAAATTGGAAGTTAAGATTTAAAATAAATATTATGAAGATTGGAATTTTTGATTCGGGGTTAGGGGGGCTGATTATTGCCAAGGCAATACGAAAGGCCATGCTGGAATATGATTATGTATATTTAGGAGACACCAAAAGAGTGCCTTATGGTAATCGTTCGCACGAAGCTGTGTATGAATTCACCAAAGAAGCGGTTAGTTATTTATTTAAAAAAGAAAATTGTGCCATTATTATTATCGCTTGTAATACCTCTTCAGCCAGAGCTTTAAGGAGAATGCAACAAGAATATTTGGTGAATTATAATCACACGCGAAAAATAATGGGGGAGTCGGAGAGGAAAATTTTAGGTGTTTTGATTCCTACAGCTGAAGAATGCGCTAAATATGAGAAAGTGGGAATATTAGGAACGCTAGGGACAGTAAGCTCAGATACTTTTCCGAGAGAAATTAAAAAGATTAACAAAAAGACCAGAGTCTTTCAAAGTGCTGCACCAATGCTCGTGCCTCTGATAGAAGAAGGGGAGAAAGTTTTGGCTAAACAATTTATAAAAAAATATTTGAAACCATTTTTAAATAAAAAGCTGGATGCAGTGGTTCTTGGTTGCACTCATTACCCATTTTACAAAAATGAAATTAAAAAAGTTCTTAATAAAGGAAGTAAATCCGCCAAAGGACGGACAAGAGTAATTTCTCAGGATGAAATTATTCCAAAAAAGTTAAAAGAATATTTTGTCCGACATCCGGAAATTGAAAAGAAGTTAGCAAAAAACAAAAAAGCGAAAATTCTCGTTACAGATATAACTCCAAATATAAAAAAATTGTCTCAGAAATGGTTTGGGAAAAATACTAGACCAGAGTTGATACATCTTTAAAGAACTTGACAAAATTGTATTTTGTAGTAATGTTTATATTGAAATAAACAAATTTTTGAACATTGTAAGGAAAATGCAAATGAAATTTCCATTTTATCACTTAACCCGAAAGTTATTGATTGGACGTACTATCTTTCAAGAAATACAAAAGATATGTTCTCTAATCAAAAAAACAAACTTCAACCTAGAAAAAACCTTTTTAGAAATAAAAAGTATTGATGAAATCCTAGGGGAAGAATTCTCAGTGTTATCTTTTAATAATATTTTGTTTAAATCATTTGAAAGAAAAATTCAGATGAAGGTTTTATTAAAAGGAGAATCATATTGTAGCTATTTTATTACAATAGGACCGATTAATGATTTTCTTCCCTATGACTCTCTCGATATTACAATAAACAATATGGGAGAAGACGAGGGAGATATGAACCCAAAGAGGGTTCCAGGGAAAATAGAACAGATAAGGGAAGCAATTTTCATTGAATTCTTGAAGGTTTAGAGAAAATTTCCATCTAGTAGCGAAATGCGAACGGTGGAAATTTTATTTTAAATCTCTAGCCAAATCGGGCAATGGTCGGAACCGTAATAATCGGAAAGTATTCCGGTTTTTTTTATCCCGACGCTTTTAGGTCGGGACCCCGATAACGGAGTTCGTCGGGGTTTTATATCGTCGAAAAAATATTTATCTGCAAAAAAATAATCCAAACGCCAGCCGACATTGCGGTCTCGGGCTCTGGTTTTCATATCCCAATAAGTATAGGCACCGATTTTTTCCGGATAAAATTTTCTAAAAACATCTACAAAATTATTTTTTATTACTTTACTAATCCAAGCGCGTTCTATGGGCAAAAATCCGGTATTTTCTTCATTGGCTTTTGGATTAGCGAGGTCAATGGCTTCGTGAGCGGTATTTACATCCCCGCAAAAAATAACGTGTTCGCCATTTTTGCGAAGTTTTTTAATAAATTTTAAAAAAGCATCATAAAATTCCAATTTATATTTTAATCGATGAGGTCCTTGTCCGCCGTTTGGAAAATAGCCAGTAATGATTGTGAAATTTTTATATTTAGCAATTAATAATCTTCCTTCATCATCGAATCTTTTTATTCCCATTCCATACAAAACTTCTTTTGGTTTTTCTTTTGAATAAATTGCCACGCCGCTGTATCCTTTTTTTAATTTTGAATGTGAAAAGTATGAATAATAACCCGGAACATTTTTTACTTCTTCTGGTAGCTGGCTTGGCTCTGCTTTTGTTTCTTGCAGACACAAAATATCAGGCCTCTCTTCTTTGAATAGAGGTGTAAAAAAACCTTGTTTAGCCGTGGCTCTTAAGCCGTTAGTATTCCATGAAACGATTTTCATTCTTTGATTCTATCATAAAAAAATTTAAATGTTTCACAAACACTCATTTTGAATTTTTATCCTTTGTTATGATACTTTTTATGGATTTCTTTTAGGTGTTTGTCAGTGACGTGAGTGTAAATTTGGGTAGTGCCGATATTGGCATGACCTAAAATCGCTTGCACTGAACGAAGGTCCGCGCCGTTGCTAAGCAAATCAGTGGCAAACATATGGCGCATGACGTGCGGTGTAACTTTTTTTGAAATTCCAGCTTTAATGGCATGCTGCTTTACAATTCTTTCTATTGATCTGCGGGTTAATGATTTAGCATCCATATTAGTAGAAGCCTGGCTTAAAGATTTTTCCCCTAAGCCGGGCTTCGGGGAGGTGATTTGTATAAAAAGAGCATCGCTCATATCTTTGCGGGCTGATAAATATGCTTTTACCGCATTTCTGGCATCATCGGAGATAAAAACTACTCGTACCTTTCCACCTTTTCCACGAATAGATAATTCATCTGAATGTAAATCCATCTCTCTATTTAAAGAGCATAATTCCGAGACACGCAAGCCAGTCGAAAATAGAAGTTCCAAAATAGCTTTATCTCGTAAATCTTTTAAATCGTTTCCTTTTGGCGAATCTAATAATCTAGAAAGTTCCAGATGGGTAATAAGGTCTAATGACCGTTCTCCCACTTTAGCTAATTCTATTCGCTCAGCCGATAAGGTTTTTACTTCTTGCCGCGCCAGATATTTTAAAAAGGCTCTCAAGGCTATCAAGTAATAATTTTGAGTTTTTTTAGATAAAGTATCTCCAGTAGCCCTATTGTTGCCGGTAGATTGGCGATTTAACCAAAGGCGAAATTCTCTCACCATCTCGTCGTTTATATTAGCTGGGTTGTCATTTTTTATAAAATCCAAAAAGCGAGAAAGATAATGGTCATAATTACTAACCGTATTTAATGATCGCCCTTTTTCTATTTCTATATATTCCAAAAATTGAGTTTTTAGTTGTTTCAGCGAGGCCATACTTATATTCTATCATGTCGCACAATATTTTTGGAGAATCAAAACACCAAGCTGCAAAAAATTTCTGAGCCTTCGCCCTCGGAGTCATAAGGACAGGGGACCAACACGACTCTTAAAATTCTTTTTATCTCGTCATTACTAAGTTCAACAAGTAATTGCAACACTTCTAGTAAAATAGAAGTATGAATTTTAAACATTTTACGATTGAAGAACGTGAAAAGATTCAAGAATTGCTCTGGCAAAAATCTTCAATCAGAACCATCGCCGGAGTATTAAG
>JAPLXV010000021.1 GCA_026395895.1 Candidatus Nomurabacteria bacterium | reverse complement strand
GGTATTTTATCTGAGGCTAGAAAATATAGGTTAAATCTTACTGTGGCTCATCAATACACTGCTCAACTTGTAACGGAGAAAAATTCAAGTGTTCGGGATGCTATTTTTGGAAACGTTGGGACGATGATAGTTTTTAGAGTAGGTGCAGATGACGCGGAATTTTTAGAAAAGGAATTCGAGCCGGAATTTACTCCTCAAGATATTGTTAATTTACCGAACTTTAAAGTTTATTTGAAATTAATGATAGATGGAGTGTCTTCTCGCCCTTTTTCCGCTAAAACTATTCCGCCTATGGTTAAATCCGGAAATAAAAAAGTGGAGGAAGAAGTTATTAATTCTTCTCGCGCTTTATATTGCAGATCAAGAGAAGTGGTAGAACGAGAGATAAATGATTGGAGCGATGACAGCAATATCGGCGGAGTGGAAAGATTTCCAACCACATGTGATATATGTAAAAAAGATACAACCGTACCTTTTAAACCAGAACTAGGCAGAGCAGTTTATTGTAAAGATTGTATTGCTAAGATAAAATCTGGAGAAATAAAACCCATTGCCGGATCCATAAAACAAATTAAACAAGATGAAACTCTATTTTACAAACCTTTGGCAGATTTAGGTATAGAATTTAAACAAAAAGATGGAAACGGGGAGACAGAAAGATATCCGGAAAGAATTGATAAACCTCAAAGTTTTGATAAAAAAATCCCAGTTCAAACTTCAATTCAAAAAAATATTCCATCTTCGGGTCCAAAAATATTTTCAACAATTAAAAAAGTTTTTACAAAAAGTTCTGTTTCGACAGAAAAACCTAGAGATAATACAGCTTTAAGGGAGATTTTAAATAAAACGTTAAATGAAGAAAAAAAAGAAACAAATTCACCTCTCCCCAACCCCTCTCCTTATCAAGGAGAGGGGAAAGCAAGGGGTGAGGTCCAACCAGCCATATCTTTAAATGAGTTAAAAAATCCAAAGCCTTCACCAAATACCACATTAAAAGATAGATCTGCCAGCAAAGAAGATATGGATAAGTTGAAAGATTTAATTTCGCAAAAAGCTCCGGAAAATAAAACAAAAGAAGTTCCAGAAGATGTTTTGAGAAAAATTCTGGAATAAAAAAAATGAAAAACGAAGTCAGACAATGTCAAAATTGTAAAAAAGACTTCACTATAGAAACTGAGGATTTTTCTTTCTACGAAAAAATAAAAGTACCTGCGCCGACATTCTGCCCAGAATGTCGGACTGTTCGACGCTTATGTTGGCGAAACGAGATGTCTTTTTTTAGAAGAAAGTGTAATGTTTCAGGTCACGATGAAATTCTGATTTCTTTCATTCATCCGGACGAAAAACTTAATGTATGCGATTCCCAATATTGGTGGGGAGACGAATGGAATCCTCTTTCTTACGGTAAACCATATGATTTTTCGAAGCCCTTTTTTGAACAATGGAAAGAACTCCGAAATAGTGTTCCAATTCAATGTCTTTCAAATATAAAAGCTACCAATAGTGATTATTGTAATGTAGCCGAAGGGAGCAAAGACAGCTATCTGTGTTCTGGGTCTTGGCGCATCGATCGAACATTTTATTCAAACAGAATATCGTACACCAAAGATTGTTCTGATCTTTATGTTGCTCATCGTTGCGAGCTTTGTTATGAATCATTATTCTGTTCGGACTGCTATCACACTTTATATTCTTTCAATTGCAAAAGTTGTGTAGATTCATATTTTTTATATGATTGCCATGGTTGTATAGATTGTTTTGGCTGTACTAATCTTCGCAATAAATCATATTGCATGTGGAATGAACAACTCGGGAGAGATGAATATCTCAGTCGTTTGGCAGAAATAAATTTAAAAAGTTATGAAACTGTTTCAAAATTGAAAGAAAAGTTTGACGAACTTTACTTTAAATCGATACACCGTTATATGAATCATTCAAAAATAGTGAATTCAACCGGTGACAATTTGGATGGAGTAAAAAATTGCAAAATTTGTTTTGATGCGACGGGAACGCGTATTGATGACTGCAAATATTCCCATTGGATAGCTCTTCAGGCGAAAGATTTATACGATTCTGGTCCCGGAGTAGGAGAAGGGGAAATGATGTATGAAGTATTTGATACAGGAATAGGAAATTATCGCAATTTATTTACCAGTGTGGTTTATAGTTCTCACAATATAGAGTATTCTTTCAATTGCCACGGCTGTTCCGATTTATTTGGATGTATCGGGCTAAGAAGCAAAAAATATTGTATTTTAAATAAACAATATATTAAAGAATCCTTCGATGAACTCAGGACAAAAATTATTAAACATATGATGGATATGCCTTATGTAGACAAGAGGGGAATTATTTACAAATATGGAGAATTTTTTCCAGTTGAACTATCTACCTTTGCCTATAATGAAACAGTGGCTCTAGATTATTTTCCCATAACCAAGGAAGAGGCATTAAAAAAAGGATATCGATGGAGAGACAAAAAAGTAAGCGAATATGTAACAACTATGCAAGCCGAAGATTTGCCAGATGATTTAAAAGATGTATCCAATTCTATTACGGGAGAAATCATAGGTTGCTTGCATAAAGGAAAATGTCAGGAACGCTGTTTAGGAGCATATAAAATAACAGAAAATGAGCTTAATTTATATAGACAATTAGGAGTTCCATTACCATGTCTTTGTTTTATTTGTCGTCATGAAGCTCGATTAAGAAAACGCAATCCGATGAAATTGTGGCACAGGGTTTGTATGTGTGATAAATTAAATCATGAGCACAATGGAAAATGTCAAAATGAATTTGAAACTGCTTACCCTCCCAATAGACCGGAAACAATTTACTGTGAAAATTGTTATAATAAAGAAGTTTACTAGCATTATTCTCCTCTTGAGGAGTAACCCTTAGGGGGAGGTGGATAAATTTTCCACCCCGTCTCGTAAGCGAGCCACCCCTCAAGAAGGGAATTAAAACAAAAAATATGTTAGAATAATGATATATGCTAAGACAGAATCGAGTGCAAATAATCAAATATGGACCACCGCCACCAGAATTGCCGGTGTTTGGAAAAGTGAAACCCGAAGAGGTTTCTTTTATTGGACGCACGAATTATGTTGCTTCTCTGGAGGAGAAAAAATTTATTTTCGGTATCAAGCGAATAGACCGCAGACGACATCTTTATATTGTCGGAAAATCCGGAGTTGGAAAAAGTAAATTATTGGAACTTTTAATGCGTCAAGATGTGACCTATAATCATGGTTTATGTTTTATTGATCCGCACGGCGATGTTATCGAAGCCATGCTTGATTTTATACCAAAGGAACGCATAGAGGATGTTTGTGTAATAGATCCGGGTGATGTTGATTTTCCGGCGTCTTTCAATCCACTTGCTAATGTGGACCCGATGTTTAAATTTCAATTAACTCAAGGGTTGATTGAAGTTTTACAGAAACAATTCGGGGCCAACTGGACGCCCCGCTTGGAACACGTTTTTCGTTTTACCTGCTTGGCTTTGTTGGATTATCCGCACGCTACCATGCGCGGGATGATCTCAATGTTGACAGACAGAAATTACAGACAAAAAGTGGTGGAATATATTACCGATGACATGGTTAAAAGATTCTTCGCTATTGAATTTGCGGATTGGTCTGAAAAATTTGATACGGACGCCATCATTCCATTGGTTAATAAACTTGGACAATTTTTGTCCGATCCATTACTGCGAAATATCTTCGGTCAAAAACAAAATAAAATTGATATCAGTGATTTAATGAATCAGGGAAAAATAATTTTTATCAACCTTTCCAAAGGGCGTATCGGGGAAGAAAATTCCAGTTTTTTCGGTTCCATGTTCTTAACTAAAATAAAACAGGCAGGAATGGAGCGGGCCAGTATTCCAGAAGAAGAACGTAGAGATTTTTATTTATACATAGACGAGTTTCATAATATCGTTACTCAAACATTTGAAAATATTTTATCAGAAGCTAGAAAATATGCTCTTAATTTGACGATAGCGCACCAATACATCGGCCAACTTATTCCACAAGTGCAACATGCGGTGCTAGGAAACACAGGAAGTTTGATTTGTTTTAGAGTGGGTGGGGAAGATGCAGTTAAATTAAAACCAGAGTTTGAACCTTTATTCGGTGTGAAGGACATGATTAACCTTGCCGTGGCAGAATTTTATATTAAAATGACTATTGATGGAGAATCTTATGACCCATTTTCAGCAGAGACTCTTCGAGTTCTTCCTCCAACCCATCAATCATATCGTCAAGAAATCTTAGACGCATCTCGCAGGAAATATTCAATACCAAAAGGTGATGCTCAAAAACTAATAGAAGAAGAGGAGGCTACAATTATTAGAAGTGCAGAAGAGAAAGCAATAATTGAAGGAAAGGGAAAAAAGAAAGATAAAGAAGAGGCTGAAGAAAAAGAGGGAGAAGAAACAGGAGCGAAAGAAGTTTCTGAAACAAAAACAAAAGGTAAAACTTCTGGAGAAGCCGAACCTATGATATAATGAAAACCAAGGAGCAGGGCGACTATGGTTTTCATTACCCTGTTAAATAATTTTTGCTTTTGCAAAAATTGCCTAAGGGCATTTAACAGGGTCATGATTTTTATAATCGTTTTACTCTTTAAAAATCTATGAAAGATTATTATAATGTTTTGGGCGTTAATAAAGGTGCCTCTAAAGATGAAATAAAGAAGGCTTTTTATAAGTTGGCGCACAAATATCATCCTGACAAAAAAGAGGGAAATGAAACTAAATTCAAAGAAGTGAATGAAGCTTACCAGGTGCTTTCGGATGATTCTAAACGTTCAAAATACGATCAGTTTGGATCTGGTTTTGAAAACATGAGACAAGGGCAAGGATATGGAGGTTTTAGACAAGGAGGATTTGAAGGGTTTGACTTCTCTGGTTTTCAAAATGGCAGTGCAGATTTTGATTTTGGAAATTTGAATGATATCTTTAGTGATTTCTTTACCGGCGGAATGGGAGGGGGAAGAACCCAAGCCAGACGTGGACGCGATATTTCTACTGAAATACAGATTTCTTTTTCTGAATCTGTTTTTGGTACTAGCAGAAAAGTTTTAATTACCAAAACATCAAATTGTGCTACTTGTAGTGGAACCGGAGCAAAACCTGGAACCAAAATGGAAACCTGTAAATATTGTAATGGTCAAGGAAAAATTCGCGAAGCTAAAAGGACAATTCTTGGAACTATTTCTAGCACAAAAATTTGTGAGGAATGTTTAGGTTCCGGAGAAGTGCCAAAAGAAAAATGTGAAAATTGTAAAGGTAAAGGAGTATTGCGTCGTGAAGAAGAGATTTCTATAAATATTCCAGCTGGTATGCGAGATGGAGAAATGATTCGCATGACAGGAGGTGGTGAAGCAATTACAAAAGGAACAGCTGGCGATTTATATATAAAAGTAAATGTTGCTTCGCATGCGATATTTAAAAGAGAGGGCAATGATTTAGTAATGAATTTGGATTTGAGACTTTCTGATGCTCTTTTGGGCACGGAATATCCTATTCAAACGTTAGACGGACAAATAAGCGTCAAGATTCCGGAAGGGGTGTCCATTAACGAAATTCTTCGAGTCAAAGGAAAAGGCGTTCCTTTTTCTAAAAACAAACGTGGCGATTTGTTAATTAAACTCAAAATAAAACTTCCTTCCAAAGTTTCTCGTAAATCCCGCGAACTTTTTGAACAGCTTAAAAAAGAGGGGATATAATGGCGGGAAAAGGCCTTGCCTTAAAAAGAGCCCAAAGGTAAGGCCTTGAGGAGTCAAAATTATGAATAATGTCAGCGAAAACAGAACATGTCAAAACTGTAAAAAAGACTTCACAATCGAGCCAGATGATTTAAAATTTTATGAAAAAATGAAAGTTCCTTCACCGACCTTTTGTTCGGAATGCAGGTTGGTAAGAAGGTTAATATGGAGAAATGAAAGGACTTTTTATAAAAGACAATGCACTAATTGTGGTAAAAATATTATCTCTATGTATAACTCTAGTTTTCCTCATGATGTTTATTGTTATGAATGCTGGTGGGGCGATGATTGGAATCCGATGACTAGTGGAATAGATTATGAATTTTCTAAATTATTTTTTGAACAATTTCAGTCTTTATTTAAAAAAGTTCCAGTGATTAGTTTATTTTCTGGAGGCAGACAAATGAATTCTGATTATTGTAATTACACTGCTAATAACAAGGATTGTTATCTTTGTTTTGGGGGTAAAGATGATGAGCGAGTTTTATATGCCAAAAATGCTTCTTTTTGCAAAGAGTCGATGGATATTTTCAGTGGAGATAAGTTGGAGCTTTGTTATGAAAATATAGAATGTGAAGGTTCTTTTAAGTTAATTTTTAGTAAACAATGTGTGAATTGCAGCGACTCTATGTTTTTATATGACTGCAGAAATTGCTTGAACTGTTTTGGTTGCACTAATTTAAGAAATAAAAGTTATTGCATTTGGAATGAACAATATAAGAGAGAAGAATATTTAGAAAAGATTAGGGAATTTAATTTAGATAAATTCGAGAATCTTCAAAAATTTAAATTAAAATTTGAAGATTTTTACGAAAAGTCAATTCACAAATATGCAAACTTAATAAATACCCAAAATTCATCTGGGGATAATCTTTTAAACACTAGAAATTGTAACAATTGTTTTGATATTTTTGGAACAGGGTCGGAGAATTGTAAATATACCCATTATGTTGTTTTAGGAGTAAAAGATTCATATGATAATTATGGTATGCCTACCGCTGAAAGAGTTTATGAAACCATTGCTATAGGCTTTGAATCTAACGAAAATGCTGATTATTATTTTAGTAATTTTATAAAAGGAAGTAATAGGATTTTTTATTCATATAATTGTATTTCTTCTCATGATTTATTTGCCTGTGTTGGCCTAAAAAACAAATCCTACTGCATCCTAAACAAACAATACACCAAGGAAGAGTATGGGGCCTTGGTCCCCAAAATCATCAAGCACATGAATGATATGCCCTATATAGATAGTAAAGGTAGAATATACAAATACGGAGAGTTCTTTCCTCCAGAATTAAGTCCCTTTTGTTACAACGAAACCATAGCTCAAGAATACTTTCCATTAACCAAAGAAGAAGCTTTAAAACAAGGTTATAAATGGAAAGAGAAAGAAGAAAGAAACTATCAAATAGACATCAAAACAGAGAATATACTCTTAGATATCAAAGAAGTAGATGATTCTATCATCAACAAAGTAATAGAATGCGAACATCAAGGCACTTGTAATGAACAATGCACTGAAGCCTTCAAAATCATTCCAGATGAACTAAAGTTCTACCAAAGGATGAATCTACCCATTCCTCACCTCTGTCCTAACTGTAGACACTATAATAGATTAAAACAAAGAAATCCTCTAAAACTTTGGCATAGACATTGTATGAAAGAAGGCTGTGAAAATGAATTTGAAACTTCTTATGCTCCCGAGAGACCAGAAATTGTGTATTGTGAAAAATGTTATCAGCAAGAGGTTTACTAAAAAATGCATCTACGCCATGACGTAGATTGAAACATTATCAATTTTTAACAGGTGTGTAAAAGTGATAAGTAGTAAAATTTATGTTGCCTGAAAAAATAATCATCATTGCAGTTATGGTAAGTTTTGTAGGAGATTTTATTTATTTGAGAAGCATGTATTTGGGACACGCTAAACCAAATTTAGTTTCTTGGTTTATTTGGATGTTGGCTCCATTTTTGGGAGTATATTTTCAATTAAAAGCAGGAGCAGGCTTTTCTGTATTTCCTGTATTTGCGGCAGGTTTCTGTCCGCTTTTAGTTATTATTTATTCTTTAATTTTGAAAAATGGTTATTGGAAAATTACACTTTTTGATTTAGTATGCGGGATTCTTGCTTTATTGGCTCTAGTACTTTATGTATTTACGCATAGTTTAGAAATTTCTATTCTTTTTGTAATTTTAAGCGATGGGCTAGCTGCTATACCAACTATTGTTAAATCTTGGAAATTCCCGGAAACAGAAAATGCTTATCTTTATCTACTGGGAATTTTTAATAATATAATAGGATTATTAATAATAAAGGAATGGAGCTTTTCTATATACTCTTTGGGTATTTATTTCATAGTGATTAACTCAATAATTAGTTTTACTATTCTTCACAAAAAGTTTTTTAAGAAAGAAGTTTTTTCTTAAATTTATAGGTCATCATTTTATAACAAAGCAATGATGCACCGAATTCAGTGAGAACAGAATTTTGTTGCGGAGAAACTTCTACAATATCTGCCCCTATCACGTTTTTTTTCTCAAATAATTTTTCCATCAAATTGAGAGTATAGTTCCAATCGAGTCCTCCTTGCACGGGTGTGCCGGTACCTGGCATAAAACTCGGATCTATGCCATCCACATCAAGAGATAGATAAACTTTTTCTGTTTTAATTGATTTTATGATATCTTCAATTTTTGGTATTTTGCTGTTTTTAGTCCATGGAAAAACAGTGATTGTTTTTTTATTTTCCATTTCAAAATTATATTCGTATTTGGAAAAAGTTCTGATTCCCACTTGCACCAAGTTAAAACCAAGATCATGCACTCTGCGCATTACGCAAGAATGAGCGAATTTTTCGCATTTTTCATCGTAATCACAATTATTATCACGTAAATCTTGATGAGCATCTATTTGTAATATGGTTATGTCTTTTGGGTTTTCTTTTTGAGAAATTGCTTTTAATGCCCCAAAAGAAACTGTATGGGCACCACCTAAAAGAATAGTGAATTTTTTAAGATCAATAAATTTCTGATATACAGAACTAATCTTTTTCATTGCCTCTTCGGGAATAAATTTTTCTAATCCAGTAATTTCCTGATGAGCTGTTTTTAACAATTTCGCTGGTTCGCAAAGTAAATCCACATCAAAAAGCTCTAGATAGTTATCTAGGCAATCTATAATTTTTGCAGGAGCTTTAGCTGTGCCACTCATAAAAGAAATACCATTTTCATATGGCACGCTAAACAAAACAGTGTCAGCATCTTTTATATCTTCCGTGTTTATTATCCTGTCTATCATGTTGGTTTAATAGTACTAAATAACTCTCACTTTTGCAAAATATTTGTTATAATGACTAAATGAAATATGATATAAAAAATATAAATTTAGCATCTGAAGGGATAAAGAAAATTAATTGGGCCAGTAAAGATATGCCCGTATTAGCGGAAATTGCAAAAGATTTTAAGAAAAGAAAATTATTCAAAAAAATTACCATTGGCGCATGTCTTCATGTAACAGCAGAAACTGCCAATTTAATGATAGCCCTCAAGGAAGGTGGTGCCAATATAGTATTATGTGCTTCCAATCCACTTTCTACATCGGATGATGTGGCGGCTGCACTTGTAAAATATTTTAAAATTCCAGTTTTTGCTATAAAAGGGGAAAGTAACAAAAAATATCTTTCTCATATAAATTCTGTACTTGATGCTAAACCTGATATAACTATGGATGATGGAGCTGATTTAGTTTCAATGTTACATAAATCTAGAAAGGATCAAATACGTAAGGTGAAAGGAGGAACAGAAGAAACAACAACAGGAGTCACTCGTTTAAAATCTATGGCAAAAGAAAAAAAACTGCTTTTCCCAATAATTGCAGTTAATAATTCCACCACGAAATATCTTTTTGATAATCGTTATGGCACTGGTCAATCTACGCTAGATGGAATAATTCGAGCAACCGATAAACTTATTGCTGGTTCTGTTTTTGTTATCGCAGGCTATGGTTGGTGTGGTAAGGGTCTTGCCATGCGGGCGCGTGGAATGGGAGCCAATATAATAATTACTGAAGTAAATGCAGTCAAAGCCCTAGAAGCTTTGATGGATGGCTTTCGTGTAATGCCAATGGCAAAAGCGGCAAGCGAAGCTGATTTTATATGTACAGTTACTGGTAATACGAGTGTTGTCAACGCTGAAACTTTTAAGACTATTAAAAATGGATGTATTGTGTCCAATTCTGGACATTTTGATGTGGAAATTGATTTACCAGCTTTACAAAAAATAACAAAAACCAAAAAAATTCTTCGTGATTTTGTAGAAATGTATAAACTTAAAAATGGTAAAACTATTTATATATTAGCTGGTGGACGATTAGTAAATCTTAGTTGTGCTAAAGGCCATCCGGCAGAAGTGATGGATATGAGTTTTGCTAATCAAGCTTTAGCGGCTGAATTTATTTTGAAAAATTATAAAAATCTTTCTAAAGACGTGCATATTTTACCAGAAAAGCTTGACCAAAAAATCGCTGAATTAAAGTTAAAAAATTTTGGAATGAAAATAGATAAATTAACATCTAAACAAAAAAAATATATGAATGAATGGAGAGATGGAACTAAATAAAATGAAAATTGCAATTACTGGCGCTCAAGGTGTGGGTAAAACCACTTTAGCCAAACAAATAAATAAAGATTACCCTGATTTCAAAATTTTACCTGAAGCGGCACGACTGGCCAAGGAATCAGGATACAACCTTGATCAAACTGCGACGGCAGAGACAGAACTTTGGTTAATTGCCAAACAAATTGAGTTAGAAAACGGAGAGGGAAAGTGGGTGGCTGATCGATGTGGCATAGATATACTGGCATACATACATCATTTGTTTTCTGAAGAATCGGACCTGATTGAATTTGCAACTAAAACTTTGGTGCCGAAATTTAGTAATTATGATTTGGTTTTGTATTTGCCAAGTGGAGAATTTTCTATTGAAGATGATGGTGTTCGAACAACGGATATAAAATTTCAACAAGATATAGACCAGCGCATTAGAGACATTTTAGAAAAGCACGAAATTCCATTTATTAAGATAGTTGGTACACCAGAAGAACGATTAGCAAAAGTTAAAAATTTATTTTTAAAATAATAAGTTTTTAGGTTGTCAGAAATATAAATTTCCGTTATAATGAATTACGTTAGAAATTAAAATATAAATTCATTTATGAGTATAAAAACAGCAGAATTTGTGAGTCCTAAGCATCCAGATAAGATTTGTGATTTTATTGCTGATTCAATTTTAGACGCATATCTAGTAGAAGATAAAGATACTCGAGCAGGGATAGAAGTAACTGGTGGACACAATCTTCTTACTGTAAATGGTGAAGTGACAAGTAAAGCCAATCCAGATTTAGAGTCAGTTATTAGAAAAATAATCGGAAAAAATTGTAAAATCAATATTAATCTTACTAAACAAAGTCCGGAAATTGCTCAGGGTGTAGATACAGGCGGGGCAGGTGATCAAGGAATAATGAAAGGCTATGCTACTGCCGAAACAAAAAATATGATGCCGAAAGAATATGAATTGGCTCGAAATCTTTGTATGAAAGTTTATGAAAAATATCCTTATGACGGAAAAACGCAGGTTACTATTGATGGAGATAAAATAAAGACAGTAGTAGTAAGTTTTCAAAATACAAAAAATACTGACTTATTACCGTTAGTAAAAAGTATTATTAAAGCGGATGAATATTTAATTAATCCAGCTGGAGAATGGAGCATCGGTAGTTGTGATGCAAATGGCTTATGCAATTTTGAAGCGGACAGTGGTCTTTCAGGTAGAAAACTCGTAGTAGATAATTATGGACCTCAAATGTCGATTGGTGGTGGCTCTTTTTCTGGAAAAGATTGTACCAAAGTAGATAGAAGTGGGGCATATATTGCTAGAAAGATAGCAGTAGATTACGTAAAAAATGGTAAAGCTAAGGAAGTATTTGTAAAACTCGCTTATGCTATCGGCAAACCTGAACCGGTGATGGCGGTGGCTATTTTGGATGGAAAAGAAATAAAAATAGAAGGGTATGATTTAACTCCAAGGGGAATTAAAAAAATGTTGAATTTGGAAAATATAAAATTTGCCGAAACTGCAAAATGGGGTCATTTTGGCAGAGGATTTAATTGGGATAAATAATTAGATTTTATTTATTTTATATCCGTCGGAAGAGTCTTTTATTTCATAACCAAGAGAATTTATTTTATCTCGCAATTCATCGGACTTTTTAAAATCTTTATTTTTACGCACCTCTTCGCGTTCTTCGGCTAATTTTATAATTTCTTTTGGAATTTTTTCTTCTTTTAAATTTTCAAAACCAAGTCCTAATACTTTATCAAAATCTAAAATAGTTGCTTTTTTGTCTGC
The DNA here is from genome assembly GCA_026395895.1 of Candidatus Nomurabacteria bacterium. Lineage (GTDB taxonomy): Bacteria > Patescibacteriota > Minisyncoccia > Phycocordibacterales > UBA9973 > UBA9973. The sequence continues at coordinate 42,516 of JAPLXV010000021.1, read as the reverse complement.
GGGAGAAAGATTTTCATCTTTTATTACGTCCCAAAGCAAGGAAAGTGCCCTCGGTGTGTCTAGATCATCTTCTAGGTATTCTTTGAACTTTTGCTGGTATTTAGTGCTTATTTCACCTATGTCCTTGCCCAGCTCCATATAGAGCTTATATAGGCGTTTTAAGGCTATTTCTGAGCCTTCTAAGGCTTCCCAGACGAAGTTTACCCTGGTTCTGTAATTTGCCATTAAGAGCCAAAATCTATAGGCAATGGGGTCAATTTTTCGGTCTGTTATATCTTTTAGGGTATAGAAATTATTAAAAGATTTTGCCATTTTTTTCTGATCAACCAGTACCCATTCATTATGCATCCAATATTTTACAAATTCTTTTCCGGTAGCGCCCTCGGATTGAGCGATTTCATTTTCGTGATGGGGGAATATATTATCCACTCCGCCAGTATGAATATCTATTTGTTCTCCTAGATTTGTCATAGACATAGCAGAACATTCTATGTGCCAGCCTGGACGACCCTTGCCTATTTCTGTTTCCCAAAAAACATCTCCATCTTTTTTGTCCCATGCTTTCCAAAGGGCAAAATCTTGAACATTATCTTTTTCGTATTCATCGGTTTTAATTCTACCGGAGGCATTTTCTTTTTGGTTTTCTAAAACAAGATGTGAAAGTTTCCCATAATTTTTGAATTTTTTGATATCAAAATAAATACTGTTGTCGGCACTTTTATAAGCCAAACCATTTTCCATTAATTTTTTTATAATACTAACCATCTGGTCGATATAATCGGTAGCCTTCGTAAACTTAGTTGGATTCAAAATATTTAAAGATTTTATATCTTTAAAAAATTCCTGAGTATAAAATTCTGTAAATTCTTTTAATGTTTTTCCTTCTTTTTGCGAATTAAGAATGGTTTTATCATCTATATCAGTCAGATTCATTATGTGCTTTACATTAAAGCCTTCATATACTAAAACACGTTTCAATATGTCAGCAAAAATATAAGCGCGATAGTTTCCGATATGCGGATAGTTATAAACCGTCGGTCCGCAAGTATACATTCGGACTTCCTTTGAATCAATAGGGGAGAAATCTTCTTTTTCTCTAGTCAGAGTATTGTAAAATTTTAATGACATAAAAATTAGTTATGAACTACTATGCTGAAATTCGTTTCTATATATTGAGATGAGAGTATAAAGCAAACTGATGGTTAAAGGTCCGACCAAAATGCCGACTGGACCCAAAAGCGAAATTCCACCTAGAACAGAAAATAAAATTATCAAAGGAGGTAAATTTATTTTACTGCCAACGATAACTGGATTTAAGATATTATCAATTGTTCCAACCATGGCTACTGCCCAAACCAGAAGACCTAGAGCACTCATTGTGTGTCCTGTTGCCACAAGAAATATTATAGCTGGAATGGAAACAAGACCGCTACCGATAGTCGGGACAAGGGCAGTGACCATTGCTACCAAACCCCACAGTGCTGGATTTGGCACTCCAAATATAGCAAATCCAATACTGACCAATGTTCCTTGGATAATAACGACAAAAAGATATCCTTTGATAATGCCATTTACTGCTAGAGAAAGTTTGTTTATTATTTTTTCATCATCTGTATCAGAAAGTGGACTTAATATTTTGATTGCTCTTTTCCATACTTTGTTGTCCTTTAGGAAAAAGAACATAGATAAGAAGGTAAGAAAAAGAGAAAAAAGAGTAGATAAAGTGGAAGTAAAAACACTAGCTATATTATTTGTTATAACAGAAATAACATTTGTGATTTTTTCGTATAGATTAAAAGATATACCTGAAGGTAATATTTTATTGATAGAATTATTTATTGAATCTATAAAAGGGGAAGTGTCTCCAGTATTTGCAAACATATTGTAAACACTTTGACTTTGATTTAAAAGTATAATACTTATGCCAAAAAGTAATCCGCCAATTATGATGATGAAGAGAAGCACGGTTAAAAGGGCTGATAGCCAATTTGATAATCTTTTATTGAGCCATTCATAAACAGGGGAAAACACGATAGAGAAAGAAACACCTAGTACTAACACCACCCAAAAAGGGCGAAAAATTAAAAAAGAAAAAATAAAGGTAACGAATAATAAAATAAAGAAAAAATATCTTTCAATAATTTTTGATTGCATATAAGCCTTATTATAACACCTAAGAGTTGCTTTTTCAACAAAAGTAATATAATATGAAAAGTATGAAATTTGCAGTTATACAAACAGGCGGGAAACAATATAAAGTCTCAAAAGATGGCTTAGTTTCTATTGAGAAAATTACGGGGGAATATAAAGTGGGAGACAAGATTTCCTTTGATAAGGTTCTTTTAGTTGATGATGGCAAAAATACCACTATCGGTACTCCTTATATTAAAGACGCTAGTGTAGAAGCTGAATTGGTGCAAATCGGCCGTTCTCGAAAAGTGATGGTTGTAAAATATAAACAAAAATCTCGTTATCTAAAGCGCAACGGCCACCGCCAGCCATTCTTTAAAGTAAAAATTCTAGCTATAAAATAAAAAAAATTCCTGATTGTCAGGAATTTTTTTTATTGTCTATTTTTTAGGGCGTTTTTGAGGGTGTCGTTGTCAGAATATTCTAATTCGGTGCCAGTGGAAAGGCCTTTGCCCAAAGAAGATATTTTGATACCAAGAGATTCGGTAACAGGTTTTAATTGATTTCGGACGTAGAAATCAGTGTGATTGCCTTGAGGATTTAATGAAAAAGCCAAAATTATTTCTTTTAAATTTTTCTCCTTTTTTATTTTACTAATTAGCTCACTTATTCTTATTTTTGTATTTGTATTTTTTTCAACAATCGGCACTAGCCCTCCCAAAATAAAATATTTTCCATTATATATTCTACTCTTATGAATACTTTCTAAATCAGAATCTTTTTCCACAACCAAAAGTACAGAAGTATCAGCATTTGCATCCGTGCAGATTTCGCATACGTCTTCTTTTTTATTATCGGAAAGAAAAAATTTAAAACATTCGGTACATTGGGCAGTGTCCTTTTTTAATTCTTTTATCATCAAAGATAAATTTTCAGAATAACTTCCATTTTTAGACATCAAAAAATAAACAAAGCGTTTAGCTTGTCTTTCGCCGATGCCAGGAAATTCTTTAAAAATTTCAGTTAGTTTTTCTATGGTGTTCATTTTAAAATTCATCCAATTCTCCGCTTGCTTTGGCTTGAGAAAATTCACTCATGCTACTCTTTTCTAGATCTAAGAAAGTGGTTGTTTTTGCATCGAAATAAAGTTGAACTTTTCCGGTTGGACCATTGCGGTGTTTTTCAATCAAAATTTCAGCCACATTTGTTTTTTCTGATTCATCTTTACCCATATCTTCTCGATGAATGAACATTACCACATCTGCGTCTTGTTCAATAGAACCTGAATCACGGAGGTCTGACAATCTTGGTTTACCGCCACGAGACTCTACAGCACGATTAAGCTGTGAGAGAGCAAGCACTGGCACATCCAATTCTTTGGCTAGACTTTTTAATGACCTTGAAATTTCTGTCACTTGATTGACCATAGAATCATAATTTTTAGAAGTGGTCATAAGCTGTAGATAATCAACAACAATAAGGTCGAGTCCTTTTTCAGCTTTTAACCTGCGGGCCAAAGCCTTCATTCTGACTATCGAATTGCCAGGTGTATCGTCAATATATATTTTTGCTTTAGCCAATTTATCTAAAGAATCTCGAAGTTGCGAAAAATCTCTATCAGACGACAAGTGTCCGGTACGTAAATTCCAAGCATTCACTCTAGATTGAGCTGAGAGCATTCTATCCACCAATTGCTGAGAAGACATTTCCAAAGAAAATATTAAAACCGATTTTCCATTTTTTACTGAAGACATACGAGCAATATCAAGCGCTAGTGTGGTCTTACCTATGGAAGGGCGGGCAGCTAAAATAACCAAATCAGATTTTTGTAAACCGGAAAGAGTATTATCTAAATCTCGAAAACCAGTCTGCAATCCTCGGAAAGCATCTTTGTGCTCATGTAATCTTTCCAATCGTTCCCAAGCTTCAGGCAAAGCATCTTTCAAATTTATATATTTTTGACTTTTAGGAGAGGAAATTACGCTGAAGATTTTTTTCTCCGCCATATCTAAAATATCAGTCATATGATCATCGCCTTCTTCAAAACCAAGTTCGGAAACATAATCAGCCGCTTCTATCAAACTTCTCAAAACAAATTTTTTCTGCACAATTTCAGCATAATGCTTAACGTTAGTAGAAGAGGGAACAGTGTTTACTATTTCTGCTAAATATTGATTACCTCCGATTCTTTCCAATAATTTTTGTTCGCCCAATTTAGTGGAAAGAGAAAGCATATCAATTGGTTCATTCTTAAGAGAGAGGTCAAGCATCGCTTTGAAAATTAATTTATGTTTTTCAACGTAAAAAGAATCTGGACTGATGACGTCCTCTACTTCGTGAATAGCATCCTTACGAAGCATAATAGATCCAAGCACTGCTTGTTCTGATGGAATACTCTGAGGGGGAATACGTAAATTATCTTTCTTTATTTTAGCCATTAGGGACATTCTAGCATAGTAAAAAAATAGTCCAAGCCCCAAAATGCATAAGTATGTTATTAAAATGTGGAGAATTAAGAAGTAGATTTTGCAAAGAATTTTAAGAGTCGTGGGTTCCCTGTCCTTATGACTCCGAGGGCGAAGGCTCAGAAATTCTTTGCAAAATCTACTTCTTTCTTGTAAAATTAAGGCATGTCTAAAAAAGTGTTATTGTCAGGCGTTCAACCTTCAGGCAAACCTCATATTGGCAACTATTTTGGCGCCATGAAGCAATTTGTGGACCTACAAGACAGCTATGATAGCTATATTTTTATAGCTGACTATCACGCTCTTCATTCACTTAAAAACAAGAAAGAAATGAAGGAAAATATTATCAATGTTCTGCTTGATTATTTAGCTATAGGCCTTGACCCCAAAAAAGTAACTTTGTTTAAACAGTCTGATATTTCTGAACACACTGAGCTTGCTTGGGTTTTTGATACCATCACCACCATGCCATATCTAATGCGAGCGCATGCCTTCAAGGATGCTGAAGCGAAAAATAAAGAAATTGATGTCGGTACTTTTAATTACCCGATGCTGATGGCTGCCGATATTTTGCTGTATAGCCCAGATATTGTGCCAGTAGGACAAGATCAAAAACAACATGTAGAAATTGCCCGTGATACAGCCGAAAAATTCAACCGAATTTTCGGCGATACATTCAAATTGCCCGAACCGATGATTATAAAAAATATGGAAATAGTGCCGGGTCTGGATGGACGCAAGATGTCTAAAAGTTATAATAATATCATTCCACTTTTTGCCGAATATGATGAGGTAAAAAAATGTGTAATGGCTATAGTGACTGATTCGAGCGGAGGAGTACCAAAAAATGTTTATGCCATTCATAAACTTTTCCGAAGTGAGGATGAACTAAAAAAGATTTATAAAGAGAAAGAAGGGAAATATAAAGAGTTAAAAGAAATATTAGTTGAAGATATAGAAAAATTTGTTGCACCGTTGCGAGAGAAAAGAAAAGAATTTTCCAAAGATATTCCAAAAGCATTAGAAATTTTAAAAGCAGGTAGCGCCAAAGCAAAAGTAATAGCATCCAAAAAAATGGAAGAAGTTAGAGAAAATATTGGGGTTAGTCTATAAGTTTTCCACAGGTCTGTTGTTGTATTTTTAAAATATGCTATAATTAAGGTTCAAATATGAAAAATTTCAAAAATATACAAATCAATCGTTTCTTCCACATTATCTTTATTAAGAAGGAGCCGTCTGTTTTTGTATAAATTAATTTAATTAAAATATAAAAACAAAACTGGCTCCGCATAAAATCGAAGCCAGTTTTGTTTTGGGTTGATGTATGTGTTGCTAATCTGAAACATATACACCAGCCTTGAATAAATAAATGATATTTTAGGGAATGGATTGTTCTTTAAATAATTAATAAGGAGTATTTTTATGGGAAAGATTTTAGGTAATACTTTTGGGGGAAACGATTTTCCAGCTTTTTTTTCTGACGAAGACAGAGAAAATTTGTTGTCTTTAAATGAAAATAAAAAGATAGGAAAGGATAAGAAAAAAGTTTCTACAAAAACAACATTTTCTAATCCTCCAACAACAGTAGAGGAAGCTAAAAACAAAGAAAAAAGACACTGGCGTCTTGCGCCATAAGTTTTTCTGTCTTCAAAAGAGACAGAACATTTTCAAAAGCGAAGAAATATAATTTCTTCGCTTTTTTTATTTGTTTTATAGTATAATATATTGATTATGAAAAATAATTCTGGACAATACAAAAAAGAAGTTGTTGAAGTAATTTATAAAATAGCCAAAGATAAAGAACTTCTGGGTGATTTTGTCAAAGATATATTAACACCTAGAGAATTTGATAACGTTGGAGTTCGATGGCAAATAGTGAAGCGCCTAGCGAAAGGGGAGTATCAACAAACTATTGCAGAAGATTTACATCTTGGAGTAGCAACCGTTACTCGTGGGTCTCGAGAGATGCGCAAAAAAGAGGGGGGATTTAGACGAGCCTTAAAAATTCTTAAATAAAAGTTATCCACAGCCAAACAAATTTTACTCTTGCTTTTCTTTTTTGTATATACTAGCATACTAGTATGCTAGTATTAAATAAAAAACAAAAAACTAATAAATCAACTAAATCTTGGCGAAACGTAGGAACTCTCGTTTTTGCGCTATTTTGTTGATTTCTTTTTTCTAAGTGAAGGAGTCCACTAAGAAGCGCAATAAGCGCTTTTTTTATTATCACTTTTAAAACTGGATTAATTATATGAAAAAAAACATAAAATCATTAAAAAATTTGCCAGACGAAAAAGGTTATTATGGTTCTTTTGGAGGACGATTTGTTCCTCCTCAATTAGAAAAACCGTTACAAGAAATAGAAAAAGAATATTTAATCGCAAAAAAAGACCCAGCTTTCCAAAAAGAATATTTAGATTTGCTCACAAATTATGCTGGTCGTCCTTCGCCCTTGTACTTTGCAAAGAATTTAACAAAAAAACTCGGCGGAGCAAAAATTTATCTTAAGCGTGAAGATTTGAATCACACTGGCGCACATAAAATAAATCATTGTATTGGGGAGGCATTGCTTGCAAAAAGAATGGGCAAAACCAAACTTTTAGCAGAAACAGGTGCCGGACAACATGGAGTAGCATTAGCTACCGCAGCAGCCTTACTTGGTCTTAAATGTGAAATTCATATGGGTTCAATTGATATAGTAAAACAACACCCCAATGTAATTCGTATGAAATTACTTGGAGCAAAAGTTGTAGAGGTCAATACAGGTGGTAAATGTCTTAAAGATGCTGTTGATAGTGCTTTCACAAAATTTATGGATGAATATCAAACTACTTTCTTTGCGATAGGATCAGTAGTTGGACCTCATCCGTATCCGATGATGGTGAGAGATTTTCAATCTATTGTTGGAAAAGAAGCGAAAGAACAAATCTTAAAAATGGAAAATAGATTGCCAGACTATATTATCGGTTGTGTCGGTGGTGGTTCTAATGCTATTGGATTATTTAATGAATTTCTTGATGATCCAGTAAAACTTATTGGCGTTGAACCAGCTGGAAAAGGTTCGGCTGTTGGTCAACATGCTGCTACCATTACCTACGGTTCTGAGGGAATAATTCACGGCATGAAAACTATTGTTTTGCAAGATGAAAAAGGTCAGCCAAATCCGGTACATTCTATCGCTTCAGGTCTAGATTATCCTGGTGTCGGACCCATTCATGCTTATTTAAAAGATATTGGAAGAGTAAATTATACTTCAGTTTCTGATGATGAAACGATTGAGGCTTTTCTTGAATTGTCAAAAGTTGAAGGGATTATTCCAGCCCTTGAAAGTAGTCATGCTGTAGCAGAAGCTATAAAATTGGCTCCCACATTAGATAAAAATAAGATTATAATTGTAAATCTTTCCGGTCGTGGAGATAAAGATATAGATTATGTTGCTAAGTTATTAAAAATATAGTACTTTTTTTCCGCTGTTTTTATTTTTAATATATGTTAAAATAACAGTATGAAAAACAGAGTCTATATTAAAGATTTAAAAGAGAATGTTGGTAAAGAAATTATTATCGCCGGATGGGTAAATATTCGACGAGATCAAGGCAAAATGGTGTTTTTTGATATGCGCGATATGACGGGAATGGTGCAATGTGTTGCTTTAGCAAGTCACGCAGAAGCGACAGAAAAGGCCAAAGAGATTCGTCCAGAATGGGTTTTAAAAATCACGGGTATTGTAAACAAACGTCCAGATAAAAATGTAAAAGTTGATGTCTTAAATGGCGATGTTGAACTTGAAGTGACAGGTATAGAAATTTTAAATAAAGCAGAAACTACGCCATTTCAACTTAATGAAAATACTATTGGAGTGAATGAAGATACCAGAATGAAATATAAATATTTAGATTTGCGCTCCGAAAGAATGCAAAAAAATATTCGTATGCGAGACAAGATAATTACTTTTTTTCGCAAATATATGCACGATAATGGTTTTATCGAAATTGAAACACCAATACTGATGAAAGGTACTCCAGAAGGCTCACGAGAATACGTTGTTCCTTCTAGATTATTATGGTGGCCGGTTTTGAAAAATATTTTCAAATTGCTCGTTGTATGCGCGACGAAGATACCAGAGGAGACAGACAACTGGAGTTTACTCAACTGGACTATGAAATGTCTTTTGTTACCCAAGAAGAAGTTTTGGAATATACCGAAGCCATGTTTAAAGAACTTGTAAAAAACGTTTATCCAGAGAAAAAGATTACCGAGATTCCTTTTCCACGAATATCTTATGCCGAATCTATTAAAAAATATGGTTCCGATAAACCTGATTTACGAAAAAATAAAGATGATCCGAACGAATTAGCATTTTGTTGGATTTTAGATTTTCCAATGTTTGAAAAAACAGACGATGGCGAGTTGCAGGCGGTGCATCATCCATTCTGTTCAATCAAAGAGGAAGATAAAGAAAAATTTTTGAAAGGGGAAGATTTATTCTCAATTCGAGCAAATGCTTATGATTTAGTTTTGAATGGTTACGAGCTTTCTTCTGGATCTATCCGTATCCATGAAAGTGAAGTTCAAAAACAAGTTTTCAAATTGTTAAACATTTCCGAAGAAGAACAACAAAAGAAATTTGGGCATATGTTGGAAGCCTTTACTTTTGGTGCTCCTCCTCATGGTGGTTTTGCTCCTGGCATTGATCGTATCGTGATGATTTTACAAAATGAGCCAAATATTCGTGAAGTGATTGCTTTTCCAAAGACCGGCGAGGGTAGAGATTTAATGATGGGTTCTCCTGCTTCGATTACCGAAAAACAGTTGAAAGAATTAGGAATAAAACTTAGCAAATAATTTTTACTCGTTAAATGATTGAGCTAAGTCTCTTTTTATTTGTTCGCTTAATTTTTCCACGCTCTTGAATTTTTTTGGAAAACGCAGATATCGCTCCGTACTGGCGGTAATTTTTTTGCCGTAAAGATCTCCGTTGAATTCCAGAATATGAATTTCTAGACAATCCTTGTTGGTTAGTGAATTAATTCCGTAATACAAAAGTCCTCGATAAAATACACCATCTAAATCAACTTTGCAGGAGTAAAGTCCTTTAGCCAAATCTTTTGCTAAACCAATATCTAGATTTGCAGTTCTGGCGCCTGTTTTTTCGCCGTTGTTATTTCCGGTTAAAACTATTCCGCTGATAATGTGTGTTTTGTTCAAACGAGTAGCCAAAGCGACAGCGATAAATAAGAGGATAGCGCCGATAATTTGAGTTGCCGACAAAATATTGTGATTAAAGAAATAATCGAAAATAACCGCGGAAAAAGGCCAGGCCAATTCACACAAGGTTGCCAAAGAAGCCGGAATTTTTTTCAAGCCGTAATAATACAGATACATCGCCACGGCTCCGGAAGTGAAAACGATGATGGTTAAAGTTCTCCAAACGTTTGGCTCAACCGAAGATAATGTGGAGAAATATTTTATAGCTGGAATGAGCATAATAATTATAGTGAAGCCGAATCGCAGAGCAGCCAGTAATCCGTAATTTATATTTTTCAGAGAGTATTTTCCGAAAGTAGTGGATGAGCCCCAAGAGAAAGCAGCCAATAAAGAAAAGACAGCCATCATAGTAGTAGCGTTACCAAAATTTATTGAACTCGGATCTTTAAATGTTACAAAATATCCGCCAATCAGAGCGCAAAAAGCGTAAATGTAAAATTTGGCAGGAAAGCGTTCTCTTAAAATAATGGCCGATAATAAAATAGCGAAAATTGGCTGAAATTTTTGTAAAAGAATAACTACTGAAACATCAACAAAACCGGTTAGAAATAATGCTTTAGTAAAAAAGGTAGTACCCAGTGCGCCTCCGAATAGAGCTACCCAAAAAATTGTTCCCCACTGTTTTTTGGTGATTTTTTTTAGTTCTGATTTATAGATAAACAAAAACGGCAAAAGAATGATAAATCCCAAACTATGTTCTAAAAACACCACTAGAGTAGGTGATACGGATGACAATTGTGGGCGTAAAAAAATCCCATCCAAACTCCAAAGCAAAGCCGCTACTACGACTGCCAAAACTCCAATAAAAATTTTATTAGCAGTTATTTTTCCATTTAGGATTTTCATGAAATTATTATATCATTTTTTTTTAATGGATACTTTAGTTAAGTAAAGTAAAAAAATAAAACCCCTGGACTAAAGAGCAGGGGTTTTTTCTAATCTCCACGGATATAGTTTTAATACATTTAATATCCGTTTTTTAAATTCAGGAACCAAGGTAGAAAAAAAGATATATCGTTCTGGATTTCCTAAGGGAACAAATAAGAAATTACCAGGTTTACAAAGAGGATTATTGAAGTTTTTCATAAGAAATTTTCCTTCTTCTGCCTCACAAGCTATTTGATATTTTGTTTGTGTTGCTAATTCCTCTTTTGTAATATTTATATTCTCTTCTTGAACCCAATTTGTCCATCTTGTTAATTCATAAAAATAATTTTCTTTATCAATAAGTTCATCAAAGTTTTTATCTATAAGTAAATCTGCATTTGGAGTATGACGTTTATTGATTACATCATCTTCCCAATTAATTATTACTACCGGTGAGTCATATCTTTTGATGATATTTTTTATCATATCGACATATTGGTTTTCTATATTTTTTTCAAGAAGCCTAACATTTAAGTATGCCCTAGAAAAGATTATCCACCATTCTATCGTAAATCCATTTTCTTTAAATAAATTTACAATGTTTGGTATTTCTTTATTAAATAAATCAATTTCTTTTTGTGTTGGAATGAAAATATTTCTTTGCTCAATATATCGTGTTTTAAAACGTGGTGATAGTGACCAAGGAGTAATAAAAACAACTGGTTCACTATTTAACATACATTCATTGATATATGTATCAACGAATTCGTTTATTCTTAAAGAATTTTTTAAAAATTTATTTAATTCTCTAAGTTTCTTCATTACTTCGATAGTTTGTCGCAACATACTTTTATCTCCTTTTTAGATTGTAAGAGAAATAGAGAAACTAAAATTTATTTTAGTTTCTCTATTTTGATTTTTATTTGTGAGGGCCACAACCTCCTAAAGAAAAACAATTAAAATATTTTCTTTTCATTTTTTACCTCCTTTTTTCAAAGAACATTAAAGTTTCGCAAAATGCAAAACCCCTTCCTAAACTTAGGAAGGGGTTGGTTTCGAAAATTTTATAAAATATAAATAAAATAATTACGAGCTCAAAGACAACCCTTTCCCAATTTTAGGGGAGTTGTGATGATGACTTGAAATACGATTAAGTATTAAGCGATATCCACCGAGTGAACCATTAAGCCATTTTGCTATTCTGGCGATAGTTTTAGAAGAAAGGCCCGTGCTTTCAGTAATAAAATTATATTGAACATCTTGCGAAAGCAGGGAAGCAGCTTCTAGGCGGTTTGAAAAATCTAATATTTCTTGTTCTGTCATTATATCTCGCAAGAAACGTTCAGTCTCGTCAGCAGTTTCCAAAGCCAAAATTGCTTCAATAAATTGCTTGTTTTTCTTTTCATTCCAGTCTATGTCTGACCCAATTTCTTGGATTAACCTAACTGTCTTTATTGAAGTATTTTTATTCATTCCTTTGCTCATACTAGCCACTTTATCAAAGTAAAGTACTTTAGTCAAGTAAAGTAGAGGGTGGGATGTGGATAACTTTTAATCTTCTTTAGTTAGATAAAGTAGGTGCTATCCTAGATTTTTGTATTTTTTATAAAAAAGTATATAATATAAGCATGAAAATAAGTTTTAAAAATAATCTAAAAAATATGGAGAAAGAAGTGCTTTTTGTGTCTGTCGGACCTAAAAATAAGGACGAAATTGTAAAAGAAAATGGCGTAAGAACTCTTTATTTAAAATGCGATGAGAAAATGAATTTACGTAAGCTTTTTTTGCTTGTGCGCAAAATGATAATTATGGCAAAAGGAGTGAAATCAGAAAAATTGGGCTTCAATTTTTCTGATTTCAAATTCAAATCTATTAAATTAAGTGACGAAGAACTTGGAGAATTAATTGGTTCGCAACTTGATTTTGCAAATTATGAATTTGTGGAATATAAAACACCAACCGAAGAAGGTTTTAATTTTGTAAAAGAAGTAATAATTTCTGCTTGCCCTGAGCATGGCCGAAGGGGCATTTTGAAAGGACAAATAATTGCAGAAGAAGTAAATAAAACTCGTTCGCTAGCTAATACTCCGGGTGGAGATATGACCCCACAAATTTTGGCGCGAAAAGCAAAAGAAGTGGTAAAAAATTTGCCGGTAAAAGTCACAATATTGGGCGAGAAAGAAATGAAAAAACAAAATATGCGGGCAATACTTTCTGTCGGTCGTGGTTCAGATGAAGAATCTAAATTTATTATTATGGAATATTTTGGTGGTAAAAAAAATGAAAAACCGATTGTGCTTGTTGGTAAAGGTGTGACATTTGATACAGGTGGAATAAATTTGAAACCTTCAAATGGTTTGGCTGGAATGAATATGGATATGTCTGGTGGGGCTGCTGTTATTCACACTCTCGCTCTCGTCGCTAAAATGAAATTAAAAAAGAATGTCATCGGTTTGATTCCTTCGATTGAAAATATGCCATCTGGGAAAAGTTATCGTCCCGGAGATGTTATTCGTTCAATGTCAGGCAAAACGATTGAAGTATTAAATACCGACGCAGAAGGACGAATAATTCTGGCGGATGCCTTAACTTATTCACAAAAGTATAATCCGGAAGTTGTAATAGATATTGCAACACTCACTGGTGCAGTACTTATAGCATTAGGTGAGCGAGCATCAGGAATTTTTACTGAGGATGATAAATTATCAAAAATGATGGAGAAAATTGGAGAAGAAACAGGGGAATATCTTTGGAGGTTACCTTTATGGGAAGAATATGAAAATGATATAAAAGGTACTCTTGGTGATTGGGCTAATGCTAATAATAAAGGAAATAGTTATGGAGGAGCAAGTGTTGCTGCTGTCTTTTTACACCAATTTATAAAAGCAAAAGCCGAAGGCGAGAAAGCTCCGAAATGGGTACATTTAGACATTGCTTCTCGTATGACATCAATAGTAGGGGAAAATCTCTCTCAGGGCGCCCTAGGCTCTCCAGTAAGGCTTTTATATAGGTTTATTGAGAAGAATTATTGAAAAACCTCAAGAATCAATATTTTTAAATTAAAAACTCTTTCTTAGCACAACTTTTTATAAAACACGCATATTCACAAGCTTGTGAATTGCTATGCTCGTCGTTCAAGAAAATAATAAATGGAGTACCATTTTTATTTTCTAAACTCCTGCGCAATGTTTTCTAAAAAGTGTGCTCTCGGCGAGTTTTTATAATATTTCTCAGAAATTGTCTTTTTTGAGCTGGTCTGGCCGGGGTTCGTGGCCCCGGGGAACCGAGGACCCGAAAAAAGGATTATTTCTGTGAAATAGTGCGACTTTTTATAAAGTTTCCACCGGCTCGATGTCGACGTGTTCTTTTGGCGCGACGTGTTTGTAAGTTTTGAAGACGAAAATAAATGTGACAAATAAAATCACTCCAGCGAGCGCATATGGTAAAGCAGCACCGATAGTATAAATAGCTCCGCCGATGAGTGGGCCCAAGATCATGGAGAGAGACATTATCGAAGCGAGTATTCCCATCATTTCGCCTTGTTCTTTTTTATCGGAGAAACCAATAATCTGACTATTCATGACCACACGCATAGTGGATTGTCCGAAGGCGGTGATGACGAGCCCCAAAATGAAAGCTACTTTGAAAGGCAAAGCCATCACTAAATATCCGAAAGCGAAAGGAAGCCAGAGCCATATCATGAGCACGGATTCTTTAAAATATTTCAGCCACACTTTACGAAGGAAGAAAGCTTGATTCAAAGAAATGATTACTCCCATGAAGGCCATAATAAAACCAGCGGCGACCACTGTCCAAGAAAATACTTTTGTAATATATAAAGCGAAAATGGATTGGTTCAGCGATACGGCAATACCAAAGAAAAGCCACGCTAGATAAAGTGGCAAAATATTTTTACTTTTGAGAGCTTTAATAATTGGCGAGAAAGGATTTAAGGAAATTTTTCCGGTATTTCGGTTGTGATTTGTTTCCGGCAAAAAGAAATAAGCGAGCACAGTATTTATGGTTGCTAAAATACCGACAACAATAAAAGGCATTTTCATACTGATGCTAGAAAGTACTCCGCCGACGAGTGGACCAACGATAAAAGCTATTCCAAAAATGGCTCCAATCAAACTCAAATTGTGCGTTCGTTCTTTTGGATCTTTAGAAATATCCACAAGATAATTTTGGGCGGTAGAAATATTTCCGGCCGCCGATCCGTCGATTATTCTTCCCAAGAAAAGTCCCCAAATTGTTCTGGAAAAAGCAAAAACCAACCAGCCAATAGCGCTTGATGCTAAACTGACCAACAACACTGGTCTACGTCCTTTTCTATCAGAAATCATTCCCAATATTGGCGCGCTAAAAAATGCGCACAAAGAAAATACAGCGAAAAGCAAAGTGACCACAATATCTGGCACGTTAAAAGATTCCACATAATAGGGAAGTATTGGTACAATCAATCCTATACCAAGCACATCCAAAAAGACCGTAGAAAGTATGATAATTTTTGGCGAAAAATTGAATTTATTTTTGACTTTTTCCTGCATTTATCTAATTTAGCATATTTCATCCATTTTTTATAATAAAATGATATAATCCTGAATAATGCGTTATATACATGTGAAGGTCACGGCTGGAGCGAAAAAAGAATTTTTGAAACAAAAATCAGGAGATCATTTTGAAGTTTCGGTAAAAGAAAAAGCGGAACATAATTTGGCCAATAAGCGAGTATTGGAACTTTTTGCTCTGCATTTTAAAATTCCTTTATCCAAGGTTAGAATTATAAATGGACATCGTAGCCCAAGCAAGCTTTTGGTGGTGGAGGACTAAAAATGGTATAATTAGTGTGTTTCTAATCGATCTATTGGTTTTAATAAAAAATGTTTATATAAGAAATTGGAGAAATAAGAATATAGTAAGATAGGTTATTAACAATTGATAATTGACAATTCCATCATGTTTTGGTAAATTGACAATATGGTCAAATTGGTGAATCAGACACTTTTTGCTTTAAAAATAAAGGGTAAAAAGTTATATATATTCAACGCAAGTGATATTCGCTCCCTTTTTGGAGTTTCTTCTGTTGCTGCATCCGCGCTACTTCATAGGTATAAAAAACAAGGATTTGTAGTGCAACTTAAGAAAGGATTTTATTCTTTTCCAGATATTTTGCCTCCCGATGTTTATGTTGCTAGCAAACTTTACACTCCATCTTATATTTCTCTTGAATTTGCGCTTTCATACCATGGAGTTATTCCAGAAACGGTTTATGAAATTACTTCAGTAACTACTAAAGCCACACGTAGATTTGAAGCGTTAGGAAAAATTTTTTCTTATCGTAAAATTAAAAAAATTGCTTATACTGGGTATGAAATTCAAAAACAAAAGAATCTCAGTTTTAATATTGCTGATGCTGAAAAAGCTTTTGTAGATACAAATTATTTAAGATTGATGAATGGGCAAAAACCGATTTCTCGTTTCAATAAAGAAAAAATTAATCCCATTAGGGCGAAAAAATATGCTTCACTATTTGGTAATAAAAAACTTTTAAGCATAATAACAACAACGCTACAATGATATCTATAGAAACACTCGAAAAATTGAGCAGGCAATATCAAATGGGAATATTTCCGAATGTAGTTCGAGAATATTTTCAACATATTTTTTTGGGAGAGTTATATAAATTACCAAATTCTGAAAAATTACTTTTTAAAGGAGGCACTGCACTTCGTATTGTTTATGGCAGCCCGCGTTTTTCTGAAGATTTAGATTTTTCTCTTTTTGGTGTTGTTCCGCATGAAGTTAAATCATTTATTGAGGAGTTGTTTTTAAAAACACTTTCCGAAATAGAAAAAATGGGAATAAAAGTTAAGCTTGGAGATAGATTTGGTGCGACAAGTGGCGGTTATTTGGGAATTGCTACATTTCAAATGTTTGATTATCAACCAATTGGTGTAGAGATAAACATTTCGACACGAAGTGATGTGATTATAAAAGGTGAAGTTGATAGTATTTCAAATAATTTTGCGCCTACATATACAATTACTCACTTGCCACAAAATGAATTAATTGATGAAAAAATTTTTGGTGCATTACTTGAACGCAAAAAACCACGTGATTTTTATGATCTTTATATTATAATGCGCAAAGGAATGCTTTCTATTGAACAAAAGAAAAAACTTGGTCCGATTAAAGACATTATTATTGCGGAGGCAAAACAAATAAATTTTAAAAATGAGCTTAGTGCATTTTTACCGATTGATCAACAAGGGATTATAAGAGATTTTTCTGCGACACTCGAACGCGAGCTAAATAGTCAATTAAGTGGATTGTAAATTTTAATAATAACTGGGACTTTGTACAAAAAGTTAGAGAAATAAGTTTATGATAGATACAAAAAAATTGACTAAAAAAATACTAGCGTTTCGAGATGCACGAAACTGGAAACAGTTTCATAATGCAAAAGATTTAGCAATTTCTTTATCTCTAGAAGCTGCTGAGGTTTTAGAACATTTTCAATGGAAATCAAAAGAAGAAGTTGAAGAATATATAAAAACTCACAAAGAGCATATTGGCGAAGAACTAGCTGATGTTTTTTATTGGATATTATTAATGAGTCATGATTTGAAAATTGATATTTTAGATGCTTTAGATAAAAAAATAAAAAAGAATGCTAAAAAATATCCAGTAAAAAAAGCAAAAGGGAAACATACTAAATATAATAAATTATAATTATGGCTGAGATAAAGACCTTATTGTTTGATAAGAAGGAATTTGATCAGATGAGGTCATATCATTTTGGTATTAATTGGCCAGTTGTTTATCTTATTGAAGATGGCAGAGAAATATATATTGGAGAAACAGTTAATATTTATGGTAGAAGTAATCAGCATTACGAAAACCCAGAAAGAAAAAAGTTAAAAAGGATACATATAATTAGCGATGAAGAATACAACAAGTCAGCTACATTGGACATTGAATCTTCCCTTATCCAATATATGTCTGCTGAAGGTTCTTTTGTATTACAAAATGGGAACCAAGGTTTATTGAATCATAATTATTATGATAGACAAAAATATCAAGCAAAGTTTGAAACTATTTGGCAAAAGTTACAGGAAATGTCTCTCGTAAAAAAAGATTTGGTACAAATAAAGAATAGTGATTTATTTAAATATTCACCGTATAAATCCCTTACAGAAGATCAAATAATTGTTGCCAGAAGTATATTTAAAGATATAAAAGAGAATAAAGAAAAAACTTTTGTAGTAAATGGTAAACCAGGAACAGGAAAAACGATATTAGCGGTGTATTTGGCCAAATTTTTAAAAGAAAAAGAAGAAACAAAAAATCTTGAGATAGCTTTGGTTGTACCCATGACATCTCTTAGGAAAACAATAAGAAAAGTTTTTTCTCAAGTAAAAGGGCTAAAAACAAGTATGGTGATTGGTCCAAATGAAGTTGTAAATAAAAATTATGATATTTTGATCGTTGATGAAGCACATAGATTAAAACAAAGAAAAAATATAGCTAATTATCAGTCTTTTGATATAACAAATAAAAAATTAGATCTTGATAATTCTGGAACTGAGTTGGATTGGATTTTAAAATCATCTAAGCATCAAATATTTTTTTATGATAAAAATCAGACAATTAAACCAGCCGATGTAAGACCTAGAAAGTTTACTCAAATGAATGCTGTTCATTATGATTTAACTAGCCAACAAAGAATAAGTGCTGGCGAAGAATATATTAATTTTATTGATGATTTGTTTGATTTAAAAAATTTAAGTAAATACAGTTTTCCGAACTATGATTTAAGGTTTTATGAAGATATACATAAAATGGTAGACGATATAAAGAAAAAAGATTTGGAATTAAAGCTTTGTAGAATAGTTGCTGGATATGCGTGGGAATGGAAAAGCAAAAATAATCCGAATATCCATGATATTGAAATTGATGGTTTGAAATTGTTTTGGAATAGTACAAATCAAGATTGGGTAAATTCGAAAAATGCAATAAATGAGGTTGGTTGTATTCACACGGTGCAGGGATATGACTTAAATTATGTTGGTGTAATTATTGGACCAGAACTCTCATATGATGAAGAAAATAATAAATTAATTATAAACTCAGATAATTACATGGATACGAATGGCTGGAGGGGTATTACTGATCCCTTGGAATTAGAAAGATATATTATAAATATATATAAAACTCTTTTGACGAGAGGTATAAAAGGGACTTTTATTTATGCAGTAGATAAAAAACTTGCAGAATACTTTAAAAATAAAATAAACAATAAAGAGAAAGAAGAAAAAATAATTAGTCTGGTTAGGTCGCCATATGCTGATAAATTTGAAATGGTTAGCGTTCCGTTGTTTGAATCAGTTGGTTGTGGAGAGTTAATGTATGCTGATCCGACAGTTCAAGAAATGATTTCAGTTAGAAAAGATTATATGTCAAAAGGATCAAAATATTTTGTTTTGAGGACGAAAGGGGATTCTATGAATAAAGCTGGAATTAATGATGGAGACCTAGTTTTATGTGTGAAAAATTACCGTCCAGAAGAAGGGAAAAAGGTAGTAGCACTTATTGGCGATGATGCTACAATAAAGGAATATCGTAGAGAAAATGGTTACTTAGTTTTAAAACCCAACTCTAGTAACTCGGAACATAAACCATTAAAGTTTAAAACAAACGAAGAAGTTAGAATGCAGGGGGTAGTTGTTAGGGTTTTAGATAAAAATGAGATTTGGTTTTAATGACTCAGAAATTGTTTAATGTAATTTAACGTAAATATAGTCTATTTTTACCTCAAATTTACGTTTTACTTGACAATAAATAGTAAAATGTACAGTTATGGACGATAAATGAGTAGATTTATGTATTTTTGGGTAGATTTAATGGTTATTTGTGTAGATTTAGATAATATGATATTATATAAATATGGATGAAAAATTATTAACAATTAGCCAAGCAGCTGAATATCTTGGGGTTTCTTTGAACACATTACGTCGTTGGGATGAAAGTGGTAAATTAATTGCTATTAAAAAAGATGGTGGAACTCATCGATATTATCGTGAAAAAGATTTAGAAATTTTTACCAGTGATATAATGAAATTTGCTTCCGAATGGATAGAAGATGGTGTTGAATTTCCTAGCACATTTTATTGTTCAACAAGCTCAATTTTTAATGCAAGATTGACTAAAATGGAGTATGCGCTAATGCAACAGCCAGGATTTGAAAAATTATATTCTTTGATTGTTCTCGTTACTGGAGAAATTGGCGATAATTCATTTGCTCATAATATAGGAAAATGGCCTGATACAATAGGAATCTTTTTTGGTTATAATTTAGAAAAAAGAATTATTATACTTGCCGATAGAGGATTAGGTATTTTAGAAACATTACGTCAGGTTCGGCCAGAACTTTCAAACCATGTTGCTGCAGTAACAGTTGCTTTTACTGAATTTATTTCTGGCAGGGCACCAGAAAAACGAGGAAATGGGCTTAAACTCGTTCGAGAGGTAATTACTGAAAATCCAATTGATTTATTTTATACTACTGGTGATGCTGAAGTACGTATGAAAGGTTCTGATAAAGCATTTCGTGTTACGCGTGGTCAGCGTATTGTGCGAGGATGTTTAGCAAAAATAGAATTTTGAAATATTAACTAGTAAAAAATATGAAATTACAATTAGGAAAATTTGGCAAAACATTAATATCTCGGGAATTAGGCAGTGAGGCTCTAAAGGCATTTCAACCCACTCTACGTGAGTTTTCAAAGAACGAAGAGCTTGAAATAGATTTTTCTGACGTATTAACATTATCACCTTCTTGGTCTGATGAATTTTTAAGCCCACTACTTAATCTCCTTGGTGATCGCTTGGTTTTATTACCTAGTGATAATCTTTCAGTACAAGCAACGCTTAAAATTCTTAAAGAAGTTAATAAGCGACCATTTAGAATCAAACAATAATAAGGTTAAAGTTTGGATCTAAAAATACGAGAAAAGGGAGAAAGATTCGGCAATATGTGCTATAATAGATACATTATAAATTTCCGCCAGAGGCGGATCAGCTTATGGCTGAAATTAACAAAACAAGAAAAATATATGGCAGATAAAAAAGTTTCCGCATTTATGAAGCCAATGATTATAAGCGCTGAGTTGGCAGAAGTAGTAGGCAAGGGTCCTATGCCTAGATCTGAGGTGGTAAAAGCATTGTGGGTATATATCAAGAAGAACAATCTTCAAGATCCAAAGAATAAGCGTAATATCAATGCTGATGCTGCATTAAAGAAAGTGTTTGGTGGTAAAAGCGTAGTAAATATGTTTGAAATGACGAAACTTGTTTCCAAGCATCTTTCATAATTCACCACCGAATCATTTTAATAATCTCTCTCAAAGACATCCTTACAAACTCCAGTTTGTAAGGATGTCTTATTATCATCGAAATAAAATAAATAATACCCCTACAAACTGGAGTTTGTAGGGGTATTGTGTATAATATAAATATGAGAAAAATTAAGACAGCAAAACAAATGGAACGACATCTCAAAGGTATGGCAAATCACCATCGTATTGAGATATTGCTTCTTGTGGCTAAAGAAGACGGGATAACTCTTGATGGTATTATTGAGACACTTAATGCAAATCCGAAAACAATAGGGGAACATACTCGAAGACTCAATCAAGCAGGATTGATTAATAAAAAATATAAAGGTAAATTTGTTGAACATACTTTATCTCCATACGGTAAAATATTTGTTAATTTTTTAAAATCATTCCAACAACTACAATAACATCCTTACAAACTGGAGTTTGTAAGGATATAGAATTATGAAATCTTTTGCAGAAAAAGTTTATGAGGTTGTGAAGAAAATACCAAAAGGGAAGGTTTTGACGTATAAGGAAGTAGCAAGAAAGGCAGGGAATATGAAAGCAAGTAGAGCTGTTGGAAATATTCTAAATAAAAACCACAACCCAAAAATCCCATGTCATAGGGTTATTCGTTCCGATGGAAAACCCGGCGGGTATAATAAGGGAGGACAAAAGAAGAAGGAAATATTGAGAAAAGAAGGTATAAATATGTTATAATACAAAGGTGGAAACTGAAACATATCAAATTAAAACGGAGGCTTTTGAGGGGCCATTTCATTTATTGCTTTCTTTGATAGAAGAAAGAAAGTTTTTTATTAATGACTTGTCCTTGGCACAAGTGACCGAAGATTATTTGAATTATGTAAAAAAACTGGGGGAACTTCACCCATCTGAGATTTCCAGTTTTATTGTGGTGGTAGCTACGCTCATTTTAATAAAATCAAAATCACTTTTGCCGAATTTGAATTTAACTACTGAGGAAGAAGGAGATATCCATAATTTAGAAGAAAGATTAAAACTTTACGAACTTTATACTAAACTTGCAAAAAATATTAAAGAAATGTTTGGGAAGAAAATAATTTTTGCGCCACTTGAAAGAAAAAATGAAGTATTGATATTTTTACCGGATGACCAGATTACTAAAGAAAGCATGATGATTTTTGCTCAGGATGCATTAGGTAGGATTCCTAAAAAAATTGTTTTGCCAGAAGTAGAAGTGAAGAAAGTAATCAGTATAGAAGAAATGATTTCTAAATTGACGGAAAGAATTGAAAAAACATTACAGATGAATTTTAAAGATTTTGCCGGCAATGCCAAAACTAAAGAAGAGAAAATAGTTGTAATTATCGGTTTTCTTGCTATGCTAGAACTTGTCAGGCAAGGAATACTTCACGCAGTACAAAATGGTAGTTTTGAAGATATTATTATTAAGAAAGAGGAAAATTTTGAAAATTCAAAAAATTAATAACAAAAGAAAAAATTTTACCGGTACGGATTTTTTGAAGCTTAAAAAATCCTGAAATTCTCGGCTCGTCAGCCTCGAAACCCCTCAAAATCTTTTCTTTTATTATTAATTTTAAATCAATCATGAATTTAGAACAAAAAATTGAAGCAATACTTTTTTTCAAAGGAGAACCGATGTCTAGAAAAAAACTAGCCGAATTTTTGGGTGTGGGGCAAAAAGAAATAAACGAAGGTTTAGAAAAATTAAAAGAAAATTTGAAAAGTAGGGGAATAGTATTACAGGAAAAAGAAAACGATATTACGCTCGGCACAGCACCGGAATTTTCTGCTTTAATTGAAAAATTACAGAAAGAAGAATTGAATAAAGAACTTTCTAAAGCCAGCTTGGAAACATTATCTATTATTCTTTACAAAAATGGAGTAAGTCGATCTTTGATCGATTATATCCGAGGAGTGAATTCCAGCTTTACTTTACGGGCTCTTTCTATTAGAGGGCTAATAGAGAAGAATATTGACCCTGAGGACAATAGGCGCTATATTTATCACCCTACATTTGAACTGCTTTCTTTTATGGGAGTGAAATCTGTACAAGAATTACCAGACTATGAGTTGGTTAATAACTCAATTGAATCTGCCTCACAAAATTTAGCAGAAGAGCTAAAGAACGAAACTGATGCCTGAGAAAAATAATTATTTATTTGTTATTTTAATTATTCTTGCCCTAGAGGCAATTTTATTTTCTGTTGGAAATGATAAGTTAAATCTTGCATTTTTTAATAATGAAAACAATTTAACCAAAATACAAAATATTCTAGCGAATATTCCAGTTCAAGCCAAAGCTTTTTCTATTTATGACGAAACCTCGAATATAAAAATTTATGGGAAGAATGATGAAATAGAAATGCCTATTGCTTCATTGGTTAAAATAATGACTGTTGTTACCGCCTTAAATAATCATAATATGAATGATGTTATATCAATTTCTCCAGAAGCGCTCAAACAAGAAGGTGAGTATGGATTTTTTGTTAATGAGAAATTTAAGATTGAAGATTTAGCTAAATTTACTTTAGTGGGTTCTGCTAATGATGGCGCTTATGCTCTGACTGAAAATATAGATAATTTTTTACAAAAAATGAATGACAAAGCAGTAAAAATTGGGATGGAAAATACTTTGTTTTTTAATTTTACGGGCTTAGATATTGATAATGAATTTGCCGGTGCTTATGCCTCTGCTCAGGATGTGAATGTGATGGCTCTGTATGTATTTGAAGAATATCCAGAAATTTTTGGGGCGAGTATAATGCCAGAAATAAATATAAAATCTGAATCTGGGGTTAATCATGATATAAAAAATACGAGTAATATTTTAGATAAAATCCCCGATATTTTATTTTCTAAAACGGGACTTACTCCACTAGCTGGAGGTAATTTGACGATAATATATAAGAATAAATATGGTCATAATATCGCTATTACCATTCTAGGTTCAAGCTCAGAAGGTAGATTTTCTGATGTAGAAAAGATTATATCTGTGTTATAATGTATGGATGCTTTTGAATTTGGTTAAAATCTTTCTGCCAACGGTGGTGGCCTTATTGATAGGGCTTTTTATTACACCATTTGCCACCTATTTTTTCTTTAAGTACAAAATGTGGAAAAAATATTCTCGCAATGGTGCCACTCTTACTGAATTTCAAAAAATTCACAACGAGGATGATGAGCTAAAAACACCCAGAGTAGGTGGAATAATTATTTGGGTTTCCATACTTATATCGACTTTGATTTTTTATTTGCTTTCTATTTTTTTTCCTTCTGATTTAACACAGAAAATTAATTTCTTAAGTAATAATCAAACATTAATTCCTCTTTTTGTTTTGCTTTTTGGATCATTTTTAGGACTTTGGGATGACTTGATACAGATTTATGGTCAAGGAAAAATTGCTCACGATGATAAATCTTGGCGCAAATGGAAAGCATTATTGGTTATAATTATTTCTTTTTTAATCGGACTTTGGTTTTACTATAAACTAGGAATGGTATCAATACATCTTCCTTTTAACGGAGATTTATATTTAGGTGTTTTAATTATTCCATTTTTCATCATAGTTGCCTTGGCTACTTTTTCGGGCGGAGTAATTGATGGAATAGATGGACTCTCAGGTGGAGTATTTGCTTCAATTTTTGCCGCATATTCCATGATAGCTTTTGCCAATAATCAAATAGATATTGCCGCTTTTTCGGCTGTTGTCACTGGAGCTATTTTAGCTTTCCTTTGGTTTAATATTCCACCAGCTAGATTTTATATGGGAGAGACGGGTATTATTGGTCTTACTATTACTTTAGCCACTTTAGCATTTTTAACTGATTCAGTTTTAATTCTTCCAGTTGTGGCTATGCCTTTGGTAATAAGTTCTGGTTCTGTTCTTTTACAAATGATTTCAAAAAAATTAAGAAACGGAAAAAAAATATTTAGACTTGCCCCTATTCATCATCATTTTGAAGCGCTTGGCTGGCCATCTTATAAAGTGACTATGCGTTTTTGGATTTTTTCTGCCGCTTTTTCTGTTATAGGAATAATTTTAGCAGTGATAAGTCGATAATATGAAAGAAAAAAAAGTAGATAAATTTTTTGCAACTGTTGTCACTCTTTTGATTGTTATCGGAGCGGCTATCTTTATTTCCGCCTCTCTAGGAATTTTAGCTAAAAGTGAGACCACTTTTTATTCAGTACTGGTTAGTCAATTAATTCTTGGATTTGGACTTGGTTTTATTGGCATGTATTTTGCTTTTAAAATAGATTATAAATTTTGGCGCAAATATTCTTTTTGGATTTTTTTAGGGTCAATATTTTTAACTGCGGCAGTTTTTGTTCCGGGTTTGGGATGGAGTCATTTAGGAGCGGAAAGATGGATTCAACTCGGACCGGTAAGATTCCAACCAGTTGAATTTTTAAAATTTGGATTTGTCATTTATTTTGCTGCTTGGCTTTCTTGGGCAAAAAATAGAGTGCAAGATTTCAAATTTGGGTTTCTTCCTTTTATTGTATTACTGGCAATTATAGCTTTTATTTTACTTAATCAACCAGATACAAAAAGTTTTATTCTAATTGTGCTTACTGGAGCCTGTATGCTTTTTATCTCTGGTGTACCCTTAAAATGGATTACATTGTTAGGAACAATCACTATTATTGCTTTCGGATTTCTTGTATATTTTACTCCGTATCTTCAGGAACGAGTGAAAACTTTTATTGATCCATCGCAAGATCCCCAAGGTTCTTCATATCAAATTCAACAATCATTAATCGCTATCGGTTCCGGAGGGATTTTTGGTAGGGGATATGGTCAAAGTATTCAAAAATTTAGTTATTTACCAGAACCGCAAGGAGATTCTATTTTTGCTGTAGTAGGTGAAGAACTTGGTTTTGTGGGAAGCGTTGCCATAATAATACTTTATTTGCTTTTTCTTCTGCGCGGTCTTCGTATTGCCAGAAATTCTCCAGATTTATTTAGTAGACTTTTGGTTTCTGGAATTGTTATACTGATTGTAGCCCAATCGTTTATGAATATCGCTTCTGTGACCGGAGTTTTTCCATTGACAGGGGTGCCGTTAGTTTTTATGAGCCATGGAGGTACTTCGCTTATGATATATCTTATAGCCATGGGTGTGGTGCTTCAGATATCAAAATTTCAGCAGAAAAATAATTAATAAAAAATTTATGAAAATAGTATTTACAGGAGGAGGAACAGGTGGACATTTTTATCCAATTATCGCTGTTGCTCAAAAAGTCAACCAAATAATAGATAAAGATAAAATATTAGGCGCCAAGCTTTATTATTTTTCTGATAGTCCTTACGATAAAGAAATGCTTTTAGAAAATGGACTTTCGTATGAAGAAGTAAAAGCAGGGAAATTACGCACTTATTTTTCTTTTAAAAATTTCATTGGTATTTTTAAAATGTTTTTTGGTACGATTAATGCCATTTATAAAATATTTTCAATTTATCCAGATGTAGTTTTTGGGAAAGGTGGCTATGGGTCATTCCCAGCTATTCTAGCAGCCAGAATTCTACGTATTCCTGTGGTTATTCATGAATCAGATTCTGTACCAGGCCGAGTAAATAAATGGGCAGGACATTTTGCTAAAAGGGTAGCTGTTTCTTTTAAAGAAGCAGCCGATTATTTTCCTAAAAAAACAGTTGCTTGGACGGGACATCCAATCAGAACCGAAATAGAACATTCTGCTCCACGTAATGAAGCATTACAATATTTTAAATTAGAATCAGATTTGCCAGTTGTTTTAATTTTAGGTGGTTCTCAGGGCGCAGAACTTATAAACAATACGGTACTTGATGCTTTACCAAGACTTGTAAAGAATTTTCAAATTATACATCAAACGGGAGTGAATAATTTTAAAAGCGTTAATGGACAAGCAAAAGTAATTCTTGCTCCTAGCCCAGAAAAATCGAGATATTTACCTTTTGCTTTTTTAAATCCTCTTGCTATGAAAATGGCGGCTGGAGTGGCAACAATTATTGTTTCTAGGGCAGGGTCAACTATATTTGAAATAGCTTCTTGGGGTGTACCGTCTATTATTGTTCCGATTACCACTACCAACGGAGATCATCAAAGGAAAAATGCTTTTAGTTATGCCCATACTGGAGCTTGTAACGTTATTGAAGAAATGAATATGACGGCCAATATTTTGAGTTCGGAAATTGAAAGAATCGTGAATGATAAAAATGTTTGGAATAAAATGGCGCAAAGCGCTAAAGCATATAACAAACCTGACGCTGCCTACAAAATCGCCCGCGAGCTTGTTGATATGGCTTTGAGTCACGAAAAATAAATGCTAAAATAGATAGATGGAAAAGAAAGTTGTTACAAGATTTGCGCCTTCGCCGACAGGTTTTATGCATGTAGGTGGCGTTCGCACTGCTTTATATGCTTGGCTTTGGGCCAAGAAAAATAAAGGCACCTTTATGACAAAGAAAGGGAAGTGGCAGGTTCAATTGACCATATTATTGAATCATTAAAATGGTTGGGAATTAATTGGGACGAAGGACCGAATATCGGAGGACTACACGCCCCATATTTACAATCAGAGAGATTGGATTTATATAAAAAATACGCGCAGATTTTAATAGATAAAGGTTTAGCTTATCCTGATCCATATACCGAAGAAGAAGTTGATGAATTTCGCGAAAAAGCTGAATTAGAAAAAAAGCCATTTTTATTTAGAGAACATCGGCCAGAAAAATTTGATATTTGGGATGCTTGCCCGTCCTCTGGCGGGGTACTTAAACCGCTTCGCTTTAAAGTACCCGAAATAAAAAGTTTTAAATGGAATGACTTGGTTTATGGAGATTTATCTGCCGGGCCAGAAGCTTTAGATGATTTTATTTTAATAAAAAGTGATAGTTATCCAACATATAACTTTGCGCATATTGTTGATGATATCGAAATGGGTGTGACTCACGTAATGCGTGGCCAAGAATTTATCTCTTCTGTTCCCAAATTTTTGTCTTTATATGAAGCTTTAGATTTCAAACCTCCTCTTTTTGCTACTTTACCTCCAATTATGGGAGAAGGGGGGAATAAAAAATTAAGCAAAAGAGATGGCGCTAAAGATATTTTAGAATATAAAAATGAAGGATATTTGCCGGAAGCAATGATTAATTTCTTGGCACTTTTAGGCTGGAATCCGGGAGATGATAGGGAAATCTTTACAATGGATGAATTAATAAAGGCTTTTGATATTTCTCGCGTAGGGCATTCCGGGGCTCAATGGAATGATGATAAGTTAGATTGGATAAATAAAGAGCATATGAAAAAACTTTCGATTGAAGAGCTGAGAAAAAATATTTTTGAATATTTACCGGAAGAATTAAAAATAGAGAAAATTGTTCCAATAATTTTTGAGAGAATTTCCAAGTGGTCAGATATAAAAGGGATGTTAGAAAGGGGAGAACTAGACTTTTTTTATAAAGAACCCAAATATGCAAAAGAAAAACTAGTCTTTAAGAATTCTTCTATAGAAAAAATAACTGAAAATTTAAAACTGGCTATAAATGCACTTCAAGAGATAAAAGAAAAAGATTTTACAAATGAAAATATAAAAAATATTTTGATGCAAATAGCTAATAAATCAGAAAGCAGGGGAGAAGTATTGCACCCTATTCGTTACGCCCTTTCAGGACTTGATAAATCACCAGATCCTTTCATTATTGCCGAGATTTTAGGAAAAAATGAAACTTTATTACGATTACAAAAGGCTATATAGATATATATTTGTATTATTTTTAGGAATTTTGATAACTATTCCTATTGTTTTTTCTTATGCTCAAACGGCTCAAGAACTGAGCGATAAAATAAGTCAAAAAAATACAGACATAAGTAAACTAGAAGAAGAAATCAAGCAATATCAAATAGAGTTAGATGGTTTAGGAAAACAAAAAAATTCATTGAATGTTTCTATCAAACAGTTAGACTTGACTAGAAAAAAATTAGTGGCTGATATTTCTTTAACTCAAAATAAAATAGATAAAACGAATCTCAAAATACGAGAATTAAGCCTGGAAATAAATAATAAACAAGAACGTATCTCAAATAGCATAGATGCAATATCTTTAAGTATTAGACAAATAAACGAATTTGAACAAAATGATGTATTAGCCACTATTTTATCAGAAAATAATTTTACGGTAGTTTGGAATGATATAGACAACATGGTTGCTGTTGGTAATAAAATTCGACAAATGATAGTTGAATTAAAACAAATGAAAAGTGATTTAGAGGACACTAGAAAAGAAACGACAGACGCTAAAAATGAATTAGTAGCCTTAAAATCTAAATTGGCAGACCAGAAAAAAATTGTAGATCAAAATACTGCAGAAAAAAAGAAACTTCTGACCCAAACAAAAAACAGCGAAACCAATTATCAAAAATTATTAAAAGATAGATTAGCCAAAAAAGATGCATTTGAAAAAGAATTACGTGATTATGAATCACAGTTACAATATGTTCTTGATCCTTCTAAACTTCCTAACGGGGGAGTATTAAGTTGGCCACTAGATGATATTTATATTACTCAGCTTTTTGGTAAAACAGAGGCAGGAAAACGTCTTTATGCAAATGGTAGCCATAATGGTGTCGATTTTCGCGCTTCCATAGGTACTTCAGTTAAGGCTCTTGCAGATGGTGTGGTGGCTGGTACTGGTAATACGGATGTTCAATGCCCAGGAGTTTCTTTTGGACGTTTTATTTTAATTAAATACAATGATGGTCTAGCTAGTACTTTTGGGCATTTATCGCTTATAAAAGTAAATATAGGGGATAAGGTATCTCGTGGACAAGTTGTTGGTTATAGTGGCAATACTGGCTATTCTACGGGACCGCATCTACATGTTTCAATTTATGCTAAGGACGCTGTGGAAGTAAAAAGTGTGCCAAGTAAGTCTTGCCCAGGGAGAATCCTTACGCAACCTATCGCTCCAATCAACGCTTACCTTGACCCTATGTATTACCTGCCTCGCCTATAATGCGAGTCAAGGCGGGCTTGCCTCCTTATAAGTAAAAGTGGTAAAATAAAAGGATGATTAATAATTTAAAAAATGAACAAGGAGGATTCTTACGTTTAATAATTTTTATTATTATCGCTTTATTTATAATGAAATATTTTAAGATTAGTTTGTCAGACGTTTTTAATTGGATAAAGACGTTATTTAATAGTGTTTTCTAATCAAAACTAAAATGTTTAATTTTAATAAATTGGAAAGAGGAATAAGTATTATAGGGATTTTACTTTTGGCGGTCATTCTTATTTTTGTGCTTAGTTATTTTAATATAAGTGTTAAATCGGTCGTAGAAAGCCCTACTGCGCAAGAGAACATAACCTATGTCGGGGGAGGGACTAGAAATTTATGGAATGATTATTTTAAAGCGCCTGCATCATATTTATGGAATGATATTTTTATAAATATTTTTTGGAAATCTTTTATAAATAATATGGAAAGAATTCGTGACGGTCAGCCAACAGACTACGAATTGAATGCACCTACCGTCAATAGGCCGTAGGGAAGGGTCTTTTGGGCCTTATATTTTAATTAGTATCGTGTCCCACAATATATCTTTCCGGTAGGGTGATATTACTTACATGCGCTAGAAAGTTCATATCCGGCACTTTGTGCTTCTGTAGATGTATTAAAATATATTCTATTCTCCTCTTTAATAGTTTTCCCCGCTGAACAACTTATAGAATAATATTTTGTTCCCCTACTTGAGGCGAAAAAATTCCCTGAATTTGATTTTGTTGAATTTTGAGCTAATTTAGTCGGATTTTGATTTATAGACTCTAAGACATTGCTTTCTTGGCTCGGATATTCAATTTTAAGGCCCGAAGAGCTGTTTTTTGATAGTCTACCTAGCTCAAATGAGCCCAAACCCACTAAAATAATGATGATAATAACTAATATATCTTTTCCTTTATCACTTTCCGTAAATTGCTTGATTTTTTCCATATAATTGTTTATACTCTTAATTGTCTTATTATAAATAATTTTTAAATATTAGTCTATTGTTTTATTTTCTGTTTATTTTTAACTAGAAGCTAGAACCTAGAACCTAACAAACTAATTAAATGGCACATAGAAAAGCCGGCGGAACGGCGAAAAACTTAAGAGATTCAAACCCAAAGTACCTTGGTACTAAACTTGCTGATGGTCAGAAAGCGCAGTCTGGCTCTATTATCGTCCGTCAACGCGGGACAGTCATAATGGCTGGTAATAACGTATCTATGGGCAAAGATCATACTCTTTTTGCTCTTAAACCCGGAACAGTCAAATTTGGCTCCAGACGAAAGACATCATTTAATGGCAGAACGGTAGTCAAAAAAATAGTAAATGTAATTTAAAACTAAAAATCCCCTCTCGTGAAGATTTTTTATAATTTCTCCACAATAAGTTTAAACGAAGATTTTTTGTTTTTGATAACAATCGGGATTTCAAATTCTCCTATTTCTTTTATTTGTTTTTCTAGCACAATAAATTTTTCATCTATTAGAGCGTGATATTCTTTTTCCATCGCTTCCACTAACATTTTTTCATGAATAGCAGAAAAAAGATGACCTTTTTCATCAGCTTTGGCTTTGATAGTAATCGTTTTATTTTTTATTTCCTCTAGATTTTTTATTAAAAGTTCTTCTTGCACTTCCCTCTCTATAATTATATTCTTTTTATATTTTTCAATTTCTGCTACAGCTTTAGGAGTAGCGAGAGTGGCCCATTTTTTAGGAAATAAAAAATTTATGGCATAACCATCATTTACTTCTTTGATATCGTATTTTTTACCTACCCTAGGCACATCTTGTAAAAAAATTACTTTCATGATTGATTTTCTTGAGCAAAGCGATTAGAAAATCTTCACCCTGTTAAATGCCTTCGGCAATTTTTGCTTTGCAAAAATTATTTAACAGGGTTATAAAAATATACTCACTTCGCTCGTTATTTTAATAACAATTCTACAGCTTTATTTAATTGTGGATCTACTTTATTTTCAATATCTTTTTTTGTAAATAATACTTCATAATCTGGAGTTAATCCTTTTTCGGAAATAGAATTGCCATTGGGAGTCAACCATTTGGCTACGGTAATTTTTAAAATAGTGTCTGGTGTCACTTTTACCACTTCTTGGACAGAACCTTTACCAAAACTCTTATCTCCTACCAGTATCGCTTTTTTGTAGTCTTGCATTGCGCCCGCTAGTATTTCAGAAGCTGAGGCCGAACCGCTATCAATTAAAATCACAAATTTTAATTTGTCAGAAAATACATTATAACCTTGGCTTCTGTATATTTTTGGTTTTAAATTATTTCCATAATCTTCTGTCACCACAGTTTTACCTCCTTCTAAAAACCAACTAGACATACTAACAGCCGCATCTAAATATCCTCCAGGGTTTCCTCTTAAGTCTAGCAACAATTTATCAGACTTGGATGTAGAAAATTCCTTTAATGCATTACGAAATAGGTCAGCTGAATTTGCCGAAAAACTATAAAGTTTTATTACAAAAATTCCGTCCTTTCTTAATTCTGTATCAAGGGTCGGTATATTAATAATATCTCGTACGATTTTTATTTCTTTTGGATCCTGATCTCCTTCACGAAAGATTGTCAGTGTTACTGTCGTACCCACATCTCCTCTAATTAATTTTATGGCTTTTTCTACACTCATTCCAGAAGTGACTAGGTTGTCAATTTTTAGAATTTTATCACCCGACTTTATATCAGCTTTATAGGCAGGAGTATTTTTAAGAGGAGCGATTACTGTCAGTACCTTATCTTTCATGCCAATTTCCATACCAATTCCACCAAAACTACCTTGTATATCGTCCTCAAAGAGCTTTGCATCATCTGGGTTAAAAAACACGCTGTAGGGGTCATTTAAAGAGCCTACAAGCCCAGAAATAGCCCCATAAATCTTGTTTTGGTCGGTTGTTTTAATGGCGTTAGGATATTTTTCATTAATACTATTCCAAACTTTCCAAAACGGAGAAAAGTCAGCTTCTGTAGCAACAGCAGTTTCTTTTCCCGAGATATTGACAACTTTGTTTATTTCTGGTCTTTGGTTAAACCCT
This sequence comes from Candidatus Nomurabacteria bacterium, assembly GCA_026395895.1. Taxonomy (GTDB): domain Bacteria; phylum Patescibacteriota; class Minisyncoccia; order Phycocordibacterales; family UBA9973; genus UBA9973. Next base: position 9,305 of record JAPLXV010000021.1, on the reverse strand, counting down.
ATATATACACCTAAACCAAAAAAAAGAGCTACTAATAAAATAGTGGCCGAAGTACGCCTTTCTTTAAAATATTCCAATATAAAATTCAAATTATTAAATTTCTTTCTCATTTGGATTAGTATGTTCTTGGGATTTTGTTTCATTTTCATTAAAATTGCTATTTTCAGAAAAATTATCAAAAGTCTTCTCTTCTGTCTCCCCTACTTTTAAATCTCTATATAATAGATAACAAAAGTAAATAATGCCTAAGCCGGAAATAGAAAACAAGATATTTTTTAAAGAATATGGAAATCCTAAATAAGGTAATATTGTTATCCAAATTCCCAATCCAAAAATTATTTTTACTTTACTCATTTTGGTATTATAGCACAAAATATTCAGGAGTATTAATTGACATCCAATCTAAAAGTTGTCGCATTATAGAGGAGGCACCTACACCTCCTGAAGAAGGTCCAGATTCCATCATGATGGTAAAAGCATATTTGGGATTTTCATATGGGAAGAAACCAATAATCCAAGAATTCACTTTGGTTTTACTTACGCCAACTTGTGCTGTTCCAGTTTTGGAAGCAACTTGAACGTAAGGCACATTCACTGCCGTGGAAGTTCCCGCTAGAACACTTTGTCTCATTCCTTCATGCACGACATCAAAATATTCTTTTTTCAAATCTATTTTTGAAATTGCAATTTCTTTTGTTTTATCTCCTAAAATATAATGTGGCGTGACAAGAGTGCCATAATTTGCGATAGCAGAAACAGCACGCAGCATTTCCATCGGAGTTACTTGGAATCCATATTGTCCGATAACAGTATGATAAGTATCTCCAACACGCCACGGTTCGCCCTTAAAATTTTTAATTTTCCATTCGGGGCTAGGAATTACACCTCCTTTTTCATCTGGCAAATCAATTCCAGTTTTTCCTCCGATACCAAAAAGTCTGGCATATTTTTCAATATTTACTATACCTAGACCTTTTTGACTTTCAAATCCACCACCAATTTCATAAAAATAAACGTCACTTGATACAGCTATGGCTTGTCGCATATCTACCCATCCTTGAACTCTCCAGTCCTTAAAAACAGTCTTTTGATTGGGAAAATATGGGTTTGGAATTGAGATAGAACCAGTTGATAGTATTTTTTTATAAGGATCAATTACATTTTCGGTTAAAGCTCCCATGGCAAAAAATGGTTTTACAATAGAACCGGGAGTATATAAACCAGAAATGGTTCTATCCAAAAAAACTTTTCTTTTATCATCTAAATAATTTTGAATTTGGTTCGCATCTTTACCTAAGGAAAGAATTTCAGAGTTATATTCTGTCCGCCCGAGAAAGAATTGCTTTCAGATAAATTTTTAATTAAAGTATACAATTCTTTCTGAATACGTGAATCAAGGCTAGTTACTAAATCAGCTCCACGTTTTGGAGCATTTACAATATTTTCAGAATGAACTATTTTGCGCGCATCTATCTCCACTATTTTTGAGCCATTTTCTCCTTTTAATGATTGATTGTATTGTTTTTCAAGGCCATCCTTACCTATAAATTCACTTTGCCAATAATTTCCAGAGCTATCTTGCATTGGATAACTGACGTAACCCAAAAGATGTGAAAATCCGGGCGCTAAGTATGTACGAATGGTGGTAGGTAAATCTGCTCCTTTTTTATTCCAAGCAAGTTCTACTTTATTTCTATCATAAATAATTCCCCTATCGCTAAAAATAATTTGTTTTTCTAACACATTATTATTACTTCTATTTAAATATGCTTCTCCTTTTTGTATTTGAAGATATCCCAGTCTAGTTGAAAATGCTCCCAAAAATAATAAGAAAAAAATACCAACAAAAAAGATAGCTTTCTTGGAAATTGGTTTTTCTATTCGGCCTTCAAATTGTTGGCGGTCAAAATTTTGTAGATTTTTTGAATCAAGAAAAATCTCGTCTGGTTCTACAAAGAAATTAGCATTTTTGATTTTTTGTTTTGATAATATTTTTCTAATCATGATTTATTTTGAATTCTGTTATAATATTGTGGCGTTAAGTTCGTAGTTTCTTTTTTGATAATTCTATTATGATTAAAACTATAAAAGAAATGATGGTTGAAATAAAGAATATATTAAAGAATCTAGCCTCACTTGTTCCATAAAGTAAGTCTGAAAGAAAAAATAAGGCGACGCCTTCCCAGAAAAAAGAGAAATAAATCATTCCAGCCAATGCCAATATCACAGATACCCAGAAAGGCATATATAATATAGATAAAAGGAGTATTAAAGAAGCTAAAATTCTGAGAACCATAACCTTATTTTACACGCTTAAATTAAAAAAACAAATAGAAATTTACACAATAAAAGGCGATCAATTCTGACCGCCCTTTTTTTAATTATTTTTTATTTGATGCCTAAAATTAATTTACATCGTGTAGCATTTTCTTTGTCGCCTATTAATTCATATACCGCTAATGCATTTTTTATAGGATTAACTTTCCTTACTTTGTCTTCCATGAATTCGTGTTCTGAAGCACTAGTCCTTAGCCAAAGTATATTTTCTGCTTTTACAAATTCTGTTTCCCACTCTAATAAATGAGTTCGTGGATTTCCTACTTTTATTTTTACCCATACTCCTAAAGAATATTCATGAACCTTATCCCTCATTGCTTTATCTGCCATAGATTTAAAAATTAAAAAATTATTAATTTTTTTTGCAAAAAACTTTGCAGAGTCAAGAAGATTTTCATTTCCTCCTTCGTAAATTTCCATATAATATCCTTCATTATCTATTTCAATATAAGAACCAAAAAGAAAAGCAGACAGATACAACTCTGATAATTTAGATGATATTTTTTTTGTATCAGTATTGTATTTTGAATATATACCATAAGAATTTCTCAATTTATATACTTTTTCCTTAAGGTTGTATGAAGTTTTAGCCTCCTTTTCATATATTTGAGCTCTGACGATATCCCAACTCTTTGCTTTTTCTTTCCAGGATATTTGATTACAAAATTTACAAAGAAATTCTACATCATTTCTAGTTAATTCTTTACTTCCTCCTTTTTTAGAAATTGACAATACTATTTTTTTATAGATAGCATTAAGCCAATCATTAAAGATTGAATTTTTTGTTTCGTTGTAAGTTTTTAAGATAAAAACTTCAATATTTTTATCTCTATTATGTTGATATTTTTTCAACAAAATATTTAAAACTCTTTTTAAGTCTTTCTCTGCTCCAGGGAAATTACTGACAGCTTTGTTGTATTCTTTTATTGCTATCAAGTATTTTCCTTCTTGTTCAGCAGCATATCCAACTGCGAAATGGCTGTTTTGTGCAGATGTAAAACTATAACTTAAAAACAAACCAAAGATTACTAGGGTTACTATTTTTCTGTTCAATTTTGCCTCCTAAAGGTTTTTTTTATTGTTTTTTATTTTTATAACTGGATAAGTATTTTTTTATCAAAGAATTTAAATGACTTTTATGATAATATGTTACCTAAAAAAAGGATAGCATATTTATATGTATTTGTCAAGCATTTCGTACCCGAATTCAAATAGCCTGGAAACACCTAGTATTTTAAAATATCTTTTTCCAGATAAAACGTAGAATAAAGAAAACAACAACAATCAAGATACCATAAAATATAATTTTATTATTTAGAATAAAAGAGAAAATAGAAAGAAAAAATATTTCTACATATTTAAATGGTTTCAATAATGGATTTGTGTCAGTCTTTATAGTTGCATTTCCTTTTGATAGTCCAACTACCAAATTAGAATTGTCTAAAGCTTTTATTTCTTTTTGTATTGCTTCTTTTTTATCATTTGTTGTGGTATTTAAATTATTTCGAAATGTTTCTAAACCACCTGCAGCAGAAATTATTGGTCCAGTAATAAAAGTGGGAATTTTTCCTGCTATATCCGAAACGGATGTGCTAGTGGTATTTATAGTCGTATCTGCTGGTTTGGGAATTATTTTTTTAGGAACAGTCCTCAAACTTTTCTCTGTTTGATTTTCAACGAGAGACACTGTTTGATAATTTCCATTTTCTAATAAAAATTTAGCATTTTCAATCTTGCCAAAAATACTATGATCTCCCGCAGTTGCAGTCCAGCTGATAGATATAGCGCTTGATGCATTTGCAGCTACAGAAAAATCTTTTTTACCCAACAAGACTGTATTATCAAAAAAATTTACAGTACCTGATAATTGTTTTGAATCTGGATTAAAAATTAATGTATAAATCTTTATCTTATCCCCTTCTTCAAATGGATCTTTTGAATACCAAATATTTCCTGATACGAAACCAGTATTAGAGCTTTGTGCCGATATTTTTTGCATTGGCAGTAAAGAAAATATCAAAAATAAAACAATACAAAGTTTTTTAAAAGTCATGTTTTTATTATAACATACACCTCACCCCTTTCCCCTAAGCTGGGCTTCTGTCCCCTAAGCCCAGCTTAAGGGAAAAATCTAATAAACCTCCTGCTGATAGCACCTCTCACAATAAACAATCTCCGGTCTGTCAGGAGCATAACTAGTTTCAAATTCATTTTGACATCCTTCTTTCATACACTTTCTATGCCACAATTTCCAAGGATTACGATATTCTAATCTTTTATAAAATCTACAATTTGGACATGAACGAGGAATTGGAAGTTTAAAGTTACGATAAAAAGAAAGTTCCTCTGGATGTATTTTGAAAGCAGTAGTACATTGATGCAAACATCTCCCTTTATGTTCACATTCAATAATTTCTTTTAAAATGTTATCAGTTATTTCAAAAATATTATCTGGTAGGTCTTCTGTTCTTTTAGTTATTTCATATTTTTTCTTTTCACTTTCTCTATAAATATAACCTTTATTTTTTATTTGTTCAAAGGTCAGTGGAAAAATTTCTTGAGCTGCAGATTCATTATATGCATAAAAAGATAATTCAAATGGAAAAAAATCACCAAAATAGTATTTTCTTCCGTCTTCTCCTTCAAATGGTATCTCAACCATATGTTTTATTATCTTTGGAACCAGTTCCTCATATTGTTCCTCTGTGTATTGTTTATTTAGAATACAATACTTTCCATTTCTAACACCAAAACAACCAAAAAGTTTAAATCCATTACTCCAACCAGTATAGTAAGTATCACGCAAAAAATTCATAGCAGCTACTGTAAAAAAAGCTTTACTCTGTTCTTTTCCTCCAGAAATAAATTCATACACCAATTCCGAATTAAGTCCTCCGTAATTAGAATCATAGGCATCTTTTAAGGCAAAACATCGATAAGTCCATTTAGTATTTTCCATATCATATGCGTTGAAACATTCTCTAGAGTTTCGAGTGTTAGAAATTGCATCGCCTGTCGAATTAATAACTAATTTACCCACTTGAGAATATCGATGAATTGCTCTTTCTTTCATTTTTTCAAATTCCACAATCAATTTCTCGAATTCTTCATAACTACCGGTATTAATTTTACTTATTAAATTAAAATATTCTTCTTTTGGATATTTTTTTTCTCTGAATACATATTGTTGATTACGTAAATTGGCTGACATAAAACAATTAGAGCAGTTTCGACAATCATATAAAAACATTGAATCAAAACAATCTAAGACAGTTATAGAATAAATGACGTTGTAATCGTTTGCACAATAAACGAGAAAAGCTGATTTTTCACAATCATTTATGGTAAGACTATCAAAAATTTGTCTCGAATGATCGATATCTTTAGAATAAAAAATATCTTCTCCTTCTACTATAGAATATGAAAGATATACATTTTTACAATCCCTAATTATATTAGAATAATCAGAATTTTTAGAATTTATATGAAAAAGATTAAGTTTTGGAACTTTATTAAATAATTCTTTAAATTGTAAGAAAAATGGTTTAGAAAAATCATATTCTTTTCCATAAGCAAGAGGATCCCAAGCATCAGAAAACCAGCAATCTTTACAAAAAACGGGGGAAATACTGTCTGAGGCGTATGAAGAAAATATTTTTTTCTCACAATTATCACATTTTGCATGAAACAAAGAGCGTTCATTTCTCCAACTAAGTCGTCGGATTAGTCTGCATTCCGGACAAAAAGTTGGCGGAGGGACTTTTATTTTTTCATAAAATTTGAAATCCTCCTTTTCTATTACAAACTCTATTTTACAATTTTGACATGTTCTAGTTTCCATATTTTTTACAGCCTGCCCCGTATGAAGCTACGCTTTCGTTCGGGGTTTTGACAAGTTTTAGTTTCACTCCTCATAAAATTATTATACTACTTTTTTTACCCGCACACTTACTCTTTGATAGTTTTACAAACGCGTCTTTGACGCAATCAAAAAGTAAGTGTGCGGGTTTACCATTTTTATTCATATCGTAATGCATCAATTGGATTTTTTTTGCCAGCTTGATAAGCCGGATAAATTCCAAAAGCCATACCGGCAATACCAGATACCGCAAGTCCTAAAATTACAGCTGAAATCGGAAAAGCAAAAACCCAGCCGATAGAAAAGAAAGTTGAAAGCACAAAATAAATAAGCCCTACAATACCTGCGCCTATGGCAATACCTATTATTCCGCCTATAAAAGTTAGTAAAACCGATTCAATAAGAAATTGTTGCAAGATGTCATTATTTGTTGCCCCAACCGCCTTGCGAAGTCCAATTTCTCGGGTTCTTTCTGTAACGGAGACAAGCATAATATTCATAATACCTATACCGCCGACGATAAGTGAAATAGAAGCAATAGCCGCTAAGAAAAGTGTCAGAACTGAAGTAATTGTACCAAGAATAGATAAAATATCCGCTTGCGTTAGTATATTGAAATCATCTTTGTTCGGATCGGTTATGCCATGGCTTTGACGTAAAGTAAATCTTATACGTGATTCTGCAAAAGTGATATCATATTTTTGATTTGCTTGAACCAGAGCTGTACTGAAATAAGAAATTCCGAGTAATTGTTTCTGAGCAATAGTTATAGGGATGATAGCAATATTTCCTTGGTCAACTCCGAAAGCTCCTGTTCCACCTTTCGCTAACACTCCTACAACCCGAAACGAAATATTTTTCATTCGGATGATTTTATCTATAGGGTTAACGTAAGGACCAAAAAGTGTAGTGGCAAGACCAGGTCCGATTACTATTACATGATTTGCGGAATCAACATCCGCTTTTGTGAAAGCAAACCCTTTTCCGACAGTAAGGTTTCGTATGACAAACATATTAGCAGTTACTCCTTGGTAACTTACTATTTTATTATTATTTCCATAAACAATTTCGGCTTGTCCGCTAACCAAAGGTGCAGCCGCATCTATAGAAGGTTCACGCTCCAAGGCATCAATATCTTTTTGTCTTAAAGTAGTAACGACAATACCTTGTTCAGCGGCAGAAGGAGAAAATTTACCATTAGAAGGTGTACCGGGTATAACCACAATAAGATTAGAACCGACGCTCTGCACTTGATTTATAATTAAATCCTGAGCTGATTGTCCGATGGACATAAGAATGATTACCGAAGCGATACCAATAACGATACCAAGCATGGTTAAAATCGAACGCATTTTTCCATGTGTCAGACTGCGGGTAGAAGTTTTAAAAGCATCTCTAAAAAGCATATTATTTTAAATTACCACGATGATGACGATTGGCGATAATTTCTTTATCACTTTCAATCATGCCATCCTTTATTCTAATAATGCGATTAGCAAATTCGGCAGTTTGAGTTTCGTGCGTTACTAATACCACAGTGCGACCTTTGTCATTTAGTGATTCAAGTATTTCCATAACTTGCAAACCTGACTCCGAATCAAGATTACCTGTGGGCTCATCAGCAAAAATAATATTGGGGTCGGTTACCAGCGCTCGGGCAATAGCTACACGTTGTTTTTGACCACCGGAGAGTTTGCCAGCTTCAGTATGTAATTTTTCTTCAAGTCCGACAGACCGAACCGCTTCTTCCACCAGAGTAGCGCGCTTGCTAGGTGGAATATCGGAATAAAGAAGTGGTATTTCAACGTTGTCATATACCGTCAATCGAGAAAGTAAATTGAATGATTGAAAAACAAAGCCCATATCTTTATTGCGAACTTGGGCGAGCTCTTTATCTGTCATCTCATCAATACTTTTTCCTTGAAATTTATAGGATCCGCCAGTTGGCCGATCGAGAAAACTCAAGATATGAAGAAGAGTAGATTTACCGGAACCGGAAGGTCCCATCACGGAAACGAACTCCCCTTTTTCAATAGAAAAAGTTACTCCACGGAGAGCTCTAGTCGGTGTTTCTTCTTCTAGGTATTCTTTTTTTAAATCACTTACTTCAATCATTGCGCTTTAAGTCCAATGTTTAGAACTTGTTCGCCTAAAGTAACACCGGAGATTATTTCAACATTTCCTTTTTGATCTGCGATGCCAAGTGTTACAGGATTTTGTTTAATTACATTATTTTCAAGTGTCTCCACAAATGTTCCTTGGTCGTTTTGCAGAATAGCATATTGTGGAAGAACTAAAATATTATCTTTGTGTTTTGTTTGGATATCAATATTGGTGGTTAATCCACTTTTTAATCGCGGGTCAGATTTGTCAAAAGAAATTTTAACTTGATAGTCCACCACTCCTTGTACATTTGTTTCCGACGGGGCAATATAAAATACTGTCCCAGTAAAAGTTTCATTCGGAAAAGCATCAAGTGTCATTGTAACTTTATTACCAATCAAAATTTTTCCAATATCAGTTTCAGAAACACCTGAATCTATTTCATAACCACCACTTGATATTATGGAAACGAGAGGCACACTTGAAGATGCAAATTGACCAACTTTTGCATCAAACTGCGTAATGACGCCACTGATAGGCGCGATAATTTTAGCATTTTGAATTTTAGCAATTATACTATCTACATTCGCTTGCGCTTGTGCGATATCTTCTGAGCGAGCAGGAGTCAATAATGCAGCCAAGGAAGCGTTAGCTTGGTCAAGAGATGCTTGCGCATTTTTTACCGTTTGATTTTGATTTTCTAGGGCTACTTGGTATGCATTGTAATTAGTTAAATAGTCGGATGCTTTTTTGTTAGGAATATTGATGACCCATTCAGTAACATTAGAAGAGGTAGTACTTGGAAATTTTATATACAAACCAGAGTCTCCAATCGGTTGAGGTGTGGTAGTAGTAACAATACCGCCACCGCTTGCAATTCCACCTACACTAAAGCTAACACCATTTCCAGTGTAATAAATTGAAACAGTTATTTTTCCTTCTATTCCTTTAGAATAATTACCACTTATGGTGGGAGCGGTATAGTCACTTTCTCCCCCGCTTGGTA
>JAPLXV010000019.1:30265-56871 GCA_026395895.1 Candidatus Nomurabacteria bacterium | reverse complement strand
GGATTGAAGTCTGCAACTCGACTTCATGAAGCTGGAATTGCTAGTAATCACAGGTCAGCTAAACTGTGGTGAATACGTTCTCAAGTCTTGTACTCACAAATAAGTGCGCCCGGCAGCGTATAATACTAAGTGGTTAAAATCCCCTCCTCTTCTTCGTCAGAAGAGCGTAGTTGAAAGATAGGTCTAATTCCGCGAGGAATGGTCCGGAGGATCTGGAAACAAAATACAGCCTGTATAAAAAAGTGCGAATTGAACTTTGAACCGACAAAAGGGTGGTGAGCAAAGTGAAAATTCTTTAAAAAGCATTGCAGGATGTATGGAATAGAATTATACGTGACCCGTGGGAGATCTCGAGTGTTAATGGAAACTTATGCACACGAGAAGTCAGCAGAGTCGTAGTACTATGCGTCAAGTTAGTGTATAATTGATGTATGGGAAGGACAAAACCGATAGTAGCAAAAGAGTATATTGTTGGATTGACCGATGGAGAGGGATGTTTCTATGTAAAATAGGAAATTTAATAAAAAAAGGTGAACATCTAAACAAAAAAGGAATTAAAAAAATTCAATTACTCAAATTGCAGATGAATAAAAAAACTATTGGATTCGCGTAGCGCGGGAAATCCGCACACTACGTGGAAACGCGAAATGTTCCAAAAATCGCATTCGCCCGTCAAGTCAAGGGAGCCGGGAGTACCCGAAATCTCTACATAAGTAGGGCTTAAGGTAAGCTCGGTGACAGGGACTAAGTCGTAACAAGGCACGGGTAGCGGAAGCTGCTCGTGGAATAATTCAATTTGAAAATTGTTGTAGATGCTTTGCATTTATAATTTATTGAGTCGGTATTGTGTCGCTCAATTGACGACACAATAGTTTTGAAAAACTTAAAATTTTATGACAAGTGTGGAAAGACATACATTAAAAAAGTTTAAAAAGAACGAAACAAAACATAGAACAGCAAAAACAAAAAACACCTCGCGCAAGCGGGGTGTTTTTTGTTATAATATACATATGGAGATAAAACGAGTTGGAATAATTAGAGGTGGAGTTGGAGACCGTCATGCAATTTCTGTGCGCAGAGGTGGGGATTTAATTTCCCATATTTTTGAAAACTTGTCTGACAAATATAAAGTGATTGATATTTTTATCGACAAAAATGGCAATTGGCACGCTAATGGTTTGCCCATAGTGCCAACAGATTTGATGCGCAAAGTTGATATTGTTTGGGATACCTCAAGACACTCCAGTTTATCTACTACCTTGGATGATTTATCAATTTCTAGTATAGGAAGTAGTTCTTTTTTAAAATCTTTAGAAAACAACAGAGAAATGCTGAAAACGCATATGAAAAGTATAGGAATTAAGATGCCCAGATTTATAATTTCTCCTAAAAATGCGCAAGAAGTTTTCGAAAAATTTGGTTCTCCTTGGGTTGTAAAAATTAATAATGAAATTAAATTAGTAAAAATCTTCAATGAACTTGCAGAAATAATAAAAGACAAAAGTGATGTAATAGTTGAAGAATTTATTACGGGCAAACCATCGACGGTACATTCTATCTCTGGCTTTCGTGGGGAAGATATTTATGTTTTACTTCCGCAAAACTTTACAGCTGACGAAAAAGAGAAAATAGTCGCTTTTGCCAAAGGTTTACACAAACATCTGGCCACTGAACACTATTTAAAATCTGATTTTGTTTTGCATCCCAAAAGAGGTTTCTTTCTGACTAATATTGATTTTTCGCCTGACATTCGAGAAGGGTCGCATTTTCAGCAGTCCTGTGAATTTGTGGGGGCTAGGATGCAGCACATTATAGAGCATATTTTAAATAAAGCTTTAGAAAAAAGGATATAAACCGGGCCATAGTATACCGGTAGTACACGCCCTTCGGGAGGGCGTAGATTGGGTTCGATTCCCAGTGGCCCGAATTTCTGCTATAATTTACTCATAAAATTGTTTTTATCTGTGGCGGGTGGTCGCACTCACATAGGCACATATGTTGGAGTTTCGCCATCACCCGCCTCAAATGAAAACAATTTTTTCGTTTGAGCTAAAAAAAGAGATTGCTTTTATAATGCAATCTATCTGGCGAAGCTTCGCCAGCGAACTGCTCGTCGTTCAAGAAAATAATAAGAAGAGTACTTCTTTTATTTTCTAAACTCCTGCGCAAGGCATTCTAAAAGTAATCTCTTTTTTTCAGAATAAAAGTTATCCACAGTTTTGCCAAAAAACTATTGTGTTCCTATTTGATTTGCGAGATAATTAATATGTTCCCGCAATAATTATTTAAAAATATTTTTTAATATAATAAAATATTTTGAGGTCGTATTATTGCAAACTAAATTAAAAAAATAATTTCGCGTACGCGACGAATATTATGGCAGCAAAAAAGAAAGCAAAGAAAGCAGCAAAAAAGGGAAAGAAGCGAGCATAGTTTTTTCCCACTTCTAAGAAATCCCGCCACTGGTGGGATTTTTTAGTTTTCACTCTATTTTGTGTTAATATATCTATTATGGGTTTATATAGTAAGATATTTGGCGATACGAGCTCCAAATTTATTGGAAGTACCAAAGAAATAGTAGCTCAAATTAACGTTCTTGAGGCGGATATTTCGAAATTGGCAGATAGTGATTTTCCAAAGAAAACCCAAGAATTTAAAGACAGATTAGAAAAAGGTGAAACTTTAGACGATATTTTGCCAGAGGCTTTTGCTTTAGTTCGAGAAGCAGCCAAAAGAAACTTAAAGGAAAGACATTTTGATGTACAACTAATAGGAGGTCTTGCACTTCATCAAGGCAAAATTGCCGAGATGAAAACTGGTGAAGGAAAAACTTTGGTGGCAACTCTTCCACTTTATCTTAATGCATTGGTAGGGAAAGGTGCGCACCTTGTAACTGTAAATGATTACCTCGCTCGACTCGGCGCAGTATTAATGGGACAAGTTTATAATTTTTTAGGACTTTCGGTTGGTGTTATTAATTCTCAAAACGTTTCTTATTTATATGATCCTGCACACAAAGAGAGCGAGAATGAAGAAAAAATATCTGAATTTAAAATTTTATATGAATTCTTAAAACCATGTTCGCGCAAAGAAGCATATTATGCGGACATAACTTATGGAACAAATCACGAATATGGTTTTGATTACTTGCGAGATAATTTAGCTACATCAATAAACGATCTTGTTCAAAGAGAACATTTTTTTGCCATAGTGGATGAAGTGGATTCTATTTTAATTGATGAAGCCCGTACTCCGCTTATTATTTCTTCCGCTTCCGGAGACTCTGAAGATTTTTATGTTAAATTTTATCAAATTGCTAAACAGCTCAAAAGAGATACTGATTATGAAGTAGATGAAAAATTAAAAGCCATAACTTTGACAGACGAAGGCATAAGTAAAGCCGAAAACCTGCTTGGAGTAGAGAACATTTATACTGAAAAAGGCATAAAATATGTGCATCATTTGGAAACGGCCGTTAAAGCACAAGCTATTTTTGAACGTGACCGAGATTATGTTGTGAAGGAGGGGGAAGTAATAATTGTTGACCCCTTTACTGGACGTCTCCAACCAGGCCGAAGATGGTCTGAGGGAATTCATCAGGCCATTGAAGCAAAAGAAGGGGTAAAAATCGAAAAAGAAACCCGTTCTTCCGGTTCTATTACTTTTCAAAATTATTTTCGCTTTTACAAAAAACTTTCAGGTATGACGGGAACCGCTGAAACTTCGGCTGAAGAATTTTTAAAAGTTTATGGTTTGGATGTAATGGTTATTCCTACTAACCAGCCAGTTGTAAGAGTAGATTACTCAGATTTAATTTTTCAAAGTGAGCAAGGAAAATTTAAAGCTATTGCTAAAAAAATTAAAGAGTTGAATGAAAAAGGTCAGCCAGTTTTAATTGGTACTATTTCCATTGAAAAAAACGAATTGCTCTCTGTTTACTTAAAACAAGAAGGTGTGCCTCATGTTATTTTGAATGCTAAGAATCACGAGAAAGAAGGAGAAATAATTGCCCAAGCAGGAAAAAGAGGAGCTGTCACTATTGCTACCAATATGGCTGGTCGTGGAATTGATATAAAACTTGGAGGTAATCCTATTGTCAAAGAAGAATATAATTTTGTGAAAAGTGTTGGGGGATTATTTGTGCTTGGTACTGAAAGACATGAAGCACGCAGAATAGATAATCAGCTTCGAGGTCGTTCCGGAAGACAGGGAGATCCAGGGGGAACGCAGTTTTATGTTTCCCTAGAAGATGATTTGATGCGCGTTTTCGGTTCGGAAAGAATAAAAACTATGATGGGACGTTTTGGTATTCCAGAAGATCAACCGATTGAAAATCGTTTTATTGGTAGGTCACTTGAAGGTGCTCAAGCGAAAATTGAGGGTTTTCATTTTGATGCCCGAAAAAATACTTTGGAATACGACGACGTGATGAATCATCAACGTAAAGTTATTTATGAAAGAAGACAAAAAATGATGCGAGCTGATAAAACAGAGATTGAAACCTTAATAAATGAGATAATTGAATGGAAAGAGAAAAAAGTCCCGACGCCCGAAGGGGTCGGGATCCCGATCTCTCCTGCAGAGAGCGTCGGGAAAAAAAGAAATAAATTAGGTAATGAAGCATTTTTTGAAACTGTCAGAAGAATTGCTCTCTACACCACTGATACACTTTGGATGGAACATTTGGAAGCGATGGATTATTTGCGTTCGTCAGTGAACTTGCGAGCCTACGGACAACGAGAACCTATTGTTGAATACAAAAAAGAAGGATTATTTATGTTCAAAGAGATGGAAGAAGCCTTTAAAGAACAGGTTTTTTCACTTATTCAGACCATAAACACTGAAATTCAGCCTAAAATAAGCATGGAAGTTAATGAGCCAAAACAAACTCTAGTCACTAGCCACAATGAACCTTCTGAGTTTTCTGATACTAAAAAAGTAATTGAAAATAATATGAATATCGGCAGAAATGACCCTTGCCCATGTGGAGCTATCAATCCAACTACTGGTGAAGTCTTTAAATACAAAAAATGCGGACTTATAAATGCCCCCCAGCATCGCAAATCATTGATTAATTAAGAAATGCCATGGAGCATAAAAATCTTAGTATACAGTATATTGTATGTTAAGGAATTTAAAAAATATGGAAGAATTAAAAAGGTGAAAAAAAGTTAAGTACAGGCTATAATGACTAAATGGAACCATTGGCATCGAAAATCAGGCCTAAAAATTTGAAGGAATTTGTTGGGCAGGAACATTTGACTGGTCCAGGCAAGCCTATTGCTGTGGCTATTGAAAAAAAACATCTTTTTTCCTTTATTTTTTGGGGTCCGCCCGGAGTTGGAAAAACTACTTTAGCAAAAATATATGCTAAAGCTCTGAACGCTGATTATCACGAACTTTCAGCAGTCTCCGCTGGCAAAGAAGATATTAAAAAAATATTAGAAACGAGTGGCACTTTATTGGGACCAAGAATTCTTTTTCTGGATGAAATTCACAGATTCAATAAAGCGCAACAAGATTTTCTTTTGCCACATGTTGAAAGCGGACGGCTTACTTTAATCGGAGCCACCACTGAAAATCCAAGTTTTGAAATAATTCCAGCACTTCTTTCTCGTTTGCGAGTTTTTGTGATGAATGAACTTTCTGATGAGGAAATGAAAAAAATAATTAAACGTACCGGTTGTAAAATAAAAAAAGATGCGCTTGATTGGCTTATTTCAATGTCCGGCGGAGATGCTCGACAGGCCATTGCTATGATTGAGAATACTATTTCTCTTTACAAAAATATTACAGTGGAAAGTTTGAAAAATACTTTGCAATCAAAATTTTTACGCTATGATAAAAAAGACGAGGAACATCACAATACTATCAGTGCTTTCATAAAAAGTATGCGCGCTTCTCAGCCGGACGCAGCGCTGTATTATATGTCCAGAATGTTGAAAGCGGGGGAGGATCCGAAATATATTGCTCGTCGAATGGTTGTTTTTGCCAGTGAAGATATTGCCTTAGCTCAACCGACGGCTTTGGTGGTAGCCAATGCAGTATTTCAGGCAGTTGATACAATTGGTATGCCGGAGTGTGGAGAAAATTTGGCGCATGGAGTGGTTTATTTAGCTCAAGCTAAAAAAGACAGACGAGCTTATGAGGCCTATTTATTAGCTATGGAAGATGCCGAAAAATATGGTAATCTACCTATACCAATGAGCATTCGTAATGCTCCGACAAAATTGATGAAAGATTTGGGTTATGGAAAAAATTATGAACAATATACCAAAGAAAGTTTAATGCCGGAGAAATTAAAAAATAAAAAATATTTGAAAAAGTCATGAAAAAATTAAAAACAATATGGTGGGCAGTAAAACTTTTTTTCACGAGAATTCAATATGGAAATCCATCAAAAAAATTAAAAATAATTGGAGTGACAGGCACGAATGGTAAAACTACAGTGGCTACTCTTTTATATAAAATAGCGACTGCCCTAGGTCATAAATCAGGATTAATAGGTACGGTAGAGATATTGATAGAAGAAGAAAAATTTAAAACTGATTCTGGTAAACCAATACCAGCTACTACGCCAGATTCTGTTTTTTTGACTAAACTTTTTGCTAAAATGATAAAGGCTGGTTGTGAGTATGTTTTTATGGAAGTTTCTTCACATGCTTTAGATCAAAAAAGAGTAGCTGGAGTAAATTTTACTGGCGGGATTTTTACCAATTTAACACACGACCATTTAGATTATCATAAAGATTTAGAGAATTATTTTAAGGCTAAAAAGAAATTTTTTGAAATGCTGCCCAAAAATGCTTTTGCTCTTTCTAATATGGATGATGAACACGGGAATGCGATGTTGGATGATATTAAAGCGGAAAAGTTTTTTTACAGTTTCCCCGAAGCCCAGCTTAGGGGAGTTTCCCCTAAGCTGGGCTTCGGGGAAGGGTTTTACGGTAAAATTTTAAAATCAGATTTTTCAGGTTTAGAACTTGATTTTAATGGAGAAAAAATACACTCTAAACTTTTAGGTAAATTTAATGCTTATAATTTGTTGGCTGTTTGGGCTACCTTAAGACTTCTCAATTTCAATATAAAAGAAGTTAATAAAATTTTAGAAAATATAGAAGCACCACGAGGACGATTTGAACACTTTATCTCTAAAAATGGGATTTCTATTATTGTAGATTATGCACACTCTCCAGATGCTTTAGAAAAAGTTCTTTTAACTATTAAAGAAATTAAATCCAAAAATAGTAGGATAATTTCTGTCTTTGGTTGTGGCGGAGATCGAGATACTTCCAAACGTCCCAAAATGGGCAAAATTGGGGCAAGCTTGTCAGATATAGCTATTTTTACATCAGATAATCCGAGAAGTGAAAACCCAGATAAGATTATTGAAGTAATGAAAGACAACTTATCTCACGAAGAGGCAAAAAAGATAATCACGATTTCAGATCGTCGTTTGGCTATAGAAGAAGCGGTAGAGTTAGCGAAAGAAGGGGATATAATTTTATGCGCTGGAAAGGGCCATGAAGAATATCAAGAAATAAAAAGCGTGAAATCTCATTTTAATGACATAGAAGAATTTAAAAAGGTACTAAAATAATGCAAAATTACAAAAAACAATTTAAAGGAAAAAAAATTACAGTCATGGGATTGGGGCTTTTGGGACGTGGGCTTGGTTATACAAAATTCTTTGTCGAATGCGGAGCGGATTTAATAGTGACTGATTTGAAACCTTCGACTGCGCTCAGGTCGTCACTGAAAGAGCTCCGGAACTATAAAAATATAAAATATGTTTTGGGTAAACATAGATTAGAAGATTTTAGAGGAAGAGATATGATAATGAAAGCTGCAGGAGTACCACTTGATTCTATTTATATAAAAGAGGCGCAAAAAAACAAAATACCAACCGAAATGGATGTTTCACTTTTTGCCAAATGCGCACCGGAAGTAATAATAATAGGTGTAACAGGCACAAGAGGAAAATCAATGGTCACGGCTCTTGTTTACGAAGTTTTGAAGCAAAATGAAAAATATCTAAAATTTCCCTCGACTTTGCTCGGGACAAAAAAACCTTCAGTTTTTTTGGGTGGAAATGTCAGGGGTGTCGCAACATTGCCTCTTCTTAAAAAAGTGAAGAAAGGAGATATTTTGATTTGTGAATTGGATTCTTGGCAACTACAAGGTTTTGGCGATGCAAAAATGTCGCCACATATTTCTGTTTTTACTTCTTTTATGCCGGATCATATGAATTACTATCGTAATTCTATGAAAAGATATTTTGACGATAAAGCAAATATTTTTAAATATCAGAAAAGAAATGACGTTTTAATAATTAGACCTGAGATGAAGAAGTTGATTCCTAAAAATTTGAAGAGCAAATTGATAGTAGTTAAACTGGCTGACTTTCAGACAGAAAACAGAGCTTGTGCTGTTGAAGTGGCAAAACAATTTAAGATTCCAGATTTTAAAATAGCGCAAGCCCTTAAAAATTTTAAAGGCTTAGAAGGCAGATTGCAGTATGTAAAAACAATCAAAGACGTCAAAATATATAATGATAATAACGCCACTACCCCAGAAGCAACAATAGCTGGCATCGAAGCACTTTCAATAAACTTCCCCAAAGCCCAGCTTAGGGGAGTTTCCCCTAAGCTGGGCTTCGGGGAAAAAAAGATTGTTTTAATTTGTGGTGGGGCAGATAAAAAACTTCCATTAGATAACTTTGTAAAAGTTATTAACAAACATTGCAAAGCAGTCATAATGATTCCGGGGACAGGAACGGACATTCTGTCTAGTAAAAAGTTGAAAGTAGAAAGTTATAAAGTAAAAGATTTAAATAAAGCAGTAAAAATTGCGTTAGGTCTTGCCTCACGCGGAGATATTATTCTTTTTTCTCCAGCTTTCGCATCTTTTGGTCAATTTAATAATGAATACGAAAGAGGAGATTTGTTTATGAAGATAGTGAAGAAGTTAAAATAAAATGAATTTAGACTTATCAAAAATTAAAAAGATATTTTTTATTGGAATCGGGGGGATTGGTATTTCGGCTTTGGCTAAAATGGTTGTTTCGAGGGGAATGGAAGTAAGTGGGGTAAATGATGATGAAAGTCCGAAAACACTTGATCCACTTCGTGATTCAGGGGTGGGAATTTTTGATTTAAGGACCGACTTTCTCCAAAATCCGGAGAAGGCCGGTCCTTTTGAAAACGCAGATTTATATGTATATAGCGACGCTTGGCTTAATCGAGGTCCGGAAGTTATTGAAAAAGCAAAAAAAACAGGCAAGCCAGTACTTTCTTATTTCGAAGCCTTAGGTCAATTTGCAAAAGAATACAAAGTGATCGCCATAGCTGGAACTCACGGTAAGACGACAACAACGGCAATGGTGGCAGAAATTTTAGTAGATGCAGGACTTGATCCGACCGTTATCGTCGGTTCTTTTATAAAAAAATTTGATAGCAATTTTCGAAAAGGGAGCAGTGAATATTTGGTTGTTGAAGCAGATGAATACAACCGACATTTTTTAAATTTCAGTCCATTCATTACGGTTATCACAAATATTGAAGTTGACCATCTCGATTGTTATAAAGATTTGGCAGATATTCAAAATGCTTTTAATAAACTTTTATCACAAAGTGTAAATAAAATCACAGACTACACAAAATATTTAGAAAAAGTGCCGAAACTTTCCGTGCCCGGAGAACATAATAGAATGAATGCAGCAGCGGCTATGGCAGTAGCGGATTTTCTGAATATTAAAGAAGAAAATGCGCAGAAATCTCTGGCTCAATTTTCTGGTACTTGGCGCAGATTGGAAAAGAAAGGAAAAACTGTACAGGGAACAATAATTTACGATGACTATGCTCATCATCCTACAGAGATTAAAGCAAGTCTGGAAGCCTTGCGAGAACTTTATCCAGTTGGTGAGAAGAAAATTACAGTGCTTTTCCAACCCCACCTCTACAGCCGAACTAAAGCTCTTTTCAATGATTTTGCTAAAAGCTTTAAAGGAGCAGACAATATTTATCTGTTGCCTATCTTTTTCGCTAGGGAAGACAAAGATGAGAGCATTTCAAGTGAAAAGCTAGCTTCGGCTATTTGTCTGGCGGGGGACAAAGCTAAGGCCTTCCCAGACTTTGAATCAGCAGAAATCTATATTAAGGAGCTAAACCTCGGAGAGAATGACGTATTTGTGACGATGGGAGCCGGGGAGGCCTACAAAGTAGCTGACAAGCTATTCAAATTCTAAAAGAAGGGCCGACTTTCTCCAAAATCCGGAGAAGGCCGGTCCTTCTTTTTTATTGACCTTAAGGGTGCAATATGCTAAGATTACTATGTCCTTGTTAATAGGCCTAAAAACCTTTAAATAAAGGTCGTTTTCGACAAAAAGCCAGTAAAAGCTAGATAGGTACTCAGAGTTGGCGTCCCGCCGAGGGCGGGATAATATGAATAAAAACAATTTAATACGGTTTGCCCAATCTCTTATGTTTTTGCCTTTCGTGGCAGGAACGACAGTGCCCTTAGGGAGTATTATACTTGATACGACTAAAGACACTACTCAAGCCGTATTTACACAAAAACAAAATATTGAAGCTAGTGGGATATTAGCCTTTAACCAGGTTTTAGCCCAAATAGCTGAAAGAGATAAAGACCAAAAAACCAAAGCTGATGCTATTGATGCTTATTTTTCAGAGCACGATATGCCCCTTTTAGGTACTGGTATGAAAATGGTACAAGAAGCAGAAAAAAACAATCTTGACTGGCGTCTTTTGCCTGCCATAGCTGTTCGAGAATCTACTGGAGGAAAAAACGATTGTATTAAAGCTACCAACAATCCTTTTGGTTGGGGTTCTTGTAAAATTGGCTTTGATTCTTTAAATGAAGCTATCGAAACTGTAGCCATGAATTTAGGAGGAAATAATCCAAAGACCGAAAAGCATTATGCCGATAAGACTACTAAACAAATCTTACGTGCTTATAATCCGCCTTCTATCGTGGCTCGTTATGCTGAGCAAGTGATTAAAATAATGAATGATATAGGAAGTGAAGACTTAGTTGTAGAAGCAAAAGTATAAACAAAAAAATCCCCCGAGCGGGGGATTTTTTTTATTGCTTTTGTTTCAAAAATTCTTGTTTACGGGATTGCTCATGCCATAGTTGACTTAATTTGTGCAGCGGTAGTTTTTAGTATCTTTACAAATCAGATTGTTAGCTCAATAAATTTTTTAAGTTTAGTAATTCTATATAACATTTTAGCATTTGGTCTTCAGATAGTTTTTGGGGTTATCACTGACTACATTAAATCTCCCAGAGCTGTTACTCTCCTGGGTTGTATTTTGGTGGGGATTTCTGCTATCGCTTTTTTATCTTTTCCGATTATATCTATTGTATTGGCAGGAATTGGTAATGCCCTATTTCATGTTGGTGGTGGTAGTATCAGTTTAAATTTAACTCCTAAAAAAGTAACTGCACCAGGAATTTATGTTGCTCCTGGAGCACTTGGTCTCTTTATAGGAATAATGCTTGGTAAAAGTGGAGGTTTTGTTGCGTCGCCTTTTATTTTGGCTTTGCTTATTTTATGTCTTTTAATGTTTGTTATTAAAAAACCAGAAATGGATTATGTTCGAGAAGAAGTTAAAAAAATAAGATTCAATTATTTTGAACTCATTTTACTTTTAGTTTTCTTATCAATTACAATTCGTTCTCTCGTTGGTATGTTGATGGTGTTTCCATGGAAAACTAATATTGATTTAGCGATAATTTTAACCATAGCGATTGTTTTAGGTAAGGGATTGGGTGGAATTTTAGCTGATAAATTTGGTTGGATTCGAATAGCCGTTGGTGCTCTGGTATTATCAATTCCTTTCCTTGTTTTTGGTGCGAACATACCTTTTTTAGCTATTATTGGAATGTTCTTATTTAATATAACTATGCCAATAACATTGGTTGCTATTTCAAACATATTACCTGGTCGTCCAGGGTTTGCCTTTGGAATAACCTGTCTAGCTCTAATTCTTGGTGCATTACCAGCTTTTAGTGGATTAAAACAACTTTTAGGAGGGCAATCGTTTATCTTTATAATTATTGTCATTTCAGTACTTGCTCTCTTTTATGCCCTACGAACTTATTTTAAAAATTATCAAAAGGAAGCTTTGGTCGACTAATCTATTTGTATTTAACTTCTATCTGAATTATACTAGGTAAGGTTAATCAATAAAATATATGAAGAAATTAATCAATTTATTATCAATGTTTGTAGTTTTATTTTTAGGATCGTTTTTGTTTGTGTCTAAGGTGCGGGCTGATATTTTACCTCCACCAGGCCCTGTGTCGTGGATTGAAAATATCATAACGAATCAAAATATTCTTCTTGTAGTAATTATAGGAATATTAGTATTAATTACTTGGTTAGTGATTCGTGTAATTAAAAGAAAAAAGAAATAAAAATTATTAATTTAATTTATAAAATAATATGAAAAAAATAAACTTCTTGTTTTTAATATTATTTATGATATTAGTCCTTTCTCCTCTTGTGGTCTCAGCTGATATGATTCCTCTTAATTCTCATGTTATAGATAGATGTGTGAAAGTTGTAAATTTGGATAAGTTTACAGATGTTGTTTTAATTGGATATACAACTGACCCTGCGGGCAACTTTATCGAAGCAAAAAAAATTGAAAATAACGTTTGTTTTAATAAAGGATATAAATTTAATTCCTTTAATATTTATTGGACCACAAAATCCAAATTTAATTCTATTGATTTAAATAATATAAATTTAGTTGACTTATCTTTACTATCAAAAGATTTACAAGTGTATGGAGGATATGTTGATAATAGTAATCCTATAAAAAAAGAAAATATTGAATATTCTATTAACAAAATTTCAGAAAATAAATTAGGTTTTTTTCAGTCGAATCAAACAGTAGAGACACAACCTATAAAAAAAGGGTTTTGGCGATCTATTGGTTGTTTCTTTAGAGGATTATTTGGTAAAGGTTGTTGAAACTATAATTATATATGCTATATGAACAAAAATTTTTACTGGCTTTATTTTTGACTTTAATTTCAGAAGTACCAATTGTCTTTGTTCTAGTAAGGTATTTTTATAAATATAAAGACATTAAAATACCAACAATTGTTTTTGTTGGTATTTTAGCTTCTGTTTTAACCTTACCATATCTTTGGTTTGTTTTACCTGCCTTTGTTTTTAACCAGACTCTTTATGTAATGCTTGGTGAAACTTTAGTTGTTTTAATTGAAGCAATTATTTATTATAAATTACTTAAATTAAAACTATTAGATTCTCTTGTTATTTCTTTAATAGCAAATATAGTCTCAATTATTTTAGGTTTACTATTCCAAATGAATTAACGTCATCTTGTGTTCTTTAGGTTCAAACAAAGTAATCTGGAAATTATAATTTTTTCCTAGTTCTAATTTTTCACGAAGTTTCGATTCAGAGCCAAAAGTAGAATTATGTACTAAACCGGCTACGCCTTCTTTGATAGAAACGAGAGCGCCGTGTTTGTTGTATTTAATAACCACGCCTTTTATGATATCTCCTTTCTTTAATTTGCCTTCGTATTCTGTCCAAGGATTTTCTTTTAATGCTTTAATGGAAAGAGAAATTTTACCATCTTTTATTTCAATTACTTTAGCCTTAACTTTATCTCCCACCTTAAACATACTGCGAGGATCTTCCACTAAACCCCAATCAAGTTCGGAGATATGTACGAGTCCTTCCAATCCGTCTTCCAGTTTCAAGAATACTCCGAAATCAACAAGTCCTGCTACCGTACATTCCAATTCATCACCGACAGTATATTTACTTAGTATTTCTTTTTTCTCTTCAGGATTATTATCTTTCTCGGAGAAGATTAATTTACCTTCTTTGGGAAGGGTAGAAATAATCATGACTGAAATTTTTTCACCCACCAGTTTTTTTAATTCTTTTAATATTTTATCTTTATCGGAATCCAAGACACGAGGGTAGTGATCAGCCTTAAGTTGAGAAGCAGGCAGAAATCCTTGAATGCCTTGCCATTCCAAAATCAATCCACCTTTGTTTGCATCCTTTATTTCCAAATCTAAAACTGTTTTTGCTTTGATGGCTTTTTCCGCTTCGCTCCAAGTAAGCGCTTGTTTAGCTTCTTTGAGGGAAAGTTCTGTATATCCATTTTCATTTTCTTTTTCAACAACTTTCGCTTTGATAATATCGCCTAGACTTATTTTTTTGATAATATCTTTGGCATTAATAAATTCGCGGCCGTAAATAATACCTGTTCCAAAAGGGGACAAGTCAACGAAAACTGATGATTTTTCTACTAAAATTACTGGACCTTCCACCAGAGAATCAACTTCAGGTCGAGAGGCACTTCTATCAACGATAGATTTTAAAACTGGATTTTCTTGTATCTCTTTTACGATTTCTTCTTTTTTCATAATTAATTAAAAATCCGCCATGAAGCGGATGTAAGGCTTAGGTTCTAATTTGACTTGCGTCTCACTAGGGTTACCCTAAATCCTGCTTTTAATATATTAAAATAATCTTACTATAATTCCCAAAAAAAGCAAGTATTTTTCTCCACAAAATGTGTTTTTTGTGTTTGTTTTTATTCGTTAATTTGATATAATATATAGAATGATTATCACATATTTCGGAGAACAATTCTTTAAGATAGGACAAGGGGAAATGGTCCTAGCTTTTAATCCTGTTAGTAAGACAGCTAAATCTGATGTCTCTGCGCACTTTGGTTCTGATATAGCATTTGTTACCACTAATCATCCTCTTTTTAATGGAGTGGAACAACTTTCTCATGGTGAACGTATGCCTTTTGTTATTTCTGGTCCAGGAGATTACGAAGTAAAAGATGTTTTTGTAAAAGGGGTGATGTCCAATGCTTCTATTTCTGGTAAGAATTTTATTAATACAATTTATTCATTTACCTTAGATAATATAAAAGTGGCATTTTTAGGCGCGCTTTCAAATTCTGAAATTTCAAAAGAAGCCCAAGAAGCTATTGACAGTCCAGACATTCTTTTCATTCCGATTGGTGGGAAGAATGTATCGAAAGAAGCAAGTTTACTTGATGCTAAATCAGCTGCCAAACTGGCATTATTGTTTGAACCTAAATTAATTATACCGATGAGTTATGATGATAGTTCTCTGAAAATGTTTTTGAAAGAATTAGGAGAAGATAAAGCAGAAGTAGTTGATAAATTAACCCTTAAATTAAAAGATTTAGATGGTAAAGAAGGGGAGGTAGTTATATTAAAAGCAACATAACAGATAGAGGTTTAGCCTCTAGATAGAGGCTAAACCTCTATCTGTAAAAATTATGAAAAAAATAATTCATCGTTTAAGAAGACAACCAGAAGAAGTAAGAAGACACATTTTACATATTGCAATATTTGCAGTGGCAGTTATTATGATATTGCTTTGGGTTTATAGTTTAGGAAAGAGTTTATCAAATCCCGATACCCAAGTGAAAATGCAACAAGACTTGCAACCCTTTAATACATTAAAAGATAATTTGGTTAAATAATTTTATAATAGGATGGCAAAAAAAGACAAAGAACCAATTGAAATACGAACAGGTGAAATAATCCCAGTGGATGTAGTAACCGAGATGAAAGATTCTTATATAGCTTATGCTATGTCTGTTATTACTGCGCGTGCCTTACCAGATGTCAGAGATGGATTGAAGCCCGTACACCGTAAAATCTTATTTGGTATGAATGAAATGGGGCTTACTTCTACTGCTCGTTTTCGAAAATCGGCCGCAATCGTTGGAGATGTGCTTGGAAAATATCATCCGCATGGAGATGTAGCTGTTTATGACACGATGGTTGGCATGGCCCAAGAATTTTCTTATCGTTATCCTTTAATTTTAGGACAAGGAAACTTTGGTTCAATCGATGGAGACAATGCTGCTGCTATGCGTTATACAGAAGCAAAAATGTCAAAAATTTCTTCTTTACTTTTACAGGATTTAGAAAAAGAGACAGTTGATTTTCGTCCAAACTATGATCAAACCCGTACAGAACCGGTGGTTCTTCCATCTGCAGTTCCTTCGCTTCTTTTGAATGGGACACTTGGTATCGCTGTTGGTATGGCCACTAATATTCCTCCGCATAATTTAGCTGAGGTTATAGACGCTACCTTACATTTAATTGAAGATGGAGATAGCACCACTGAAGACTTAATGGAATTTGTAAAAGGACCAGATTTTCCTACTGGTGGTATAGCTTACAATTTTAAAGATATGCTTCATGCATATGGAACAGGACGTGGGGGAGTTGTTTGTCGTGGGGAAGCGGAAATTGTTGAACAAAAAGGCGGATATCAAATTATTATTACCTCTATTCCTTATCGTGTAAATAAAGCAAATTTAATAATGTCCATTGCCGAATTGGTGCAAGAGAAAAAACTGGATGGGGTTAAAGGATTACGAGACGAATCAACTAAAGATATTAGAATTGTGATTGATTTAAAAAATACTGCTGTTCCAGAAAAAGTTTTGAATTATATTTATAAAAATACCCAACTTGAATCTAATTTTAATTTCAACGTAGTGGCGTTGGTAGACGGTGTGCCACAAACTCTTTCTTTGAAATCAATTCTTGCTTTATTTATTGAACATAGGAAAGAAGTTGTTAAAAGAAGAAATATTTATGATTTACGAAAAGCAGAAGAGCGTGAACATATTTTGCTTGGTTTGAAAAAAGCCTTAGATAAAATTGACCGAGTGATTACGGTTATTCGTGGATCTAAAGACGCCTCAATTGCCAAACTTAATTTAATGAAAGAATTTAAGTTTTCAGAATTACAGACTATCGCCATTCTTGAAATGAAATTGCAAAAATTGGCTGGACTGGAAAGAAAAGCTGTGGAAAACGAACTTGAGGAAAAACAGAAATTCATCAAGGAAACAAAGGATCTTTTGGCAAGTCCCAAGAAAATACTGGGCGTTATTTCTACAGAATTAAAAGAAATTCGTGAAAAATATGCAGACGAACGCAGGACAAAAATTGTCAAAGGTGGGAACAAAGAAATTTCTGATGAAGATTTAATTCCAGACAAAGAAACTGTGCTTGTCTTTACGGCTGGTGGATATGTCAAACGGACTGATCCTTCCGAATATCATGCGCAAAAAAGGGGAGGAGTAGGGGTAGTTGATTTGGAAACCAAAGAGGAGGATTTTGTGACCATGCTTGTCTCTGGCTCTACTCACAGTGATTTACTTTTCTTCACCAACTTAGGTAAAGCTTATCAAATGAAAATGTTTGATATTCCGGAAGGTCGTCGCGCTACAAAAGGAAAATCGATTATGAATTTTTTGTCGTTAAATAATGATGAAAAAGTTACTTCTATTTTGCCGATGCCGAAAGAATTGAAAAAATCGCCTATTTCACTTATGTTAGTTACCAAAGATGGCACATCTAAAAAAATGTCTGGAGAAGGCTTTAAAGATGTGAGACGCAGTGGAATTATAGCCATTCGTTTAGATAAAAATGATCAATTAGTTTCTGCTTTACTGGTTGAAAAAGGTGATGAAGTAATGGTGGCCACTTCTGGCGGGCAGGCTATTAGATTTAAAGAGTCAGATATAAGAGAAATGGGTAGAACAGCTGGCGGGGTGCGTGGAATAAAACTCGGGAAGAGTGATGAAGTAGTGGGAGTAGATGTGGTAAAAAAGGAAAATAAAGATGGAACATTTTTGACTATGAGCGCAAATGGTTTCGGCAAAAAAACTTCTCTAAAAGAATATAAAGTTCAGAAGCGTGGTGGTTCCGGAATCAAAACTGCTAAAGTAACGCCCAAAACTGGTAAATTAATCGTGGCAAAAGTTTTGAATGGAAGCGAAGAAGAATTAATTGCTATGTCCAAGAAAGGTCAAGTTATCAAAACAGCTTTGAAAGATATTTCATCTCTCGGGAGACAAACTCAAGGCGTGACCATAATGCGTCTCCGCGCTGGGGATAACATTGCCTCTCTTACGTGCTTTTAGTGGTATAGAGTATATAATATATATATGTTTACCGACCCGGTGAAAAACTTAAAAGCCTTTGATTTAAGAGAAAATATGATTGTGGCTGATTTGGGAGCTGGTTCAGGTTTTTATGCTATTCCTGTTGCCAAAATGGTGCCACTGGGAAAAGTTTACGCTATTGAAATACAGAAAGATTTTTTAACAGCAATTAAAAATAAGGCATTGGAAGCTCATATTGGTAATATAGAATATCTTCTAGGAGATGTTGAAAAAATAGGCGGGACTAAAATAAAAGATAAAATTGTGGATGCAGTTATTGCTTCCAATATATTTTTTCAGGTAGGAGATAAGGATAAATTTATAGAAGAAGCAAAAAGAATATTGAAGCCTGAAGGCAAACTTCTTCTGATTGATTGGTCTGATAGTTCCTCTGGTATTGGTTCTAGTTTTGATAAAATTATTCCAAAAAATATAGCGCGGGAAATGTTTGAAAAGAAGGGTTTTATTTGGCAACGCGACATTGATGCAGGCGCGCATCATTATGGTATAATATTTAAGATATAGCTTATAGGTATTGGCTTTTAGCTTATTAACAATTAATTCATGAAAGGAAATTTCCAAATCATAATTTTAGTTATATTTATTGCTGCCGCTGTTTTAGGTGTTTTTGTTTTTTCTGGTGCAATACCTATCGGGAATAATGGCAACAGTAACGGTGCGCAAGGCACAGTTGTTTTATGGGGTACTGTAAAAACACAAGATATCTCTTCGTTAATTGAAGATTTTAATCGTGCTAATCCTACTTTTGTTCTGAAATATGAAGAAAAATCTCCAGATACTTTTGATAACGATTTATTAGAAGCATTAGCTGCTGGGGTTGGTCCAGATATGTTTTTTATTTCTGATGACTTAGCATTTAAATACAGTAATAAAATTTATACTATTACATATCAAAGTTTTCCACTTAATACTTTTAAAAATAGTTTTGTCGGAGCAGGGGAGGTATTTTTGACCTCTAAAGGAATTTTAGCGCTTCCTATTACTGTTAATCCAATGATAATGTATTACAACAGGAGCATACTTGACGCAAACGGAGTCACTTATCCTCCAGCTTATTGGGATGAATTTTCTAATCTTGTTTCGCTTTTGACTAAAAAAGATGATAAAGGGGCAATTGTAAAAAGCACAATAGCCATGGGACAATTTTCTAATGTTTTATATGCAAAAGATATTTTGGCTACACTTTTTATGCAAGCAGGGAATCCTATTATAGCTGAGAAGAATGGATCTTTTATGTCTACCTTGAATCAAAATAGTGGACAATATGACTTGGGCACGATTTTGAAATTTTATACTGATTTTGCTGATCCATTAAAAGATGTTTATTCTTGGAATAAATCTTTCTCAAATTCTCGTGATGCTTTTAGTGCAGAGAATTTGGCATTTTATTTTGGTTACGCAAGCGAATTGCAATCCTTAGTTGACAAAAATCCGAATCAAAATTTCTTAATGGCACCTATGCCTCAAATTAGAAACAATACTTTTAAATTAACCTCTGCCCATGTTACAGGTATTGCTATTTCTTCTTTCTCAAAAAATCTTTCTACAGCTTTCATTGCTACGGGTCTTTTGGCTAATGGTGATTTTGCTTCTAAGATGGCAACTTCTCTTGGTTTGGCCCCAGCCCGTCGAAATTTACTTAAAACTATACCAGCAGATGCATATTCGCCGACCTTCTATTCTTCTGCGCTTTTTGCTAGAAGTTGGCTAGATCCATCACCCAAAGATACTAATATTATTTTTCAAGGAATGGTTGAAAAAGTGCTTTCAAATAGTATGTCAGTAACACAAGCCATAAGTGATGCTGGCACAAAATTGGGACTATTATTAATCAAATAAACTTTATGAAAAAAACAAATTTCAAATTATTTTTAACTGCAACCTTCATTCTAGTCGGAGTTTTTTCTTTAATATTTATTTCTAATACGAAAGTTTCAGCTCAAGCTGTTGCTGTTAAAGACACTATAAAAGTAGAAACAACAGGATATTCGATATTAGGCGAAAGTTCTTTTGTCTTTGGCGGATATTATTCCGGTAATTTTGATAAGAAAGGGTTTACTACTTATTTTGAATTTAAAAAAAATGATGCAAATTTAGACATTGGTGCAGAAAAAACGATTGTAATCCAGCGGTTTCCTGATGCTGATGAGTATAATGATTTTTATACAAGTCCAGAACTTGATCTCTTTTCTGATTATTATTTTAGAGCAGTTGGTTGTTTTGAAAAAACTTCTGACAAAGACAAGGATTGTTCTAAAGATGGTTCTATAAAAAAATATTACGGTGAGACTTTAAGTTTAAGAACAGGTTATATTCCTATTGGAATGACATATCCGTTTACCACCGTAGGGAATAATAACGTGCCTATTGCTATGAAATTTATTTCTGCCAATATTCTTGTAGATAATATTACTGAAAATTCAGCTGATTTCAAAACGACCATTTATAATAAAAACTTTCAGGATTTTGATTTTAAGATAGAATATGGAGAAAATAATTTTGATTTTGAAAGTGACTTGCTTCAGTTTAACAGCTTAGGAAAAAGTATTATTACTATAGATAATCTTAAACCGAAGACGACATATAAATATAGATTATACGATACTGCAAATAAATTAACTCCGACCGCCACTCAAACATTTACCACTAAAAGTGTAACGCCTACGCCTACGCCTCCTCCACCAACACCAGAAAAAAGTCCAAGTGGTTTAGTAAAATGCGGTTTAAGTGACGCAAATGGTAAGGTAGAAAATCCTTGCGGTTTTTATGATATTTTAACTCTTATAAATACGGTAGTTCATTTTGTCATTTTTGATTTAGTTCTGCCTATCGCTGCTTTGATGTTCGCTTATGCCGGATTTGAACTAATAACTTCAGGAGGAGAGACCTCTAAAAGAGAAAAAGCCAAAAGTATATTTACCAATGTGGCTCTTGGTCTAGTTATTGTGCTGGCTGCCTTTCTCATTATTCAAACGATATTATCAATAGTAGGATATGATAAATCTTGGGATTGGTTTGGATTTTAAGATTATAAGTAATATAATATAGAGTATGAATTATATAAAGAAAAATCTACTTAACATTATTTTAGCAGTTTTTATGTTGTGTCTACCGATTTTATCTTTTGCTCAAACCACGACTCCTGTAACGATTAAAAATCCGATACCAAGTGTAACTTCAGTAGGTGGGTTGATTGAGACTATATTAAAAGGAGTAATTAAGATTGGTATGCCGGTTTTAGTCTTAGCCATAATTTACTGTGGTTTTCTTTTTGTTTCTGCACAAGGCAAACCAGAATCTATCAAAAAAGCTAAAGATGCGTTACTTTATACCTTAATTGGCGCAGCGATACTTCTTGGGTCGTGGGCTATCGCGCAGCTTATAGCAGATACGGTTAAAGCATTATAAATTAACTTATATTTTTATGTGTACTTTAGTTGCTAACCCTAAATTTCAAGATCTTTTAATTTATGTGGTTTGTATTATCAATAAATCAGTAATTCCTCTCATTATTGCTTTAGCTTTAGTTATGTTTATTTGGGGAGTTGTGCAATATGTTATAAACGATCAAGAAGAGGCAAAAAGAGCCAAAGGCAGGCAATTTATGATTTGGGGAATCATCGGTTTAACAATAATGTTTGCTGTTTGGGGTTTAGTAAAGATATTGGGAACTACATTTGGTATTGAATATGTTATTCCACAATTACAACAATAGGCTTGCATTACTTATTTTGTTCTTTTTATGATATAATATGGGTATATTATTAGTATTATAAGTTTATTATTAAGTCGCTTTTCCGCCAGAGGCGGATAAAATTATTAGTAATCATAAATTATGAAGAAAAAATTAATTGTGTTGTCGAGTTCTGTTTTAAGCTTTATGCCACTTATAGCTTTGGCACAACCTACAGGAGGAAGATGTTCTAGTGTCGAACAATTTGGAACAATCCAAAGTATAATTTGTAAAATTGGAGATATCTTAGATATTATTATTCCAATACTTATTATTTTAGCGGTTGTTTATTTTATATGGGGAGTTATTACTTATTTTATTTCTGACGACGAAGAAGCTAAGAAAAAAGGAAGAGATAGAATTATTTATGGCATCATTGGTTTGGTAGTTATTGTTGCCGTATGGGGACTTGTTGGTATTGTCAACAGGACCTTTGGCTTAGGTGTTGGAACAAATGCTCCTATCACGCCAATAACTCCAAATTATTAACATTGTATGCTTACGGATTTATTTTTTACGAATGTAGCTTATGCGAGCGTTGATTCTTTCGTCTCGAACGCTAATAAGTTCATCATAAACCCACTCATCATACTTCTTTTTGCTTTGGCGGTAGTCTACTTTCTATATGGTGTATTTGAATTTATTTCCAATTCAGAAAATGAAGAAAAGAAAACTACGGGTAAGAGTCATATGATTTGGGGGGTTGTTGGAATTGTCATAATGATGGGAGTGTTTACGATTTTGAGTATTATTATGAAAACTTTCAACATAGAAAACATAGATCCTAAAACCGGAAAAGTAGAATTGCCTGCTTATAATCCGTAATTTTAAAATAAATAAAAATCACTCCAATTTAAGTTGGAGTGATTTTTATTTTATATATTAGGCGTGTTTTAGAGGTTCAGATAGATATTTATCTTCAGAACGGAAAACATATCTCCATAAAAAGATTATGGCCACAACTATTATTGCTAAAAATATCCATTGAAGTAAACCAGTGGGTAAGAAACTGTTTGATCCTTCTAAGGCATTAGCTGTGAGGCCACTAAAACTATTATTATTATCACTAGCGGCTACTGTATTATTTGTATCTGTGGTTTTTGAAACGGTAGTATTAGAGGTGTTAGAAGTGTCAGAATTTTTAGTAGTAGTGTTTGAAGACGTTGAAGATGAATTATTATTTGTATTTGTGTTATTTACATAGTTTCCAACACAAGATTGACCAGTTGTTGTACTATAACCGGTACTTCTTCCTTCACATCCCGCGATTACTCTTTGATTATTATAATTGACGGGTGTAGGCACTGAATAGTAAACAGGAGTTGGATAGTCACCTCTATTTCCTGAACCACTGTTATTATAATAATAAGGAAAGGGTATTACTCCGGTATTTTGAGCATAAACAGGGGAAGTTGAAGAAAGTCCAAAAACAAAGGCTAAAATAGTAAAAATCAATATTAATTTGTTGTTTATTTTATTCATACTAATAAGTATAGCACTTATCGATATAAAAGTCAAGTTTTTTTTAACAATGTGCCGAGGGGGAGACTTGAACTCCCATGAGATTTATTCTTTTGTGTCCGCCCTGAAGGGATCGAACCTTCGACCTTATCCTTAAGAGGGATCTGCTCTACCAGCTGAGCTAAGGGCGGATTTATTTTTCTCTTTCCAATTTAACACATTTTTTTTTATTTTGAAAGTTTTATTAAATAATGTTATATTAAACGAACGGCCTGGTAGCCAAGTGGCATGAGCGTAGCGAAGTAGTAATATGCCAGAGATCTGCGCAGGTATAAGTAAATCAGTCTATATGTTTATAATATTCGGCCTGGTAGCCAAGTGGTAAGGCAGAGATCTGCAAAATCTCTATACGGCGGTTCAATTCCGCCCCAGGCCTCACGGCAGAAATGCCAATGCCCGAGTGGCGGAACTGGTATACGCGCACGACTTAAAATCGTGTCTCGTAAGGGATGTGGGTTCGATTCCCACCTCGGGCACAAAAACTATTTTTCTCTAAGCAATTCGTCAATTTTTTGCCTATTTTTTTCTCCACGGTCTATTTCTATATCAACAAAAGGAATGACTTTTGTTTGCATATTTTTCTTAATGTGGTCACGTAATTCCCCTCGTTTTCGTTTGGCAAAATCTAATGCATCATGTTCTTTTTCATCTGGAAGTACTGTTATAAAAATAGTGGCACGTTTCAAATCAGGAGAAACATTACAAGAAGTAACTGTGATTAATGAAGTGCCATTGCTCTCATGTTCCAAAAATTGAGCTGATAGTTCTTTTAGAAAATTTGCTACTTTTTCATTTCTCTGGAGCATTTTATTTTTGAGTAATATTAAACGATTCAATCATATCTCCTTCGGCAATTTCTATTTTTGATTCAATCATCATACCAAATTCTGCGCCTTCTTCGACCTCCTTAACTTTTGCTTTAGCTTTTTCTAGATTTACTATTCTTCCGCGTCCAATTTCAAACTCCCGGCGCATAATTTTCACGATTTTATCCAAAATGATACGTCCTTTTAAAACTCTGCCTCCCACTATTTGACGTTCTTTAGTACGACTGAAAACTTTTAGAATTTTAGCGCTACCAGTTGTTTCTATTGTCTCAATTTTTGGTCTTCTTTTTTCCATTTCAGTTTCAAGCCACTCTGTCATTTTGTAGATAATATCGAAGAAAGAAATAGTTATCCCTCGTTTTTCAGCAAGTTCTATGGCGCTTTTATCTATTTTTACATTAAATCCGATAACAATCATATCTTCTCCTCCACTTATTGTTTTTATATCTGATTCCGAAATAGGTCCGACCCCTTTTTGTATAATCTTGAATTCTGCGTTTTCTTTCATCATTTTTTTTATTTCTTTTTCAATCGCTTCTATGGAACCTGAAATATCAGCTTTCAAAATAATTGGAATTATTTTTTTACCACCCCCAACCCCCTCCTTACTAAGGAGGGGAGTTGATGATTCTCCCCCTTGATAAGGGGAAGTGCCCGAAGGGCGAAGGGGTAATTCCTTCATATATTTTTCTACATCCTTTTTATTTTCAAAAGATTTAAATTCTGCTCCTATTTTTGGTATTTTACAAAAACCAATAAGACGTATCGGAGAAGAAAAAGTTGCTTCGCTTATGGTTTTTCCTAGAAAATTTTCCATAATATTAGTGGAACAAAAACTATCTTCCACTACCACAGTCATGCCTTTTTTGAGAGTTCCATTTTTTATAATAAGAGTTGCCTGAATTCCACGTTTAGAATCAAGTTTTGCTTCAATCACAAAGCCTGACGCATTTTCATTTTTGTTGCCAGTGAAATTTTCCATTTCAGCCAGAATATTAATTAGAGACAACAAATCATCTACACCTGTACCGATTTTTGCTGAGATTTCAACGAAGGGAATTTTGCCACCATAATTTTCAAGATATATTTCATTTTCCACTAGTTCGGTTTTTGTTTTTTCTACATTAGCATTTGTTTTATCTATTTTATTTATAGCCACAATGCAAGGGATTTTATTTTCCACAATCGTTTTCCACGCCTCAATTGTTTGAGGTTTTACTCCGTCCTCAGCTGAAACAATTAAAATAGCGATATCGGCAATTTGCGCGCCACGTTCACGCATTTTTGAAAATGATTCATGCCCGGGTGTATCAATGAAGGTTATCTTTTTTTCCTCTCCCTTTTCAGAAATATGGATAACCTCATAGGCAGTAATTTTTTGAGTTATACCACCTACTTCTTTTTCCACTATGTTTGTCTTCCTTATATAGTCAAGAAGGGTTGATTTGCCATGGTCAATATGACCCATAATTACCACTACCGGCGGTCGTTCTATGCTTTTTTCTTCGTTTTTTTCCATAATTATACTTTAGCTTTTTTCAGAACCTCTTTTTCTTCAGTGGTTAGTTCATATTCTGATTTTCCATTTTTTACAGGCTTAGCAAAGATACTCATTCGTTCTCGAGAATATAAACTTGAGAACACTACGCCATCACCATCTTCATTCACCATTCCAACCGCAAAGCTTTGATTGCTGCCTTGGTCAGGGAAGGGATTGAATCGTATCGTTTCTAAACCTCTGATACTTTTTTTTAATTTTTTATTTACTTCTACAAGTTCTTTTTCAATATTTTCTTTGGCAGATTTTAATTTTGAAATATTTTCTTCCAGAGTGATTATACTTTCTTCCAAATCTTTTGCTTTTTTTCCAGCAAAAAATCTTTTTAGGCGTTTTTCTGTTCTAATCGCCCAAATAACACCCAAGAGGATAAAAAGAATAGCAATTCCAATAAAAATGATTTCAAGCTTTATATTCATATCGTTTCAATATATACTATTTTAATGGTTAAATCAAGAAAAATATATTTAGATTATGCGGCTTCAGTATCTCCAAACCCAAGTTCTATTCATGTGCTTGGAGTGGAAGCTAAAAGAAAATTAGAAAACGCACGTACAGAAGTAGCTTCTATTTTAGAAGCTCGACCTGAAGAAATAATTTTTACCAGTGGAGGAACAGAAAGTAATAATCTTGCAATTCAGGGAATTGTGTTGGCACAACAGAACCTCACCCCTTCGCCCCTCTCCTTAGTAAGGAGAGGGGTTGGGGAGAAGTGTATTCTTCCCCATATCATCACCACCAACATAGAACATCCTTCAATATTGGAAACTTTTAAAATGCTTCAGAAAAGAAAGTTGGCAGAAATTTCAATTGTGCCCGTTGAAGCAAATGGGATAGTAGACCCTAAGAAAATAAAAAAAGAAATTAGAAAAAATACTGTATTGGTTTCAGTAATGTATGCTAATAATGAAATT
>JAPLXV010000019.1:0-30178 GCA_026395895.1 Candidatus Nomurabacteria bacterium | reverse complement strand
TCAGGCATTATAATAAAAACAACAGGCAAGGCCTGTTAAAAGACAGGCCTTGCCTGTTTCATACCGATGCTGTGCAAGCAATTAATTATTTAGATTTAAACGTTGAAAAATTAGGGATAGATTTACTTTCTCTTTCTGGTTCAAAAATAGAAGGGGCAGGTAGAGTAGGGGTACTTTATAAAAAGAAATCTGTATCACTTGCGACGATATTTGGTGGGGGAGATCAAGAAATGGGCTTACGTCCAGGGACAGAAAATTTACCGGAAATTTTAAAATTTTCGAAAGCATTAAAACTAGCACAAAAAAATAAAGAAAAAGAATCTAAATGTTTAACAAAATTACGAGATTATTTCTTACGGACGTTGGACGTCCGAACTTCGGACGTCCAACGTCCGATAGTAAATGGGGACTTAAAAAATAGACTACCCAATAATATAAACATTACATTCCCCAAAATTCCGAGTGATCTTTTAGTACTGGAACTTTCGGCTAAAGGAATAATGGCGTCATCAAAAAGTGCTTGCAAAAGTTCTCGCAAAGAAGGTTCATATGTTATAGATGCAATAAGAAATTCTGAAGCCAGGCTTCAGTCTTCCATAAGCCTGGCTTCTGGGTATGAAATCGGTGGATTACGTTTTTCTATGGGAAGTAAGACCGCCAAAGCCGATATAAATTACACAATCAAAACTTTATCAGAAATTTTGCAAAAACTAAAAAAGTGGTATAATTGAAGCTATGGATATCAAAGAATTAAATAAACCCCAACTTATATTGCTTGCAATACTGCTTTCTTTCATTACTTCGATAGCAACGGGTATTGTTACCGTAACCCTAATGCAACAGGCACCCTCTTCGGTTACTATTCCTATTAATCGTATTGTCAGACAGACAGTTGAAAAAATAGTACCAGGGACAAGTACAGTTCAAACTGTTATTGTTAAAGAAGAAGATTTAGTAGTAGATGCTATCGCAAAAAATCAATCAGCTATCTTTTCTATCACCAAAGAAACACAAGACGTAGATGGAAAAACTATTGAAGTTTCAGCTGGACGTGGATTTGTAATTTCTAATGATGGAATTATTGTGGCTGATGGTTCGCTTGTTTCCGACACTGGTATTTATTATGTAAAAAATAATAGCGGAAAATTTAAAGCGGAATTTGTTTCTCTTAATAAAAACGGATTTTCATTTCTTAAAATAGGTGCACCGTTGGATGAAAAAAATAAACTTGTTTTCACTGTGCCTGCTTTTGGAGATTTAAATAAAGTAAAAGCGGGACAAAAGATTTTAGTTTTGGGTAGTACAATTTCTTCTTTTATTTTTGATGGGAGTAGAGATATGAAAATTAATGTTACAAAATCAAATGCAGGAGGGTTGGTGCTTGATTTAGACGGGGATGTCTTAGGTATTGCATTATCTAGCGACACCACGTCCTTTGCTTCAATTGATTTGATTATTGAAGCTCTAAAAGCTAAAGATACAACGCCAAAAACCGAAGTAAAAACAACACCTTAAGGATTTGTTTTTTTCTTCATTAATTCTTCATCTTATAAATTTTATACTTTATAATTCACTTTATGCCACCACTTCACAAATTTACAACTAAATCGAAAGATGCAATCAAAAAGGCTCATGAGCTGGCTATTGAGCGTGGACAAAACCATGTCTCTTCTTTACATTTACTGGCCGCACTTTTACTCCAAGAAGAGAGTATGGTCAATTCTATTTTAGATAAATTGGAAATAGATACAATGTTTTTAACAGATTCTATTTTGGAATCAATTGAATCACCAGAATCTCATAGCACTCTTTCTCCGGCCTATCAAATTTATTTGAATCCAGATTTAGCTCAAGTGATAGAGCATTCAGTAAAATTAGCGGAATATATGAAAGATGATTTTGTTTCTACCGAACATCTTTTTATTGCCATGCTTGAAGTGGCGGGAGATGCGCGAGAAATTTTGGCGCGATTTAGAATTTTGAAAGATCCAGTGATGAAAGTTTTAGAAGAACTTCGTAGCCAAAATATTACCGATGTGACAGAACCAAAAAAATTTAGATTACTTTTAAAATATACTCGTAATCTAACTAAGTTGGCAAAGGAAGATAAATTAGATCCAGTTATTGGACGTGATAATGAAATAATGCGTATTATCCAAATCCTTTCTCGCCGAACTAAAAATAATCCAATTTTAATAGGAGAAGCTGGCACTGGTAAAACTGCAGTAGTAGAAGGTTTGGCGGAACGTATTGCAAAAAATAATGTTCCTGAGTCTCTAAAAGAAAAAGAGCTTGTTTCTCTTGATTTAGGTTCACTTATCGCCGGTACAAAATATCGCGGAGAATTTGAGGAAAGATTAAAAGGTATTATGAAAGAAATAGAAAGAGCTGATGGGAAAGTTATTCTTTTTATAGATGAGATTCACACAATTGTTGGGGCAGGAGGCTCAGAGGGTACCATGGATGCTTCAAATATGTTAAAGCCTGCACTTTCTCGTGGAGAATTACGAGCCATAGGGGCAACTACTTTAAAAGAATATCAAAAACATATCGAGAAAGACCCAGCCTTGGCTCGTCGTTTTCAACCTGTTTATATTGATGAACCTAGTGTGGATGACGCTATTACCATCCTTCGTGGTTTGAAAGAAAAATATGAACTTTTTCATGGAGTGCGAATTACCGACGATGCCATCATTTCAGCCGTGAATCTTTCTACTCGTTATATTTCTAATAGATTTTTGCCAGACAAGGCAGTGGATTTGATTGACGAAGCATCTTCTTCCCTAAAAATTGCGCTTGAAAACAAGCCACCTGTTTTGGAAGATGCTCATAGAAAAATAATGCGTTTAGAAATTGAAAAAGAAGCGCTCAAAAAAGAAATTGAAAATAATGCCAAAGATAGTAAAACTGAAAAAAGTAGAATAAAAGAAATAGACAGAGAAATTGCAAATCTACACGAGAAAACAAAAGAGCTTGAATTAAAATGGCAAAATGAAAAAGAAACGGTTGTTGAAATCCGAGCCATTAAAAAAGAACTTGATGCTTTACGTCTCTCAGCTGAAGATGCAGAAATGAAATCAGATTTGTCTCGGGCTGCGGAAATACGTTATGGAAAAATACCGGTGTTAAAAAAAGAATTGGAAGTAAAACTTTCACGTTTGAAAAAATTGCAAAAGTCTCGAAGAATTTTGAAAGAAGAAGTGACTGCGGAAGATATAGCCGAAGTGGTAGCTCGCTGGACTGGTATTCCACTTACTAAAATGCTTGAAGAAGATCGCGCAAAATTACAGAGAATGGAAGAAGAATTGAAAAAGAGGGTAGTTGGTCAAAATGAAGCCATCAAACGTGTGGCAGATGTCATACGTCGTTCTCGTGCAGGTATAGGGGATCCAAACAGACCAAATGGTTCGTTTATATTCTTAGGTCCGACGGGAGTTGGAAAGACTGAATTGACCAAAGCTCTGGCTCAATTTATGTTCAACGACGATAATGCACTTATTCGAGTGGACATGTCTGAATATATGGAAAAACATTCCATTTCAAAACTTATCGGTTCACCTCCAGGCTATGTTGGTTATGATGAGGCAGGACAACTTACCGAGTCCGTCAGACATCGTCCATTTTCTGTGATACTTTTTGACGAAATTGAAAAAGCTCATCCGGAAGTTTTTAATATGTTGTTGCAAGTAATTGATGAAGGAAGATTAACAGACGGCAAGGGTAGAGTGGTTAATTTTAAAAATGCCATTATTATTCTGACCTCAAATATTGGTTCACAATTTGTAGAAAAAATGGAATCAATTGGCTTTTCTAATAATTCCGATAAACAGGATTACAGTAATATGAAAGAGAAAGTGATGGAGGCAATGAAAGATCATTTCCGACCAGAATTTATAAATCGTCTGGATGAGATTATTGTTTTTGATATTCTCTCAGAAGAAGCCATTAAAGAAATAGTAAACTTGAGAGTAAATGTAGTAAAAGATAGACTTTTCGTTAAAGATATAGATTTCAAAATTTCCGATGAGGCTCTCTCGTATTTAGCTAAAGAAGGATATGATCCACATTATGGCGCGCGCCCATTAAATCGCTTGATTCAAAATAAAATATTAAATCCCGTGGCTAATTTCATAATCTCTAATGATGTGAAGAAAGGGGATACGGTTTTTGTTTCTGTCAAAAACAATGAACTTCTAATTGAAACTAAAAAGGGGAAAATAAAAAGCCCAATCCACGTACGTTCTCGACTCAGTAATTCAACTACTAAATAAAAACAAAAAAAGCTGTTGTTCAAACAGTTTTTTTTGTTTGAGCAACAGCTTAATAATTTTAGGCTTGAATTTCTTTATTAATATAAAAATTAACCATATCAAGAAATTCTTTTGAATCTATTGGTTTTGGAAGATAATCTGTTGCTCCAGCTTCTAGGCATTTTTTACGATCACCGCTCATAGCGAGAGCAGTTACTGCAATAATTGGGATATTTTCATATCCTAATATTTCTCTAATTTTTTTTGTTGCCTTTAGTCCATCCATGATAGGCATTTGTATATTCATTAAAATTAGACTAAATTTTTGACTTTCCACAAGTTCAATTGCTTCTTTACCATTTTCAGCAAAGGAAACATAGGAAACATAGTTTAGATTATTGCTTTTGAGAAGACGATAAATAGTAAGTTGAGAATTTTTATCATCCTCAACAAGTAATATTTTTACATTCATTATAGACTCCCTTATTAAGTTAATTTGTTAGCAAATTGTGAGAAACTATCTGAAGTCACTCTATAGATAAAAAACAGCTTTGTCAATGTGCGTCGGGTAGGATTCGAACCTACGTAGCCCGAAGGCGATTGATTTACAGTCAATTGCGATTGACCACTCCGCCACCGACGCATTCATATAAAATAACACAAAATATATTTTTATGCTACAATTTATATATTATGAAGGTCGGAAAAGTTACACATTATTATGACAATTTAGGGGTTGCCATTGTGGAGCTTAAAACCACTCTTAAGGTTGGCGACAAAGTGAGATTTGAAGGTCACGGTGCTGATTTTGAACAAAACATAGATTCACTTCAAATTGAACATAAGCAAGTGGAAAAAGCTTCTAAGGGCGAAGTTGTCGGTTTAAAGACAGTGAAGAAAGTAAAAGAGGGAACGGAAGTTGAAAAAATTTAGCCGACAAGCCTTATAAATTTTTATACAACAAGGTACAATAATATACCA
The DNA here is from genome assembly GCA_026395895.1 of Candidatus Nomurabacteria bacterium. GTDB lineage: Bacteria > Patescibacteriota > Minisyncoccia > Phycocordibacterales > UBA9973 > UBA9973. The sequence goes on along the minus strand of JAPLXV010000019.1, from coordinate 24,947 downwards.
CTATGTTTTATGGTGGATAGAAATACTTTTGTTTACAAAATGATAAAAAAACTCAGTGAAAAAAATATTTATTCTATTTTCGAGATTAGTGTCGTTCTAAAAGGGATACACGCTATTTTTGAAATTGTTTCTGGAATTTTAGCGTTTTTTCTGACTAAGGCTTTTTTTGTTTCGGTTATAACTTTTTTTACTCGGGGAGAACTTCTTGAAGAACCGAATGATTTTTTTGCTAATTATTTTATGACTATGACCAATAATTTTTCTATCAATACCAAATATTTTTTAATATTTTACCTTCTTTCTCACGGAATAATTAAGTTGTTTTTAGTGGTGGGGCTTCTGAGAAAAAAACTTTGGGCTTATCCCGCTTCCATCGCAGTTTTTAGTTTGTTTGTTTTTTACCAAATTTTTCGTTATTTTCACACTTTCTCTATTGGGTTATTATTGTTAACCATTCTGGATTTGATTATTATTTTCTTGACCATTCATGAATATCGCTATCTTAAATCTCACGATATACATTAATAATTTGTTATTTCTTTAAAAGTATGTTATTATTAGAAATTAATGAACGGAGTGAATATAACTTTCTAACCCTATTAAATGCCCTTCGGGCAATTTTTGTTTACAAAAATTATTTAACAGGGTGATGATTTTTATACTCACTACACTCGTTAAAATCAATCATGGAAATACGCAACATTGCAATCATCGCCCACGTGGATCACGGCAAAACGACATTGACAGATGCCTTGATGAAACAAAACGGGGGACTTCAAGATGAAAATATATCAATGGATTCAAACGCTCTAGAAAAAGAACGCGGTATTACTATTTATTCTAAAAATACTTCTATCACTTATAAGGGAACAAAAATCAATATTGTAGATACTCCTGGCCATGCTGACTTCGGTTCGGAGGTGGAACGTGTATTACGGGCTGTTGATTCAGTTCTTTTATTGGTGGATGCGGTAGAAGGGCCAATGCCACAGACCAGGTTTGTTCTTAAAAAATCTCTCGAATTAGGAATTAAGCCCATAGTGGTTATAAATAAAATAGACAAACCGGCCTCAGATCCACACAGAGTTCATGAAGAAGTTTTAGATTTATTTTTTGAATTAGGGGCAAATGAGGAACAGGCGAATTTTGAAACAGTTTATGCCATAGGGCGAGAAGGGGTGGCATTCAGAAATTTACCCCTACCCAACCTCCCCCTTACTAAGGGGGAGGAGAAAGGAGGGGGTCTCTCTCCTCTTCTGGATGTAATTTTAGAAAATGTTCCACCGGCTTCATTGAATGAAAACGAGAAGATGTCTGCTCAAGTTTTTAATTTAGGTTATGACAACTTTTTAGGACGTATGGCTGTGGCACGAATTTATTCTGGCAAAATGGTTTCAGGAAGTCAGGTTTTTATAAAGGGAGAACAAGCAAGCACTAGGACAGGTAAGATAACCAAACTTTTCGGTTTTGAAGGAATAGCTAGAAAAGAAGTTTCCGAAGCTACTTCTGGTGATATTGTTCTTTTAGCTGGTATTCCAGATATTTATATCGGTGAAACTATTTGTGAAGATGAAAGTGTTGAACAGTTACCCCATATTGCCATTGATGAACCTACTTTGTCTCTCAATTTTTTAGTGAATGATTCTCCTTTTGCTGGACAGGAAGGGAAGTTTGTTACTTCCAGACAAATTAAAGAAAGATTAGAGAAAGAACTGGAAATAAATGTCGGGTTAAAAGTGGATTTTTCTCCAGACCAAGGAGATAAAATGGGGCCAAGTTTTTTTAAGATTTACGGAAGGGGAGAACTTCACGTTGCAATACTTTTAGAAAATATGCGCCGAGAAGGATTTGAAATGCAAGTTTCTCAACCGGAAGTTATTATCAAAGAAAAGGATGGCATTAAAACAGAACCCTACGAAGAATTAGTCATTGATGTGCCGATGGAATTTTCTGGTACAGTTATAGAAAAAATTGGCAAGCGCAGAGGTCTGATGAAACATATGGTAGAGAAAGAAAATATTGCCAGAATTATTTTTGAAATACCAACTCGTGGATTGTTAGGTTATCGTGGAGAATTTATTATAGATACCAAGGGAGAGGGAATAATGTCTTCGCGAGTGATTGGTTTTAAAGATTATGCAAATGAAATAAAAAAACGTGAGTATGGTTCTATGGTTTCTATGGTAGGTGGCAAGGCGGTAGCTTTTGCTATTGCAAATCTACAAGAACGTGGTATAATGTATATTGAGCACGGTACAGAGGTATATGAAGGGATGGTTATTGGTAATGTCCTAAAGGGAGATGATATGTCTGTAAACCCCACCAAGGGCAAGCAACTCAGTAATATGAGGGCATCTGGCACCGACGAAGCAATTTACCTTAATCCGCCTTTTATTTTGAGTATTGAACGAGGTTTGGAGGTTATGAATAGCGACGAATATTTAGAAGTCACTCCAAAGTCGGTAAGAATTCGTAAAAAATGTTTGACCGAGCTTGATCGGGTAAAAGCGCAGAGAGATAAAAAAAGAAATAGTTGACATTAGGTTGACTAGGGTGTATTATGTAGAGTATAAAGTTTAATATTTTATTTATAAAAAATTATGGCAACAATATCATTTAAGCCAAAGCAAGTTACTAAAAGAATAACCTCACAGCTTCAAGATCGTACACGCGATGTCATTATGAATCGCTTTGGTTTGACTGCCGATGCTCAAAGAAAAACTCTTGAGGAAATTGGCAAAAAATATAATATTACCCGAGAACGTGTCCGCCAGATAGAAGATTCAGCTTTAGCTTTAATTAAAAAATCTGCAGCTTACAAAGAAGAACAGGTGATTTTTGATGAGCTAAAGCGGTTAATTCATTCTTTAGGAGCAATTGTGGCCGAGAGCGATCTCTTGGCTCATATTTCCAAAGACAAAAATACTCAAAATCATATTCATTTTTATTTAGAACTTGGAGATTATTTTAAGAAACATCGCGAGGATGATCATTTTAGAACTCGTTGGAGCGTGGATGATTCGATGGCAGAAAAAGTGCATGATTCTTTGAAAAAACTTTATGCCAGTTTGAGCGACCAAGATCTTATTTTGGAATCGGAGATGATTAAAAAGTTTTTTGATCAAATGAAAGATGTAGCCGAGCAATACAGAAATGATGAAATAGCCAAGAGATGGCTTTCTATTTCTAAAAATATTTCTAAAAATCCATTAGGTGAATGGGGAAAAACAAGTTCACCAAATGTTCGCACTCGTGGAGTGAAAGATTATGCTTTTCTTGTTATGAGAAAACATGGTTCCCCAATGCACTTTAGAGAAGTAGCAGATGCTATTTCTAAAACTTTTGGACGAAAAACACATTATGCTACTTGTCACAATGAACTTATAAAAGACCCTCGATTTGTTCTGGTTGGCCGTGGTCTTTACGCTTTGGCTGAATGGGGATATAAAACTGGTATTGCTCGAGAAGTTATCCGAGATATTTTAAAAAGGGAAGGTCCACTTTCAAAGGATAATGTGGTGGATAGGGTGATGAAAGAAAGATATTTTAAAAAGAACACTATTTTGGTAAATCTTGTAAATCCTAAATATTTCAAAAAGAACAAAAACGGTCTTTATGCTCTAGCGTAAATTCACCTCTCCCCAACCCCTCTCCTTACTAAGGAGAGGGGCAAGGGGTGAGGTCTTTATTTTTTTTGCTTTTTATACTAAAATATAGGTAATGATAGATTTAATAATTCTTTGGATCTACAAAATATTGCTTGGAATTTTGCCTGTCGTTTTAACAGGGGTTCTTGCCTATATTGCTCACGCTTTTTGGTTGCACTATGTGCAAGCCAATTTCATTTCAGGTATTGAATGGGTTTTACTGGAGATAGTGCCTCCGCGAGACGTTTTGAGATCTCCGAGAGCAATGGAACTTTTTATAACCAATGCCCTTTATCATTCTAGTCAAAAAAGCGGACTTGAATCTTATTGGATAGGAGCAGTGTGGTTTTGGTTTTCTTTGGAAATAGTGTCTATTGAAGGACAAGTGCATTTTTATATTCGTGTTCCTTCACGCGTGAAAAGTTTGATTGAAACTCAAATGTATGCCCAATATCCTCAAGCACAAGTTAAAGAAGTGGAAGATTATACTTTGGCAGTTGATGAAATTACAGCTGACAGTAAATATAATTTATGGGGATGTGAATTTAAATTTACCAAACCTGATGCGTATCCACTTAAAACTTATATTGATTATGGATTAGATAAAGATCCGAAGGAAGAATATAAAGTTGATCCTATTTCTCCAGTGGTAGAACTTTTTGGCTCTATAGGTAAAGGAGAACAAATGTGGATGCAAATAGTCATTACTCCTTCCAAGAAAAAATTTCATACCAAAGGAACTTGGTTTAAATCCCACGATTGGGTGGCCGAGTCAGAATTACAGGTTAGAAAAGCTCTAGCAGAATTTACTAATCTTCGTCCTAGACCAGATGGTACAATGTCAAAAGAAATTCGTGCCCCTGCTTTCATGGATGAGATGATTAAAGGAGCAGCCAGAAAATTTTTAAAAGTTGGTTTTGATACTGGAGTTAGAATATGCTATGTGGCTAAGAGAGAAGCGTTTAATATGAATAATAGAAGAAATATGCGTCTTATATTTCGTCAGTATGCTGCGCCCTATTCAAATGAACTTACTCGTTTCAATTCAACTCAATCTGATGCATTTGCTACAGGAGAAACTTCTGTTTCTTCTTTCTTTCCGGCTACCAGAGCTACTATTACCCGCTTATCAAACAGAATGCTTTTAGAATATAGAGAACGAGAGTTTTTTCATCCTCCGATGCGACATAAAATTCGCTTGCCTTGGCCACTTTCACCATATATATTCCCTAACTTTTTTCATCATCATATTATGATTATGAATACAGAAGAGCTAGCAACTTTATGGCATTTCCCTGGTCAGATATTGAAAGTTCCTACTTTAGAACGTATCGAATCAAAAGAAGCTTCTCCACCTACCAATCTACCGACATAATTTACTTATGAATTTTTCTTCACCTAAAACTGTTTATATAATTGGGGTAATTATATTTTTTCTTTTAGTTTTTTCTCTATTCTTTAATGCTCCAGACAATTTTCCAACAGGCATTATTTTAAATATAAAAGAAGGTTCAAGCCTAAGATCAGTTTCTAAATATTTAGAAGAAAATCACATAATTCGTTCTAGGGTTCTTTTTGAAACTTTTGTCATAATTTTTGAAGGTGAAAAAGTAGTATCTGGAGATTATTTATTTGATAATAAAATTCCTGTTTTTGAAGTAGCTAGGCGTTTGTCTAAAGGAGAACGGCATTTAGCATCAATAAAAGTAACCATTCCAGAAGGTTTCACTATCTTAGAAATTTCCAAAACATTTGCTTCTAAATTACCAAATTTTAATGAAGATAATTTTTTAAAAGAAGCAAAAGAAGGATATCTTTTTCCGGATACTTATTTTTTTCTGACTACTGATAATGAAAAAGATGTATTACTTTCTATGGGTGATAATTTTGAGAAAAAAATATTATCTATTCGTTCTGAAATAATATCGTCCGGTAAAAGTGAAAAAGATATTATCATTATGGCTTCTATTATTGAAAAAGAATCAAAAGGAGATGTTGATAGGGGATTTATTTCTGGAATTTTGTGGAAAAGAATTGCTATGGATATGCCTCTGCAGGTGGATGCCGATATGAATACTTACAAAACAAAAGGGTTACCAAAAAATCCAATTTCCAATCCTGGGCTGAAAGCGATAGAAGCTGCAATTCATCCGAAATCTTCAAATTATCTTTATTATTTACACGATAAAGATGGGAATGTACATTATGCTACGACTTTCGCAGAGCACAAATTAAATAAGTTTAAATACTTGAAATAAAGGTCGGTCCTTTTTAAAGATTTAAGGGCCGACCTTGAAACACTATGCGAAAACATAACTTAGCTTTTATAGATATAGAAACTACAGGACTCGATATAATAAAACACGAGATTATTGAAATTGGTGTCGTTATTACCACACCGAAACTTAGGGTAATTGAAAAATTTGAATTAAAAATAAGACCAAAGCATATAGAAAATGCCGAACTGATCTCTCTTAAAATTACTCATTATAATAAAAAAGATTGGCAGGAAGCTTTTTCTCTAGAGGAAGCAATACAGATTTTCTCTAAAAAAGTAAAAGATTGCATAATGGTGGGACAGAATGTTTCTTTTGATTCCGGATTTTTAGAATACAATTTTGCCAAATTAAAAATCAAAAACACCATGCATTATTATAAATTAGATACTATTTCCATAGCTTGGGCAAAATTTCATAAAACTAGGAGTTTTGAACATTTTTCTTTACGTGAAATGTGTAAGCTTTTCAATATAATAAATGAACATCCTCATAGTGCCTTGTCAGATGCCTATGCAACTTACGAGCTTTACAAAAAGCTGATGAAATTGTAATTTAAAAATATGAAGAAAAAAGTTGTATTTGTTGGTTTATCTGGTGGTGTGGATTCTGCTGTTTCAGCTACATTACTCAAGAAACAAAACTATGAAGTGGTTGGGGTTTTTTTACGCACCTGGCATCCGGATTTTTTGGAATGCAATGAGGAAGAAGAACACCGCGACGCTATGCGCGTCGCGGCGCATTTGGATATTCCATTTTTAACTTTTAACTTAGAAGAAGTTTACAAAAAAGAAGTAGCTGATTATATGATTAGAGAATACAAAGCTGGTAGAACTCCTAATCCAGATGTGATGTGTAATAAAAAAGTGAAATTCGGTGCTTTTCTCCAAAAAGCAATTTCTATGGGAGCAGATTATGTAGCAACTGGGCACTATGCGCAAAATAAAAATTTTCCAAAGCTGGGCTTTAAGAATTCCCCAAAGCCCAGCTTTAGGGATCCAAAAAATTTTTATTTACAAAAAGGCATTGACCCTTCCAAAGATCAATCTTATTTCCTTTGGACTTTAAAACAGGAACAATTAAAGAAAATTTTATTTCCGATTGGTCATCTTAAAAAATTTGAAGTTCGGAAACTTGCCAAAAAATTTAATTTGCCAGTAGCAGAAAAAAAAGATAGTCAGGGGATATGTTTCTTGGGTGCAGTGGATTTGAAAGAATTTTTGAAACATTATATTAAAGAAAAAAAGGGGAAAGTAATAAATGAAAAAGAGGAGGAAATTGGCTATCACAACGGAGTAGTTTTTCATACCTTAGGAGAACGACATGGTTTTACCATAACTAAGAAAAGCTCAAATGATGGTCCGTATTATATTATTGGCAAAGATGTGAAAAAGAATATTTTGTATGTGTCACAACTTCCCCCTGACAAGGGGGGATTAAGGGGGGTTGAATTTCAAAAGCTGGGCTTTGGGGAATTTTTAAAGCCCAGCTTTAGGGACCCAGAAAATTTTTGTATTAATCTAAAAGACACGAATTGGATTACTGAAATTCCAAAACCTAACAAAAACTACACCGCTCAGATTCGTTATCACAGCGAATTTTTACCTTGTAAAATAATTTGCGGAAGCCGGGCTTCCGCGAGAATCATATTTAATAAACCCATATTAGTGGCTTCTAGTCAATCTTGTGTCATATATGACAAGGATGTTTGTTTAGGTGGAGGAGTTGTTATATAACCCCGTAGTACAACTTTGAAAAAGTTTCACTACAGGGTATAATATACAAATGGAACAATTTTTTATAGAGAATAGTGAGATTATTTTAAAATTAGTAGTAGCAGTTCTTTTAGGTATGGTCATTGGAGCAGAACGTCTCTTGGTGCACAAAGAAGCTGGTATGAAAACCCATGCCCTTGTTTCTATGGGTGCTGCTTTATTTGTGTTATTTTCTGAGGCAATGGCACAAAAGTATATGAATCTTCCGGGGTTTAATCCCACCATGATTTCTTCAAATATTATAGTAGGTATCGGATTTTTGGGCGCTGGGATGATAATGTTTAAAGATTCTCGAACCAGAGGACTTACTACAGCTGGAGGACTTTGGGTTACAGCCGGGATTGGTATGGCTTCGGGTTTTGGGCTTTTCAGTATGGCAGTTATTTCAACCGTTTTAGTGCTGTTTATTTTTATTGTTATGAATATTCTTGAAAAACCAATCAGAAAAATTTCTGATGAAAATGAAGATTTAGGCGAAAAGATATAAAACAATATGGACTCAAATGAAATTAGATCAAGATTTTTAAAATTTTTTGAAGCTCGTGGGCATAAAATAATTCCTTCTTCTTCTTTAATTCCCGAAAATGATCCTTCGGTGCTTTTTACTACGGCCGGGATGCAACAGTTTAAACAATATTATACTCATCCACAAGATGCGCAGAAAGATTTTGGCAGTTTGAATGTGACTACAGTTCAAAAGTGTATTCGCACTGGAGATATTGAAGAAGTAGGAGATTCTTCCCATCTAACATTTTTTGAAATGTTGGGTAATTTTTCTTTTGGTGGGTATGGGCGTCGAGAAGCTATTCAGTATGCCTATGATTTTATTTCTAAAGAAATGAATTTAGAAATTTCTTATGTCACTTTTTATAAAGGAAATAAAAATGTTCCGAGGGATGAAGAATCAGAAAAAATTTGGAAAGAAATTGGAATAAAAAATATAAAAGAAGAAGGAGAAGATGTTTTTTGGGGTCCAACAGGCGATTCTGGTCCTTGTGGTCCGACTACTGAAATATATTGTAAAAATGCGGATGGTGAAGATGTAGAAATTTGGAATATTGTTTTTAATGAATATTTTTGCAATGGTTCTCGAGAAAAATTGGATAAAGGTGAAATGACCCTTAAAAAATTGGATATTCTAGGTGTAGATACGGGTATGGGATTTGAGAGATTGGTTTCAATTGTGCAAAAAAAGAAAAGTGTTTATGAAACGGATTTATTTAATAATGAGAAAACTAAAGAAGAACGTATTATAACAGATCATATGAAAGCAGCTCTTTTTATTATTTCTGATGGAGTTTTACCTTCTAATACCGGACGTGGTTATGTCTTAAGAAGATTGATTCGCAGAGTAGCTAGATTTTCTAAAGAATCAATAGATGAAATAATAGAAAGAAATAAAAAGTTTTTTAGTGATGTATATAAACTTGATGATAGAGGAGAAATAAAAAAAGAAGAAGAAAAATTTAAAGAAACACTTGAACGTGGCTTGAAAGAATTTGAGAAAGGTACAGATCCATTTGTTTTAGCTACCACTTATGGTTTTCCGATAGAATTAACTGAAGAATTAGCCAAAGAAAAAGGAAAAAAAATAGATAAAAAAGATTTTGATAAAAAAATGGCAGAACATCAAAAACTTTCTCAGACTTCATCAGCTGGAATGTTCAAAGGCGGACTAGCCAATCAAAATGAAAAAACAATCCGTTTACACACCGCCCATCATTTGCTTTTAGCTGGATTACAAAATGTTGTTGGCAAAGAAGTAAAACAAAAGGGAAGTAATATTACCGAAGAACGTTTGCGTATGGATTTTCTTTGCGATCATAAATTAAGCGAAGAGGAAAAGAAAAAAGTGGAAGATTTTGTCAATGAAAGAATAAAAGAAAAGCTTGAAGTTATTCGTCGCGAAATGCCTTTAGCGGAAGCTGAAAAAATTGGGGCAGAAATGGAGTTTGGAACAAAATATCCAGATACAGTGTCTGTTTATTTTATAGAAGATAAAGATGACAAGCAGATTTCTAAAGAGTTTTGTGGAGGGCCACATGTTAAGAATACTGCCGAATTAGGTCATTTTAAGATTCAAAAAGAAGAAGCTGTTTCAGCAGGTATTAGGCGCATAAAGGCTGTACTTTTATGATATATGGAATACCATATATCAATGGCGTTCGGACATTAAACAAATAAACTTGTTTATGCTCCTCACTTATTGATATAATATAAAGCATGAGTATCTTTTCTAAACCAAAAGAAGAGAAGGAATTAGCTTTGGTTTTTGATGTTGGATCTTCTTCTATTGGAGGAGCTGTTTTTGAAATACAAAAAGGAGGAATTCCTAAAATAATTTTATCTATTCGTGAACCTATCATTCTTGAAGACAAAATTGACACTGAACGATTTTTATTTTTAACCATAAAATCGCTTGAAATTGTTGCTAGTAGGATATGTATGATGGGCATAGGAAAACCGTCCAAGGTTTTTTGTGTTCTTTCTTCGCCTTGGTATGCATCTCAAACTAGAGTTATCAAACTTGAAAAAAATGTTCCATTTGTATTTACTTCCAAACTAGCAGACGACTTAATAAAAAAAGAGATAAGTCTTTTTGAAGAGGAACATTTGGCAAAATTTTCTCACACCAATAATAAAGTTCGTCCAATTGAATTTAAAAATATGAAAACTATGCTAAATGGTTATGCCACACCTGATCCTTATAATAAAAAAGCCCAAAAACTTGAAATGGTTATTTTTGTTTCAATGAGCGGGGAACAAATCTTAAAAAAGATAGAAGAGACAATAGCTAGACATTTTCATTCTGGAGAAATAAAATTTTCTTCTTTTGTTATGACATCATTTGCTGTAGCCCGAGACATGTTTATCCAACAGGAAAATTTTCTTTTGGTGGATATTGGAGGTGAAGTGACAGATATTGCTATGATAAAAAAAGACATATTGGGTGATTCTATTTCATACCCGCTAGGACCTAATTTTATGATACGCAGAGTGGCAGAGAATTTTAATTATTCTTTAAGTGAAGCAAAATCGCTTATTTCTCTTTACAAAGACGGACATGCAGTGGAATCTACTGAAAAAAAACTTGAGCCAATTATAAATAACTTAAAAACTGAATGGCTTAATGGGTTTCAGGAATCCTTAGCAAATCTCTCTGATGATATTTCTATTCCCGCAACTATTTTTATAACTGTGGATCAAGACTTGGCAGATTTTTTCTCAAAAATCATTAGAACAGAACAATTTAGTCAATACACATTAACCGAATCGGAATTTAGAATTATTTTCTTGGATGCCCAAACCCTGCATGGCATTACAGCCTTTAAAGACAACATAAATCGTGATCCATTTCTCATTATTGAGTCCATTTATATTAACCGTTTTATTTGCTAAAACCCCGTAGTAGAACTTTACAGAAGTTTCACTACAGGGTAAAATATAATTATGTCAAGAAATTTACTTCAAGATATGGTAAAAGTAAAGACACCCCAAAGAATGCCAATAAAAGAAAGGCAAATGGAAACAGAAAGGGAAAGAATTCCTACTAAATTAAAACAAAATAATAAAAATCCTAATAAAGGTTCTAAATATAGAATTTATTTTGTTGCCCTGATTTCTGTTATATCTCTTCTTTTTGCTCTTTCTTTTTTATTTTCTGGAGCAAAAGTTACCATAGTTCCTAAAGTAAAAGAAATACCTTTGAATAATGAAAATTTGTCTGCTGCCAAAGATTCAAGCACACCGGATTTACCTTTTGATTTAGTGGTTATTTCTGGAGAAGAAAATAAAACAATACAGGGTGGAGTAGTAAAAGATGTCGCCGTAGCAGCTACCGGTACTATTTTGATTTATAATTCTTACAATTCTTCTCCTCAAGTGCTTGCTATAGATACGCGATTAGAAGGATCAAATAATAAAATTTATAAAACAAGTAAAAAAATAACTGTACCTGGCATGACAAAGGATGGCAAGCCAGGAAGCATAGAAGTAGGTATTTATGCAGCAGGAGCTGGAGAAGAATATAACAGTGGTCCGCTTGATTTTAAAATTTTAGGTTTTCAAGGGACACCAAAATATTCTAAATTTTATGGCAGATCAAAAGGGGACATCACAGGTGGATTTAAAGGAAAATCTTCTATTGTTTCTGCCCTTGATAAAACGACTGCAGTGAGTGAACTCAAAGCTACATTAGAAACTAAACTTTTAAATAAAGCTACAGGTCAAATTCCAAGTGGGTTTATTTTATTTAAAGATGCAATTTTTCTTAGTATAGATGATCAAAATGTCAGTTTTACTCCTGATAAAGACAATACGACGTTAGTAAATATTAAGGGTACGCTTTATGGATTTCTTTTTGATGAGAAAAAACTGACAACAAAAATAGCTCAAGATATTATTGATAATTATGACGGGAGTGAAATTTATATACCAAATATTCGAGATTTGGCTTTTACATTAGCAGAGAAAGAAAATATTTCTTTTGCAGATGTAAAAAGTATAAATTTTTCTCTTTCAGGTACTCCTAGAATTATTTGGAAAATTGATGAAGCAAAATTTACCGCTGATTTATTAAACAAGAAAAAGAGTGATTTTAACCAGATTTTATCGCAATATCCTAACATCGACACTGCAGTATTAGTAATTCGTCCTTTCTGGAAAACTTCTTTTCCCGATAAAAGTAAAAACATACAAATTATTGTGAATTACCCGAAATAATTATTTCCCCTAAGCTGGGCTTAGGGGACAGAAGCCCAGCTTATTAACATATAACATTGACCTATAGGTATAAATTTAGTAAGATTAGATATCTTAATGAGTGATCCAAAAAACGAAAAAATTTTGACGACAAGAGGGGTTGTTACTGAATCACTGCCCTCCACTTTATTTAGAGTAAAAATAGAAGACAATAAAGAAATTTTGGCGTATTTATCAGGCAAGATGCGTATGCATCGAATTAAAGTTTTAATAGGAGATTCTGTCGAAGTCGTGTTGGATCCCTATGGAGGAAAGGGAAGAATAATAAAAAGGTTGTAATTTTTTTAAGAATGGTGTATTATATTAATTACGGTTTATGAAAAGTAAAAAACATTGAAAAATAAGGGTTTTCCCCTTGTTTTTGTCTTGTAAGTAAAAATCAATGAGTGAAACGAATATGATTTTCCTTACCCTGTTAAATAAATTTTGCAAAGCAAAATTTGTCCGGAGGACATTTAATAGGGTAAAGATTTATATAGTCGCTTTGCTCCTTATAAATCAATTATGCGAGTCAGATCAACTGTCAAAAAAATATGTGATAATTGCAAGATGGTAAAACGCGCTAGACATTTGCGCGTTATTTGTTCTAATCCAAAACATAAACAAAAACAATAATTATGAGAATTCTTGGAATAACAGTACCAGATCAAAAAAGACTCGAAATTGGTTTAACCTGTCTTTTTGGTATTGGTATCCCAACTGCTCGAAAAATTTTAAAACAAGTTGGTATTGATGTGGGGAAAAAGGCGAAAGATTTAACACCCAACGAAGAAAATAAAATTCGCGCCATTATTGAAGGAATGAAAATTGAAGGAAATTTAAAAAGAGAAATCGCTGGAAATATAAAAAGATTAAAAGATATTAAAACTTACAGAGGTATCAGACATATGAAAAGATTACCAGTCAGGGGGCAGAGAACTAAAAGTAATTCTAGAACAGTCAGGGGTAATGTCAGAAAAACAATGGCATCAGGTAAGAGAAAAGAAAGTAAGACATAATAATTAAAAAAAATGGGAAAAACAAAACTTACAACTGAATCTGTTTCTAAAGAAAAAGTAGAAAAAGCAACTGAAATTACTTCAAAGGAAACACAAATAAAAACACCTAAGAAAAAAGTAACTTCTGGAATTTTATTTGTTGATGCAACTTTTAATAACACCAAAGTTTTGTTTGGAGATAAATTAGGAAATACATTATTTTGGTCAAGTGCAGGAACCTTAGGTTTTCGTGGAGCAAAAAAAGGAACTCCGTTTGCAGCTTCCAAAGTAGGGGATTTGATTGGTGAAAAAGCAGCTGTACTTGGAGTGAAAGATTCAGGAATAGTGGTTAGAGGAGTTGGTTCTGGACGTGAACCTGCTATTAGGGCATTTATGGCTCATGGTATAGAAATAACTTCCATTAAAGATGCTACCCCAGTTCCTCACAATGGTCCAAAGCCTAAAAAACCAAGACGAGTATAATTTTTTATAATATATTATGATATCAAAACCAAAATTTAAAATAGGAAGAAGATTAGGAGCCGGAGTATATGACAAATGTCAAACTCCTAAGTTTTCCACTTCTTCTGGTAAATTTGCCGGTCCGGGTGCACGCCGTCCCAAAGCTTTATCTGAATATGGAGCACAGCTTATTGAAAAGCAAAAAGTTCGTTTTTCTTATGGCATTACAGAACGTCAACTTTCAAATTATGTTGAAAAAGCTTCTCATATCAAAGGTGCTGGTACAGCGGAAAAATTTTATGAAGAACTTGAATCTCGTCTTGATAATGTAGTTTATAGAATGGGTCTTGCTCCAAGTAGACGGGCTGCTAGACAAATGGTTTCTCACGGACATTTCATTGTGAATAATCACAAAATTACAATTCCTTCTTTTGAAGTAAAACCAGAGGATATTATAAAAATTCGTGAAGGATCCAAAAGTAAGAAAATTTTTGATAATTTAACTGAAAGATTGAAAGAATATAATTCTCCTTCTTGGCTCTCATTTGACCCAGCTAAAATGGAAGGAAAGATTTTAGCTAAACCGAAGAATGTGGAAACTTTTCTTGATTTAAATGCGGTGCTTGAGTTTTATAGTCGTTAAATTTAAAAGTAACTTTCCGCCAGAGGCGGATAAATTTATAGAAAAATGCCTGAATATAAAATAATTATGCCTTCTAAACCTCGTATTGTTTTAGAAGAGGACAATAAAGGAGTATTTGAGATAGACGGTTTATATCCGGGATATGGTCATACCTTGGGTAATAGTTTAAGAAGAATCATTCTTTCTTCACTTCCAGGGGCTAGTATTACATCTGTCAAAATAGATGGTATTTCCCATGAGTTTCAAACAATGGATGGAATTAAAGAAGATGTAATTGTGATGATTTTAAATTTGAAAAAGATTCGTTTTAAGATGATATCTGATGAACCGCAAACAGTTTCTCTTTCTGTCAAAGGGCCTAAAGAAGTTTTTGCAAAAGATATAAAAACTGGCGGACAAGTAGAAATTTTAAATCCGGATCTTCATCTTGTAGAAATTACAGGCAAAATCAGTTTAAATATTGAAATGAAGATTGAAAAAGGTTTAGGTTTTATTCCTAAAGAAATTTTACAAAAAGATAAAGTTGATATTGGAACGATTGCCGTGGATGGTATTTTTACCCCAATTCGCCGTGTTTCTTATGAAGTTGAAAATATGCGTGTAGGAGATAATACTAATTATAATCGTCTAAGAATTTCAGTTGAAACAGATGGTACTCTCACTGCGCGTGAAGCATTTTTGAAATCCATCGAAATAATGATTAATCAGCTTAAGTCTATTATTGATTTTAAGGAACCAGAAGAAGTCCCGACCGAAGTCGGGATCCCGACAAAGGTCGGGAAAGAAAAAAAATCAGAAGACGGAGAAGAAGTTAAAAAAACAGAAGATTTTACCGATGTTTTAAAAACGCGTACTGATAGCTTAGATCTTTCTACTAGAACATTAAATGCTCTTACGGCTGCTAATATTCGCACCTTGGGAGGTTTGGCTAGAAAGAAAAGAGAAGACTTGCTTGAAGTCGAAGGTATTGGTGAAAAAGGAATTAGCGAAATTAAAAAAGTATTATCAAAATTTGGTCTTAATCTTAAGGAATAACTAGAAACTAGAAACTAGAAACTAATTTATGCGACACCATAACACAAAAAGAAAATTTGGAAGGGACAAAAATCAAAGAAAAGCTTTGTTAAATTCTTTAGCGCTTAATTTAATTGTGCGTGGCAAAATAAAAACAACTGAACCGAAAGCAAAAGAATTGCGTCCATTTATTGAAAAGCTTATAACTCAAGCAAAAAAAGGAGATGCAGCTACTCGTAGAATTGTTATTTCTAAACTTTCCAATCGCAGCAAAGAAGTGAAGAAACTTTTTGAAGTTGTTGCTCCTAAATATAAAGATAAAAAAGGTGGATATACTAGAGTTTTGAAATTAGGAGTTAGAAAAGCAGACGGAGCGCCGATGGCTATAATAGAATTTGTATAACTACGAGCTTAACGCCACATAAATTTATGAAAAAAATTGATGAAAAAATAATAGACGCAAGCGGAAAAACTTTAGGAAGAGTAGCTAGTGAAATAGCATCTTCATTAATGGGTAAGACCAAAGCTACATTTGAAAGGCATATTTACTCTGGTTTCAAAGTTAAAGTAATAAATGCTTCAAAAATTAAAATTACTGCTAAAAAATTGGAAGAAATTTACCATACCAGATATTCTGGTTATCGAGGAGGACTTCGTATTTTGAAGGGCACAGAGACAGCAGAGAAAAAGGGAATGAAAGAATTAGTCAAACTTGCTGTCTATCACATGCTTCCGGGAAATAAATTAAGAAGGGAAATGATGAAAAATTTAAAAATTGAAGATTAAAATATATTTTTATGGATAAAGATAAAAAAACAATAAAAGAAAAATATGTTGAAGCTATTGGTAGAAGAAAAACATCTACAGCCAGAGTGCGTATTTGGCAAGCAACTAAGTCTGGTTTTATTGTGAATAGAAAAGAAGTGAGAGAATACTTCAAGAACCGAGGAACAGCGTCGTTTGGTTTCAGATCCGGTAATAAAAGGTTTAGTTGGTCAAGAAAAAACTGGTAATAAGTGGATGGTAGAAGCAAAAGTATCCGGCGGGGGTATTCATTCTCAAGCAGAAGCAGTTCGCCATGGTTTGGCTAGGGCTTTAGTTTCTTTTGATCTTGAATTACGACATAAAATGAAGACATTAGGGTACCTTAAACGTGACCCTAGGGCTAAAGAACGAAGAAAATTCGGTCTCAAGAAAGCTCGTAAAGCTCCACAGTGGAGTAAACGTTAATTTATTCCCCTCTTTGAGGGGTGGCTCGCTTGCGAGACGGGGTGGATATATTTCCACCTCCCTCCGACTTAAGGTCGGAGTACTCCTCAAGAGGAGAATTTTTATGCTAGAATATAATTATGTCAGACGAAGAAGAAAAAAAAGAACTAGAACCAGAAACCGAGGTTTTGGAGTTTGAATTTAATGAAGATGGGGAAGAAGATCTTAAAAAAACCCTTAAAAAATTAAGGGCTGATTTAAAAGCATGCAAAGCTGAGAAGGAAGAATATTTGACGGGCTGGCAGAAAGAAAGGGCAGATTTTATAAATTATAAAAAACAAGAAGATGATAGAAGAGCTAATTTTTCGGAATCAATACGAGAACGCATACTTACAAGATTTTTAACTGTTCTTGATAGTTTTAATATGGCTTTTGCTAATAAAGATGCTTGGAGCAAGGTAGATGAAAATTGGCGCAAGGGAATTGAACATATTTATGCTCAATTAAATAATATATTTGAAGAATATGATATAAAAGAAATAGGTAAAGAAGGAGAAGATTTTGATCCAAATATTCATCAATCTATAGACATGACCCCGACTGATAAAAAAGAGGATAATCATAAAATTTCAGAAGTTATTCAAAAAGGCTATAAATTAGGCGATAGAGTAATTCGTGCTGCTCGAGTAAATGTTTTTGAATACAAAGAGAATGAATAGCGAAACGAAAAACTGTCAGAATTGTCATAAAGACTTCATAATAGAGCCGGAGGATTTTAATTTTTATGAAAAAATGAAAGTTCGACTTGGTGTCCGGAATGCAGAATGATTAGACGAATGATGTGGAGAAACGAACGTGTTTGGTACCATAGAACTTGTGATGCCACAGGGAAAAATATCTTATCAATTTTTGATCCGAAAAAGGGCTATAGAGTCTATGATCATGAATATTGGAAAAGTGATGCTTGGGATCCATTCGATTATGGTCGGGAATATGACTTTTCAAAAAATTTCTTCGAGCAATTCAGTGAGTTAATGAAAGAAATTCCGCATACAAATTTAATACAAAAAAATAATGTAAATAGTGAATATTCAAATAATAGCTTGAATCTAAAAAATTGTTATATGGTGATTGCTGCGGACACAGCAGAAAATAGTGCATATTTATGCGGTTTAATTCGTCGCATAAAAGAATCCTTAGATTTATATCAATGTAATGATGATGAATACTGTTATGACTGTGTGGATTGTGATAAATCAAATAAACTTTTCTTTTCACAAAACTGTACGAACTGCATAGATTCTTTCTTTCTCTATGATTGTCGGAATTGCCTAAATTGTATAGGCTGTGTCGGTTTACGAAATAAAAATTATTATATTTTTAATGAATTATATTCTCGCGATGAATATTTTAAAAAACTAAAAGAATTTAATACAGGCAGTTTTAAATCTTTGGAAAAAATAAAACAAAAATTTGAAATATTAAAATTATCTATCCCT
The DNA here is from genome assembly GCA_026395895.1 of Candidatus Nomurabacteria bacterium. Classification (GTDB taxonomy): domain Bacteria; phylum Patescibacteriota; class Minisyncoccia; order Phycocordibacterales; family UBA9973; genus UBA9973. The sequence continues at coordinate 6,684 of JAPLXV010000019.1, read as the reverse complement.
AGAAAATATGCTTATATTTTAAATTCTCAAAATATAATTGGAGATGACATAATTAACGCAAAAGATTGTTTTCATTCTTTTAACGTAAAATATGAAGTAGAAAATTGCCGATATTCTTATAGAATAACTCAAAATGCTAAAGATATAGTAGATACCCTCATCGGCTGGAATGGAAGTGAATTATTATATGATGTTTTAAGTGGTAATGGTAAAAATATAAAATTTTCTGGGTTTATTTGGGGTGGTTTTGATATTGAATATTCTTATAATTGTTTTGACTGCAATAACATCTTCGGTTGTGTTGGACTTCGGAATAAATCTTATTGTATTTTGAATAAACAATATTCTAAAGAGGAGTATCTAGAACTTGTTGATAAAATTAAATTTCATATGAATGAAAATAAGTTTCAGGGTTCCAATGGGCGAGTTTATGGATATGGAGAATTTTTTCCAATGGAACTTTCTCCATTTGATTATAATGAATCTCTCGCACAAGAATACTTCACAAAAAACAAAGAAGAAGTAATTCAAATGAAACTCACTTGGAAAAATTCTGATGAAAAAAATTATCGAATTACAAAAAAGAACTCAGAATTAGAAAATAATATATCTGACATTTCTGATTCTATTCTAGAAGAAATATTAGAATGTGAACATAAAGGTAAATGTAATGATCAATGTTCTACTGCTTTTCGTATTATTCCTAAGGAACTTACTTTTTTACGCAGATTTAATCTACCTCTTCCGAGACTGTGTTTTAATTGCAGACATATGGAAAGAATAAGATTAAAAAACCCAATGAAACTTTGGCATCGAAAATGTATGAAAGAAGGTTGTAATAATGAATTTGAAACGGTTTATGCTCCGGACAGATCAGAGATTGTTTATTGCGAAAGATGCTATCAACAGGAGGTTTACTAGCCTCTGGCTAGTTTATTAATTCACCTTTTTAAAAAAATATGGTATAGTAAAAATAAGGCAGAAATGTCTTATTTTTATTGCTTTTTTTAAATAAGATGGAAAAAGAAAAAGATTATTCAAATTTGCGCTTGAAATTAGTGCTTAAATATTTTTGGGAAGTGATTAGGCGATATAAAATCTCCTTTTTTACTATTATTATTTTTACTGCTCTTTATTCAGCTTTAGATGTTTATATACCATTACAATATTTAAAATTATGGGATATTTTAAGTACAAACGATTTTTCTGTCGTAGAGACTGCTAAGTCTATAATTATTTTTGTTTTAGTATTAAAATTGTTTGCTTGGGCTATGCGTAGAACGTCAGGATTTTCTCTTGCTTATTTTGAATCACATGTAAAGGCAGGTCTTCGTGAACAAGCATTTTCTTATATGATAGAACATTCGCATTCTTTTTTTGCGAATAATTTTAGTGGTTCATTGACTCAAAAAATTGCTAAGTATGCAAATGCTTTTGAAAAATTAACAGATAAAATATCTCAAGATGGCTTGCCTTTGTTTGTACGTAGTGCCGGTATGGTTGTAGCCATTTACACATTGCTTCCAAAATATTCCTATATATTAGGAGTTTTTTGCTTTGTTTTTTTATTAACCGCTTTTGTTTATACAAGATATAAACTAAAATATGATGTTTTAGCTTCTATCGCTGATAGTAAAACGACAGGAGTTTTGGCTGATGCTATTGGCAATCATTCTTCAATACAATTTTTTACAGGTTAACAATATGAAAAAAAATATGCAGGGGACGTAATTGAAGAACAACAAAAGGCGACTATTTTTAATTGGTATTTATGGGAAGGGCTCACTGTTATCCAAAGTTTTTATATAATAATAACTGAATTTATTATTTTTTGGATAGCTATCGGCGATTGGCAGGTCTCTCTTATTACATTACCAGTAATGATATTATTGCAAACTTATTTTGTTCGTCTTGGTGATAATCTATGGAGTTTTGCCGGTATCGTTAGAACTTACTACGATGGTATTGCGAATGCTCAAGAAATGGCCTTAATTTTTGACACGCCTTACGAAATTGTTGATAAGTCAATAAAAGTGGTAAAAAATGTGAAAGGTGAAGTTATATTTGATAATGTCACTTATATCTATAAAAACAATAACAACAAAGTATTAGATAATTTTTCTTTAACTATTTCAGCTGGACAGAAGATTGCTATTGTTGGTTCTTCGGGAGCAGGAAAGACAACCTTCGTACGTCTTTTAATGAGATTATTTAATTTAACTTCAGGGAAAATTACAATTGATGGGATAGATATCAGTAAAATTTCTCAACAAAACTTGCGTGAACAAATTGCTTTTGTTCCACAAGACCCTGTGCTTTTTCATCGTACTTTAATGGAAAATATTCGTTATGGTAGGCGAGATGCCACAGATGAAGAAGTATTGAATGCTGCACACTTAGCACACTGTGATGATTTTATAGATCAATTACCATTTAAATATGAGACGTATGTAGGGGAGCGGGGAGTAAAACTTTCCGGTGGGGAACGTCAGCGAGTGGCTATTGCTCGGGCTATTCTGAAAAACGCGCCGATTCTCATTTTAGATGAAGCAACTTCTTCACTTGATTCTCATTCTGAAGCTTTAATTCAAGATGCTCTTATTAAACTGATAAAAGGGAAGACGACAATAGTTATTGCTCACAGACTTTCAACCATAAGACAAATGGATCGTATTATAGTGCTTGAAAAAGGAAAGATTATTGAAGATGGAACTCACGAAGAGCTTCTTAATAAAAAAAGTGGGCTTTACAAAAAACTTTGGGACCTACAAGCTGGAGGATTTAAAAACAGAATATAATTTATAAAAATCCACAAATCAAAAATTTCTGAGCCTTCGCCCTCGGAGTCATAAGGACAGGGGACCAACACGACTCTTAAAATTTTTATTTCTGGATTTTTATTTTTCTAATTTTTCTTTATACTTTTCAAAAAAGCGAGTTTAGTTTCCTCGTCGATTTTATCTGTAACAATTATCATCAACTCGGTTCCTAAACCTAGGTCTTTTTTGATATTTGTAAAAAGATGTTCATAAGGAAAAGGGGAGATCCAGACAGTATTTTTTATACAAGTGAAATTTGCTTTTTTCAAAAGATAACGTAAAGCTTCGCGTTCATTTTTTCTTTCTTCGGGAATATCTAAAATTATAATTCTCCACAAACCATCCCAGACAGTGGATACAAGAGCTTCACTTCCTTCTAGTTTAATAGAATTTAATTTACTTCTGCCTTTTTTTGTTAATTTCAGATAATTTTTATTATCAGATTTTAACATTTCCACACACCCAGATTCTACTAGATTTTTGATTGAGCGAGTGAGAGCGTAGCCAGACCTCACCCCTTCGCCCCTCTCCTTATTAAGGAGAGGGGTTGGGGAGAGGTGAATTTTCTTTATTTCATCCACAGGAATTGCTGGTTTTTCAGCTAGAATTTTGAGTATTTTATTGGAATATCCTTTTTTGCTTGACATACATATAGCTTATCATATATACTACTTTTATACAAATAATTCGCGGTCGCGAAATGTATGTAAATTCTCCTCTTGAGGAGTACCCAAAGGGGGAGGAGGATGTATTTTCCACCCCGTCTCGCAAGTGAGCCACCCCTCAAGAGGGGAATTATTATTAGTTTAATCAAAAAAAATATGAGTAAAATAATAGGTATAGACTTAGGTACAACAAATTCGGCAGTTGCTTTCATTGAAGGAGGCGTGCCAAAAATTATTGAAAATGTGGAAGGTAATCGCACCACTCCTTCTGTTGTTGCCACAGCTAAAAATGGCGATCGTATTGTCGGGCTTCTTGCTAAGAGGCAAGCAGTAACAAATCCAGAAAATACAATTTCTGAAATAAAAAGATATATGGGCCATCGATTTGATGATCCGGAAGTGCAAAAAGATAAAGCAACCGCTCCTTTTAAAATTGAAGCTGGAGATAATGGCGGAGTAAAAGTAAAAATGTCAGATAAATTTTATCGTCCAGAAGAAATTTCTGCCATGATTTTACAAAAAATCAAAACAGATGCAGAAACAAAACTTGGAGAAAAAATAACTGAAGCAGTCATCACCGTTCCCGCTTATTTTAATGATGCTCAAAGAAAAGCCACAAAAGATGCAGGACAAATTGCTGGCCTAGATGTAAAAAGAATAATTAATGAACCGACAGCTGCCGCTCTTGCTTATGGATTTAATAAAAAGAAAAATGAAAAAATAGTGGTGTATGATTTTGGTGGAGGAACTTTTGACGTATCAGTACTTGAAATTGGAGATGATGTAATTGAAGTTAAATCTACTGACGGAGATTCTCATATGGGTGGAGGCGATATTGATAGAAAAATGATAAATTGGATTGCTGAAGAATATAAAAAAGAATCTGGAATTGATATTAGAAAAGATCCTTTGGCTCACCAACGCTTAAGAGAGGCAGCCGAAAAAGCGAAACATGAACTTTCTACTACCATGGAAGCTGAAATAAATATTCCATTTGTCACTTCCGATGCCGGAGGGCCAAAACATTTACTTATGAAAATGTCTCGAGCTACTTTAGAATCTCTTGCCAAAGAATATGTAGATCGTTCTATTGAAATAACCAAAAGAGCTCTTGGAGCATCACCATTTAAAATGGGTGAAATAAATGAAATTATAATGGTTGGTGGACAAACTAGAATGCCGATGATTGTGGAGGCAGTAAAAAATCTTTTCGGCAAAACTCCCAATATGTCTATTAATCCTGATGAAGTGGTAGCTTTAGGCGCAGCAGTGCAAGCAGGCGTGTTAGCTGGAGACGTGCGAGATGTTTTACTCTTGGATGTTATTCCACTTTCGCTTGGCATAGAGACATTAGGAGGAGTGGCTACAAAATTAATTGATAGAAATACCACTATTCCGGCTTCTAAATCTCAAACATTCTCTACTGCGGCTGACAATCAGACTTCAGTTGAAATTCACATAGTGCAAGGAGAACGTCCAATGGCTTCCGACAATAAATCTCTCGGTCGTTTTATTTTAGATGGGATTCCACCGGCACCCCGAGGTATGCCACAAGTTGAAGTGACATTTGATATTGATGTAAATGGAATATTAAATGTGACTGCCAAAGATAAAGCTTCTGGCAAGGCACAATCAATTAAGATAGAAGCAAGTTCTGGGCTGAAAGAAGAAGATATCAAAAAAATGCAAGCAGATGCCGAGGTTCATGCCGAAGAAGATAAAAAGAAAAAAGAAACTGTGGATGTAAAAAACACAGCGGAGATGATTATTTACACTGCCGAAAAAGCATTGAAAGATAATGATGAAAAAATTCCAGTTGATGTAAAAGAAAGTGTCAATGCAAAAATAACCGCCTTGCGTGGAATCAAAGACGGAATGGATGTTGAGGCAATTAAAAAAGCCACCGAAGAGCTTTCTGCTGAAATGTCCAAAATTGGCGAAGCTATGAGTAAAGCTGACGGAGGCAACGCCTCCGCAGGACCTTCTGCCCCAGAAGAACAGAATCCAGAAGTCCACGACGCAGAATACAAAGAAAACGAAAAACCAGAAGACGAAAATAAATAAAAAAAGATGAAAAAAAACGGACGCTTAGCGTCCGTTTTTTTTTGATAACGATTATACTGGTAAAAAAGCTGGTTTCATTATATAATTTAAGTATGGAGCTCAAGGAAATACCGAAAAATAAAGAACTGACATATATTGGTTTCACCACTTATCGGGATAAAAACCAGCTTTTTGGCATCAAGCGCAAAGATAGGCGTCAGCATGTTTATATTCTCGGAAAATCTGGTACCGGTAAATCTGCCCTGATGTTTAACATGATTATTCAAAATATTGAAAATGGCGATGGAGTTTGTATGGTTGACCCGCACGGAGAAAATGTTGAAGCTATTTTATCGGCTATTCCTCCACATCGTATGAAAGATGTTGTTTATTTTAATCCAGCTGATACTGACCATCACATTGGTTTTAATGTTTTAGAATTAATTGATCCAAAATACAAACATTTGGTAGCTTCTGGTTTGATGGGAATTTTTACTAAAATCTGGGCTAATGCTTGGAGCGCCAGAATGGAATATATTTTAAACAATGCAATCTTAGCCTTGCTTGATACTCCTGGATCAACTCTTCTCGGCATTCCTCGAATGTTGGTGGACAAAGATTATCGTCAAAAAATAATTATGAATTTAAAAGATCCGGTCATTAAAGCTTTTTGGGTGCATGAATATGAAGCTTGGCAAGATAAATTTAGAAATGAAGCGATTGCTCCGATTCAAAATAAAGTGGGGCAGTTTCTTTCAACCTCTATTATCAGAAATATTGTCGGTCAGTCTATTAGTACCATAAATATTTTTGACATAATGAATGAAGGTAAAATATTTTTGGTGAATGTTTCCAAGGGACGTATCGGTGAAGATAACTCCTCACTTTTGGGAGGTATGATAATTACTAAAATCCAACTAGCAGCCATGGAACGTGTACGTATTCCGGAAGAAACTAGAAAAGATTTTTATTTATATGTAGATGAATTCCAAAACTTCGTGACTGATGCTTTCGCCGGTATTTTATCTGAGGCTAGAAAATATAGGTTAAATCTTACTGTGGCTCATCAATACACTGCTCAACTTGTAACGGAGAAAAATTCAAGTGTTCGGGATGCTATTTTTGGAAACGTTGGGACGATGATAGTTTTTAGAGTA
>JAPLXV010000007.1 GCA_026395895.1 Candidatus Nomurabacteria bacterium | reverse complement strand
AAATAAAAAAGTAATAGTCAAAAATAAAACTGATATAGCGCAAGGATTAATACTGTCTATCAACGCCGAAATCACAATGACTGGCAAAAACCCATGTGCACTAGTAGTTAAATAATCTGCAAACATTCTAAATATAATATCACATTTTGATATTTATTGATATTGAATATAAATCGGGCGGGGGTTTAATTTCAGTAATTGATTTGGGGTCATTAGGGTAGTTCCCGGCGTTAAAACATCATTTTTATAAAATAATTTGAAACCGGTAAATTGAACAGGCTCTTTAAAAACAAATTGCTGATAGGTATTTATTTTTTTGGCTTGTCCGCCCCAACCATCCATATCCATCACAATTTGTACTTCTGGTAATGGTTTTATCTCTTTATAGTTCGTTACCATTTTTTGTGTATAGCGATGCACTATCAGAATCTTCGGCGGCAAATTATTTTCCTTTACAATTTTAGCCAAATAATTTGCCGCAAAATTTATATCTTTTGCATCTACCGTCCCAACCACTTTACCCGGCCTGATACCGGTTTTCATAGAAAACTCTGGATCAATACCTAAATGTACTTGTGGCATCTTTAGATATTTTTCTAATAATGGAATTTCCGTTTCTACATTAGAAAAACCAACTTGAATATCCAAAAAAACTAGAGCATTAATTTTCGCCGCCATGGCTAAAACTTTATCTATTTCTGAATCTGGCATACGAGCCCGATATTTTCCATCTTGCCCTAAATTCTCCTGTGCCACAATTGTAATATAATGGAGCGCTGGAATAGCTGGAGTAGAGGGATCTGCTTCATTCCATTTTTTCACTTCTACATCTAACTTCTGCAACATTTCAGTTTCAGGATATTGTCCTAAAACTCCCATATTCTTTGAATACAAATTTCCATAATAAGCAACAATACGATTGAATGGCAAAATGGCTCCGACATTTGGATAAACCGTTTTTACTGGCCAAAGATGTGTCCTAACTGGCTGAGGGTCAAGAGGCACTTTAGTAGTTTTAGTTACAGATTTGCCTGTTTTAGGATCTTTGGTGACAGTTTTAACAGTTTGATAAACAATAGGGTCTGGAGGATTATTGGCCAACTCTTCCATCTTTTTATCATAGGCTACAGTGTCTAAAGGTAGAACGGTGGGTTTCACTTCAGGATTCACTATTTCATTTATATTTTTTATAATCGTATTCCCTGGAGGAGAATAAGATATGACACTACCAAAAAACTCTGGAGTTACAAAAAATAAAACAAGCACAAATAATAAAACTACAAAAAACCAAAAGAATGTACTTCTGAGCGTACTTTGTATTTTTGAAATAAACTTATTTTTCATTTAAATACAGTATAACAGAAATTTATTTTCTTGCTATCTTTAGTTTAATTAGCTACTCTTATAATGTGCCAGAAATCACTATCGGAATATTAATTATCGTCATCAGCCTTCTGAGTTATTTCAGTAATTGGATAAATTGGCGTTTTTTAAATTACAAAATAAATTATTTTCTTTATTATTTGGGAACATTTATTCACGAAACTTCTCACGCAATTGCCTGTCTTTTAACAGGTTCAAAAATTAGTCAGTATAAAATTCTTGTTCAACAACCACGTGTCGTCTATTCTAATCCCAGACTACCGTTAATTGGAAATTTATTAATCTCAATTGCACCTATGTTTGGTGGATTATTATTTCTCTTTCTGGTAAATAAATATTTTTTAGCAAATCAATTTATTATGCCTTCATTCATTGATTGGAAATTATTTCTTAATGATTTTTGGAATCTTTTGAAACAAATTGATATTACCCAATGGCAAAATTGGATTGTGATATTTCTATTCCTAAACATTGGAGCAACCATTGGGTCCTCTTGGCAAGATTTAAAAAATGTTTGGTTTATAATACTTTTTTTGGTATTTATTCCTTGGCCCTTTTTCACTCACTTGGGATTACTGGCAATAGCCTTGATTTTAATCAATATAATTTTTCAAGTCATTCTAACAGTAATAATCTCTGTAATAAAATATTCTATAAATAGATTCAGTATTCATATTTTTATAGCTTTATTATAGCAAATTTGCTACGGGACTTGGACTCGAACCAAGATACACGCCTCCAGAGGGCGCGGTCCTACCATTAGACGATCCCGTAATATAATCTAACACTCCATTACAATAATACAAAAATAGCTTTTTATCAATCAAATTTTTTTGTTATAATCATGCTCTTTTTTAGCTCAAATCTAAAGAAAACCTTTGCACCATAATCTCAGCTTCCCATCAATAGGAAGTTCGCTTGACAGCTATGCTATAATGAAGATATGGAAAAAACATTTGATAGTCTCGCATCAGTAGACACAGTAAATAAAACAATAGAATCCCTTACTAAAAACGGCTTTTTGCCGGAAGTGGTAGCGACAGGGGTAGATGCCCTAGCGAAAATAAAAGAACTCATTCCAGCTAGCGCTTCGGTAATGAATGGATCTTCTCGCACATTGGATGAAATTGGATTTGTTGAATATCTTAAAAATGGAGAACATAAATGGAATAATCTTCATAAAGTCATTCTCGAAGAAAAAGATCCGGCAAAACAATTATCGCTCCGCAAACAATCAGTTCTTTCAGATTATTATCTCGGTAGTGTACATTCTTTGACAGAAAACGGAGAACTGGTGATAGCTTCAAATTCTGGCAGTCAATTGCCACATCTGGCATTTACTTCTCCAAATATTATTTTAGTTATCGGAACTCAAAAAATAACTTCCACTGTGGATGAAGCAATTAAGCGTTTAAATGAATACGTTTTCCCTCTTGAAGATGCACGTATGAAAAGTGTCGGCATGAGTGGAAGTTTTATTTCTAAACTTCTTATTCTAAATCGCGAACCATCTTTTATGGGACGCAAGGTGCATATTGTTTTAGTAAATGAAAAATTAGGGTTTTAATTTCTCTATTTTTTGATGCAAGCTTTTATGAAAGCGGAAAAAAGAGGATGTGGCATAAGAGGTCTTGATTTAAACTCTGGGTGGAACTGAGTACCTAAATAAAATGGATGTTTGTTTTTTGGAAGTTCAGCAATTTCCATAAGAATTCCATCTGGAGATTTGCCCGAAAATATCAATCCTGCTTTTTCTATTTGCTCTACATATTTTGGATTTACTTCATAGCGATGACGATGTCTCTCTGAAATTTTTGAAGCGCCATATGCACTTTGAGCCAAACTCCCCTTTTTTAATACGCAAGGATAGGCTCCTAAACGCATTGTTGCTCCATAATTTTTATTCTTAATTTTCTCAATTTGATCTTGCATGGTAGTTATAACAGGGTCGGGAGTATCAAAAACAAATTCTGTAGAATCAGCTTTTTTAAGACCCAAAACGTTTCGAGCAAAAGACAAGGTCATAATTTGCATACCTAAACATAACCCCAAATAAGGTATTTTATTGCGACGAGCATAATCAGCAGCTAACATCATTCCCAAAGTGCCACGCTTACCAAATCCTCCCGGAACAATAATTCCGTCTAATTTATCAAGTTCTTTCAATTTTCTTTTATCATTCTCATATTTTTCTGCATCAAGCCATACAATATTGGGCTTGTAGTTTAGATTCCAAGCAGCGTGGTTTATGGATTCAATCACTGATATATAAGTATCTTTGCATGATTTAAAATTAAAATATTTCCCGACAATACCTATATGAACCTCTTTTTTTATTTTTTTAATTTTGCTTGCAAGCGCAGTCCAATCGGCCAAATCTTTTTGACGTGGTGGCAAACCTATAGTTTCAAGTAAAATATTGCCGAAATTTTCTTTTTCAAAATTAACTGGCACATCATAGATAGAGTAAACGTCTGGTGCTGAAATTATTCTTTCTATTGGTAGACTACAAACATTACTGATAGTCCTTTTTATATCTGGAGTAGCTGGTTTATCTGCTCGGCAAAGTACAAAATCTGGATTAAGTCCTACTGAATAAAGATCAGTGACAGCATGTTGAGTAGGTTTTGATTTTTGTTCACCTAACAAAGAAGGTGTAGGCAGATAACTTGTTAGAACGACAAAAACATCATTAGGATTTTTTGCTTTCATCATTCTGGTAGCCTCAAGGAAAGGGAGAAGTTGATATTCTCCTACTGTGCCACCATACTCTATTATTGTAATTTCAGATTTATTTTTTTCCTGACAAACTTTGATACGCCGAATTATTTCTTTAGGTATATCTGGATAAACTTCCACATCTTCTCCCCCATACTCCAAATTGCGCTCCCGTCTTATAACTTCTGCATAGATTTGTCCAGTAGTAATATAATTCTCACGCTTACTCGTTTGATTTGTAAAACGCTCATAATTACCAAGGTCTTGGTCAGCTTCCACTCCATCTTCTCCAACAAAAACCTCTCCGTGTTCAGCGGGACGAATAGTGCCAGCATCTATGTTCACATACATATCTGCTTTCATGTTGGCTACCTTATAACCACGAGACTGCAATATTTTTCCAATTGAAGCGGCCGCAATACCTTTGCCTACACTAGACATAACTCCTCCCACCACAAAAATGTATTTTGTTTGTTTCATAATGTATCTATTCTCCTCTTGAGGAGTACCCTTTAGGGGGAGGTGGACAAACTTTTCCACCCCGTCTCGCAAACGAGCCACCCCTCAAGAGGGGAATTTTATTTATTCAAATACTTTCTGGCCGCAATAAAACTGGAAAATATACCCAAAAGAACACCTGATAATAAAACAATGACTGAAATTTGAAATAAATTTGAAACATAATAATCGTAAATATTAAGTCCTAGGAAATTGGTCATAGTTTTTCCTAAATAAATTGTGGCTGGGAAGAAAAGAATCAGAGTTACAATGGTGGCAATAACACCATAAATTGCACCCTCCACCATAAAAGGTCCTCGCACTCGCATTTTACTTGCTCCTACTAAACGCATTACGCCTATCTCTTCTCTGGAAATATAAATAGCTAATCGAATAGTATTAAAAGTGATAACTATAGAAATAATTACTAAGATTAATGTAATCAAAAAACCTAATTTCTGCGCACCAGATATTATATTATTCAATCGGTCTATAACCGTTTTGTTTTGATTATAATTTACTTTATCTATGATAGAAGCAGAACCCAAAACAAGCGCATTATCTGACTTCAAAAAATTTGCAATGCTTTCATATTGAGAAACTTCTTTAGCTTTAACATTAAGATATGCTCCGAGTGGATTGTCTTTTATTTCATCTAAGGCTTGAATGGTTGGATAATCATTTTGGTGACGGTCACGGAAAAGTTTTAACGCTTCTTCTGCGCTGACATAAGAAACCTGTTGCACTTCTGGCAAATTTTGCAAAGATTCTTTCAGAGATAATATTTTATTTTCTGGAGCACCCACTGTAAAATAAATTGTTACATCTACTTTATCTTTTATCTGATTTAGAGAGGAGTGAAGGACTGCATTCAATAATATAATTGTCGTGATGACAGTCAGAGTAATAGTAACCACCAGAACGGCAGCCCAAGAAATAATCCCACTTCTGGTAAAATTCACAAATCCAGCTTTGATTATTCTTTTTAGTTCAGTCATGGCTAGTTTTAAAGGAGTGAAACGACTATTAAAACAGACACCCTGTTAAATGTCATGTGAGATATCTGTTTTTTGTTATTTTTTAACAATTCTTTCATAACTTATATTATACCCTAAAATCATTCTTATGTCTGTCACATAACAAATTTTGCTAAGTAAAATTTATTTAACAGGGTAAGGAAAATCATATTCGCTTTGCTCATTGATTTTCACTTATATCACATATTTCCCACTCTTATCATCTCTAATAATTTTACCTTTTTCCATGGTCACCACCCTCTTCCCGATTGAATCAATCACCCCACGATTATGAGTGGTCAAAATAACGGTCGTACCCAAGTCATTTATTTTTTTCAAAATTTGCACTATTTCATAAGTATTAACTGCGTCTAAATTTCCTGTTGGTTCATCTGCAATAATCAATTCCGGTTGATTGATAATAGCGCGTGCAATGGCTAAACGTTGCTGTTCACCTCCGGACATTTGATTTGGAAAATGAAACATCTTACTTCTCAAATCAACAAGTTCCAAAACATGAGGAACATCACTTTCTATCTCTTCGTTAGTTTTACCGACGGCTTCCATGGCAAAAGCAATGTTTTCATATGCAGTTTTATTTGGTAATAATTTAAAATCTTGAAAAACTACCCCAATTCTTCTTCTTAATTTAGTCAAATCCTTGTTTTTTAATTTTGGTACATTAATTGACTCAAAAAAAACTGTTCCATTAGTTGGAACTTCATCTGCTAAAATCATTTTAACCAAAGTGGTCTTACCAGCACCAGAATGACCCACAATAGAGACAAACTCACCCGTAGTGATAGTCAAAGTTACATCATTTAATGCTACAGAATCTTTACCATAAATTTTTGAAACATTGTTAAAATAGATCACTTTCTTAGTTTAGCATAAATTCTTCTCCGCCTCAATAAACAAATCAATGTTGCCTGCTAATACTTCATCTATGTTCGAGGTTTCGGCATTAGTACGATGATCTTTGACCATTTTGTAAGGGTGTAAGACATAAGAGCGAATTTGACTCCCCCATTCTATTTCCGTATTTTTTAGTTTCATACTTTCTTCTATACTTTTTTTCTCTTCCTCCGCTTTTTTAAAAATTTTGGCTCGAAGAATAGACAAGGCTCGTTCGCGGTTCTGTTCTTGTGAGCGCGCTTCAGATGCATGAACAGAAATACCGGTCGGAAGATGAACAAGTCTGACCGCTGTCTCTCTTTTATTTACATTTTGTCCACCCGGTCCTCCAGAACGGGAAAATTCTATTCTTAAATCACGTTCTGGGATAACAATATCTTTTTCTTCAAGCTTGGAAAATTTTGGCAAAACTTCAACTAGAGCAAAAGAAGTATGCCTCAACTTTTTGGCATCAAAAGGTGAAATACGCACCAAGCGATGTACGCCAGACTCATTTTTTAACATTCCGTAAGGGCCCGACCCCTCCCCAACCCTCCCCTTAGTAAGGGGAGGGCGAAAGGTGGGGTCTGATATTTCAAAAGAAACATTTCTATATCCACCCTGTTCATTTTTATTTTCGTGAATAAAAAAAATTCCCCAATTTTTTTTATTAGCATATTTCATATACATATCTAAAAGCATGCGAGCAAAATCTTCCGCATCATCACCCCCAGCGCCAGAAATAATGGTAACGATAGCATTGCCTTCGTCGTATTTATTTACGCCTTCTTTTTTTGCTTTTAATTCTGCTAACTCTTTCAAAGTAGCTTGAGCTTTATTTTTGTCATTCCAAAAATCAGCTTTTTGCATCTCAGCCTCTAATTTTTTTATTTCTTTTTCCATTTCAGAATTTTCCATATGCTTTTCATTATAACCCCCTAAATCCCCCTTGTCAGGGGGACTACCTCACCCCGCTCCGACTTAAGTCGGAGCTTCCCCTCTCCTTATTAAGGAGAGGGGTTAGGGGTGAGGTCTCCCTCCCCTGACAAGGGGAGGCTAGGTGGGGTTGTATTTTTTCATAAATCTTTCACTTTTGGAAAAAAACTTTTCGGCAAATTTTCGAAATATTCATCCACATACGGAGCCATTGAATCACAAGCCAAAAAACAACAAACAATTTCCCCATCTGCATTTTTAAGTTCTTTTAATTTATTTTTCTTTTTGTATTCTTTTAATTTAGATAAAATAGCAGCCAATTGCATACCGGTAGAAGGACCCACAAAAAGCCCTAACCTTATCAAGGCAAGACTTTTTTCAAAAGCAGCTCTGGCATCAATAGGCACCACCTCATCCACAATTTTTTGCCAAGCAATTCCTAATTTATGGATAGCTATTTCATCACGCGGTCCGGGTATTTCTGAACCTTTTTTGATGGCCGTGCCTATCACTTTTATACTAGGTTTTTTCTTTTTCAAATACTGACCAGCCCCTGAAATTGTTCCAGCTGTTCCCATACTTGAAATAAAAACAGAAAGTTTTTCACCAAATTGATACCATAACTCTTTTCCAACATATTCCTTGGAAGATTCCATATTGCCTGGATTGATATATTGATTTAAATTATACCAACCAGCTTTTTTGCCAAACATTTTAGCTTCATGAACACCACCAACTTTTCCAAAAACATCCGGACAAGGTGGTCCATGAGAAATTAAAAGATTGGTGCCAACAAGTTGTAATAATCTTTTTTTATGCTCAGGCACATCGGGAGTAATGATGGCGTGCACATTTGGAATACCAAAATATTGCGCCAAAATAGTTAGAGACAGAGCTGTATTGCCAGAAGAATATTCTATTAAATTTTTTATTCTGGAACGCTTTTTTTCTGGAATATTATTCAACATCACATACGACGGTAAGGATTTTATATTGCCGAGTGGAGCAGAGTGCACCAATTTCACAAAAATTCTAACTTTATCTTTTTTAAATGGATTTAGTGAAGATGGTAATTCAACTATGGAGGTCAATCCAAAATTACTTGGTAATAGAAAAGATCTAACAGCACTTTCTCCTTCATAAATTTTTTTATTATTTTTCATTTGTAATTCGTAATTGTTAATTCGTAATTAATATTATACCATGCGGAGCCACCCCTCGGGATTGAACCGAGGACCCCGTCTTTACGAAAGACGTGCTCTACCAACTGAGCTAGGGTGGCCAATTCATAACGGAGCCGTCGGTGAGAATCGGACTCACGCTCTTTCCCTTACCAAGGGAATGCTTTGCCACTAAGCTACGACGGCATTATTGACAATACTATTACAAATTTATTAAAAACACAAAACGGTATTAAGAATTTTAATAAATACAACCCCCTTAATCCCCCTTGTCAGGGGGACTTCCGTAACGGTTCCTCCCCTGACAAGGGGAGGCTAGGTGGGGTTGTATTTTTTAATTATTTTGACTAGATCTTTTAAAATAAACTCTGTGTTTTTTAATACATCTTTATTTTTATATCTAATAATTCTTAAACCAAATTTTTGTTTTAATATATTATCCCTTTCACTATCTCTGACTTTTTGAAATTTGTGAATTTCACCATCTATTTCAATCGCCAGTTTTAATTGAGCACAATAAAAATCGACAATAAAATCCCCAATTGGTTTTTGGCGAGTGAACTTGAAATTAATTAGTTTTTTATCTTTTAAGATTTTAAACCAAAATATTTTTTCTGCTTCTGTTTCAGATTTTCTCAATTCTCTAGCTTTGGAAACTAGATTTTTATCGTATGGAATAAATTTATAAAGTTTCATGGGTTTATTATAACTCAAACCCCCTCTTTATCTCCCCCTTATCAAGGGGAGAAAATTAGTAGAGCCCCCTGACAAGGGGGTTGGGGGTTTGTATTTAATTTCTCCCCTGACAAGGGGAGGTTAGGAAGGGTTGTATCGTACATTTTACAAGCGTGAGGGTTATCCCCAGTTTTAAGGGCTATTTTCCTTTCATAATAAACCAGATATTTGATATAATATAAGCGTTCGAAAGAAAATTTATGGTAGATAATTTTTTCCGAAAAAAGTTATTTTTTTTAGGGTTTTTGATTCCCGTGGTTTTTGGTGCGTCACTCGTTTTTGCAGCCAATCCGACAAATTTTCTCTCCCCAACCGGTAATATTTTAGACCCTGGAGCTGTTAATACTCCTTGGGGTGGTTGTGGACCTTTTGATGCAAACTGTTATACGGCTAGAAAGATATCTAATTCTGTTAATAGTAGCCAACCTCCTACCGGAATAATAAATAGAGCACCGACTCAGACAGTTTCAGCTGTTAGTAATCAAGCTGTTCTTTCTGCTTTAAGAAATTTGTTAGCCAGTGGTCTCCCGACTGATCTTTTAGCCAAACTTCGAGGACCCGCTGGTCCTGCCGGACCGAAGGGTGATTCAGGGATCACTACCGTTATAAATACTTCCACTAATTTACCTTCTGTCTCTCTTCCGGGAGCAGTCATTCCACCTAACCCTACCACTTATTATCCTGGAGGTAGTTTGTTTTCCGCCACTGATTTATCTTCTACTAATTTCATTACTACCACTGCCAAGATTGTTACCTTAACTGTTTCTGGAAATACTACTTTCACTGGAGATCTTTCCGTGGGAGGTACTCTTGCTTCTGTCGGAAATTCTACCCTCGCTACTGGTGCAAGTACTACCAACACTTTCGGTAGTGGAGCAAGTTCAGCTAATACCATTGGTTCAACCACCACTCCTGGCACTTTAACTTTGCATGGTGCTACTACTTTAGATAATACATTTTCACAAACTGGAGCGAATACTTTTGGAACAGGCACCGGTGCCATTTCTTTGAATGGTGCAGTGACAGTGACCGGTGCAAATACTTTCACTACAGGAACTGGAACAGTAGAATTTAAAAATGTTTCAACAAATATTTCTTCCACTAATCCAGTTATTGATGTTACTTCAGCTTCTACCCTTTTCATAAACTCCGTCACTAATCGTCCAGTTAGTTTTGGCACTGGTTTAGTGACGGCCAATAACTTTGGTAGTAGTTCTGTAGCCATTACTGGTGGAACAATTACTGGAACCACAATCAACAATAGTACTATTGGAGTGACTACTCCTGTAGCTGGAAACTTTACGACCATTGGGGTAACTACTCCGGGTTCGGCTACATTTACCACCATAGGTACTGGTACCACCAACACTTTCGGTAGTGGAGCAAGTTCAGCTAATACCATTGGTTCCACCACTACTCCTGGCACTTTAACTTTGCATGGAGCGACTACTTTAGATAATACATTTTCACAAACTGGTGCGAATACTTTTGGAACCGGGACAGGAGCAGTAACATTAAATGGTCAAACAGAAATCAAAAAAAATCTTACAATACCAGTCACCACTGGTTCAACGGTGGGAGTAATTTATTCTGGAGCAGATAGATTCATCCACACTTATGCAAAAACTGGAAGCGAAGGGCAAAATACTTTCGTTGGTGTCAATGCGGGTAATTTTACAATGGGTCCACCAACTGGTGGTGATCCTACCGACATGGGTTCTTTCAATACTGCCATCGGTTATCAATCTTTAACTAGCAACACCACTGGTGCTTACAATTCAGCTCTAGGCTTTAGAGCTTTAGCAGGAAATACTGAAGGTAATTTTAACTCTGCAGTGGGTTATTTAACTATGAACGACAATACCACTGGCTCTTCTAATTCTACTTTGGGTTATTCAGCTCTTCAATACAATACTACTGGTTCATACAACGTAGCACTAGGTTATCTAGCTGGACGACTTATAGCAAATGGAGGAGATTTAACCGATCCTGAAAATTCTATTTATATAGGTTATGGTGCGAGAGCATTTTCTAACGCCGATGATAATTCTATTGTCATTGGTTTTAATGCAGTTGGAATTGGAGCCAACACCGTTGTTTTAGGTAATGACAGTATCCTAACTACCGCCTTGAAAGGTAATGTCACTATTCCTGCTAATAAAAATTTGACGATGACTTCAGGAACAGGACAGTTCAGTACCGGCACGGGAGCCATTTCTTTGAATGGTGCAGTGACAGTGACCGGTGCAAATACTTTCACTACAGGAACTGGAACAGTAGAATTTAAAAATGTTTCAACAAATATTTCTTCTACTAATCCAGTTATTGATGTTACTTCAGCTTCTACCCTTTTCATAAACTCTGTCACTAATCGTCCAGTTAGTTTTGGCACAGGTTTAGTGACAGCCAATAACTTTGGCAGTAGTTCTGTGGCCATTACTGGTGGAACTATTGTTGGAACGACAATCAATAACAGCACCATCGGAGTAACTACTCCGGGTTCGGCTACATTTACCACCATAACAAGTTCAGGAAATTCTACTTTAGCTACTGGTACTGGTACCACCAACACGGTACTGGTACCACCAACACTTTCGGTAGTGGAGCAAGTTCAGCTAATACCATTGGTTCCACCACTACTCCTGGCACTTTAACTTTGCATGGAGCGACTACTTTAGATAATACATTTTCACAAACTGGTGCGAATACTTTTAGTACTGGGACGGGAGCAATTTCTTTAAATGGTGCAGTGACGGTCACAGGTGCAAATACTTTTGCCACTGGCACTGGTACTGTTACTTTGAATAATGTCAGTACTAATATTTCTTCTTCCAGTCCGGTCATTGATTTAACTACTGCTACTACCCTTTCCGTCAATACCGTCACAAACAGACCGGTGACATTTGGCACAGGCACTGTCACTATTCCAAGTTTGTCAGTCACCAACGGTCAATCTTCCGCCGGCACTTTTAGTATTGATTCCAATGCTACCACTCAAACAATTTTTTCAGTCACCGGTGCTGCTATAACCTCTGGCACAGCCATTGCCAAAACAATTACCGCTAATGCTGGCAACGGACAACTTTCTAAAGGTGAGATTTTAAACTTAACTGACTCCACTACTGCTGGTGGAGGATTTACTGGTATCGGGATTACTGTCACTGGAGCTGGTACTGGCTTAGGCAATAAATATTTATTGTTATTAAATCCTAATGTAGCGAACAACGAAGTTGTTTTTGATAACACTGGATCCTTTCGTCCAACTGCTTCTTCTGACTCTAATACTAATACCATTGGTTCATCTGCCTATAAATGGAAAAATGGATACTTTGATCAAATTACAGCTAACAGTCTTGCGGGAACTGTCATTACAGGTTCCACTTCTTCCACCATTTGGACTATTGGTTCTACTCAAGCTGGAGATATAAATGAATCTTTAGTCTTTCAACGAATGAATGGTTCAGGTAGTGCCGTTTTGCAATGGAATGCCGGTGCAGGTAATGTGCGATATCTAAGTACAAACTATCCATTTAATACTACTTACACCGTAGAAGATTTATCGCCTATTGGTACAAGTATCAATTTGCTTTCTGGTGATTTGGTCAATAATACTTCTTCAGGTACCCAAAAACTTTTGTCTCTCGTAAATACAGGCACTGGCACTACTGAAAATGGAATTTACATTGGCAACACTGGCACAGGCACCACCGCTCTTGAAATCGCCGGCACTTGGACCAATGGAATTATTACCAACAACAATTCAATCAACGCCGGGACCGGCACTGTGACAGCCGCCACTTTCTCTGGAAACTTAACCGGAAATGTCACTGGCAATGTTTCGGGTAATGCGGGGACGGTTACTGGACTTTCAGTCACGGCTGGAAAAACTTTAACAGTTTCTGATAGTACTACCTTAGCCACCAACGCCATCACTTTAGCTGGAGGCGAAGTAATTACTTTTTCTCCAACCAATGCCCTTTCGCTTTTGACTACTGCTGGAACTAGTGTTACTCTTCCAACTTCCGGCACTCTTGCCACTCTAGCCGGCACAGAAACATTTACCAATAAAACACTGACCAGTCCGAAAATAAATGAAGATGTGGCTTTGACCACCACTTCCACGAAATTAAATTATTTGACTTCC
>JAPLXV010000001.1 GCA_026395895.1 Candidatus Nomurabacteria bacterium | reverse complement strand
CTTCGTTCTCTTCTTCGTCAAGACCCTGACATAATGATGGTTGGAGAGATTCGTGATGGCGAGACAGCCGGATTAGCCATAAATGCCGCGCTTACCGGTCACCTTGTTTTGTCTACCATCCATACTAATTCTGCTTCAGGCGCAATACCAAGAATGATAGATATGGGCGTTTTACCTTTTTTGATAATTTCCACAGTGAAGACAATTATTGCACAAAGATTAGTACGAAAACTTGTAGCCAGTAAAGAAAAGTATTTTTTGTCAGCAGATGAAATAAAAAATTTAGCCAAACTAGTTGATTTAGATCGGATGCTTCAAATGTTAAAAGATGAAAAACTTATCGGACCGAAAGATACATGGGAAAAAGTTCCTTTTTATAAACCAGTAAAAAACAATGAATCCCCAGATGGATATTCGAATCGTATTGGAATACATGAAGTCTTAAAAGTTACCGCTTCTATAAAGGAATTAATTATTCGCGGAAGTTCTGGAGATGAAATAGAGGCGCAAGCAAAAAAAGAAGGAATGATGACAATCTTGGAAGATGGAATTTTCCAAGCAGTTTTGGGAAATACTAGTCTAGAAGAAGTATTTAGAGTAGTGTCTGAATAGTTCGACAAGCCCACTATAAACAAGATGCTTTTTACATACAAAGCAAAATCAAAAAATGGAGAAATTTTTGAAGGTGTAATGGAATCAGCCGATCGTTTTTCACTTTCCCACGAGTTAAAATCCAAAGGAAGTATTCCCATACATATAACAGAAAAAAAAGATAATTCTTTTGATTTCTCAGATATATTAGGACGTATTTTTTCAAGGATAAAGACGGAAGAATTAATTATTTTTACTAAAAACTTAAGTGGAATGCTTCGAGCAGGACTTTCACTTTCTAGAGCGTTGTCAGTTTTGAAAAAACAAACAAAAAATGTTGTGTTTGATAAAATCTTGACATCGTTAAGCGACGAGATAGATGCTGGGGGAACGCTTTCTACGGGTTTTGCAAAATTCCCAAATGTTTTTTCAAAACTTTTTGTATCTATGACACGTGCTGGTGAAGAATCTGGTGATTTAGCTGGAACACTTTCTGAAGTTGGCGCAAATCTAGAAAAGGCACATTCTTTGAACAAAAAAATAAAAGGGGCACTCATTTATCCTGGAGTAATTCTTTCAGCCATGGTTTTAATAGGTGTTTTGATGTTTGCTTTTGTTGTGCCCACACTTGCTAATACATTTAAAGAACTAGGAGTAGAATTACCAGCCTCAACTAGGTTTATAATTGCTCTTGGTAATTTCTTTTCTCAATATTTAATCTTGTCTTTTGTTTTAATAATTGGGTCTGTGGTTGCGATAGTTTCGCTTTTGCGAGCCTCTTTTATGAAAAGATATGTTGACTATGTAGTTATAAGACTTCCTGTTGTTGGAAAATTATCTAAAGAATTAAATACTGCTCGTACTACCCGCACAATGTCTTCCTTGCTTTTGTCTGGAGTTTCAATTACTCGGGCCATAGAGATAACGGGAGATGTGGTACAAAATATTTATTATAAAAGAGTTTTAGAAGATGCAAAAAAAGAAATAGAAAAAGGGGCCCCTTTTTCTAAAGCTTTTGAAGAAAATCCAAAACTTTATCCAGTAATGATGACAGAAATGGTACAAGTAGGAGAAGAAACTGGAAAATTATCTGATATGTTGTCTCAGGTGGCCTCTTTTTATGAAGGAGAGATAGAAAATAAAACCAAAAATCTTTCTATCATCATCGAACCGGTTTTAATGATTGTTATCGGCGCAGCCGTCGGCTTTTTTGCTATTTCCATGATTTCACCTTTGTATTCAATCTTAAATAATATAAATTAATCAGATGTATAATTTTTATAAAAAGGGAATAACGGCTATGGAAATACTAATAGTTGTTTCTGTTTTGGGTATTTTATTTTTAATCACACTCCCACAATTTTCAAAAATAAAAGAAAATCAAATATTAAAAAACGCATTAGAAGATGTTGTATCAACACTTCATAATGCTCAATCACAAAGTTTAGCTTCAGTAAATTCTTCAGAATATGGTGTCCATTTTCAATCTGACCGAATTATAGTTTTTAAAGGTAAGATTTTTTCATCAGGAGCAACAGACAATAAAACGATAAATATAATTTCACCAGCTAGTATCTCTAACGTTACATTAGGGGGTGTCAGTTCTAACACAGGAGATGTTTATTTTGAACGTCTTTCGGGTGTTCCTAACAAAACTGGTACCATAACTATTACAACACCTTCCACTTCGAAAATTGTTACAATTTCTGCTACTGGCGCGGTTAGTGTTAATTGAATTTAAATGAAAAAAACTTTTAAAATAAAAACTAGGGGCTTCATGACAGTTGAAATAATAGTAGCAGTGTCTATTATTGTTGTTTCAGTTCTAGCAGCTATGACCGTTACTCAAAAATCTATCTCTGTTTCTCGTCAGGCTTTGCATACTTCTCAGGCTTCTCTCTTATTGGAAGAGGGAGCTGAAGTGACACGTATTCTTCGGGACAATGCTTGGAGCAATATCTCTTCTTTAAGTGCCGGTACAAATTATTACCCAACTTTCTCAGGAACATGGGCTTTTTCTTCTACTCCTTCTAATATAGGAATTTTTACTCGTACGGTGACTGTAGCCAACGTTAATCGTGATGCGACCTCTGGGAATATTGCTGTTTCAGGAACAAACGATCCGGGCACAAAATTAATTACGGTAACTGTGTCTTGGACTGAAAGTGGACAAGCCATGAGTAAAACCTTGCCTTTTTATATAATGGATATTTTTTCGTTGTAAAAATTTATGAAAATTACAAAATTAAAAATTAAAAATTGGAAAGGAGGCTATGCTCTCTTAGAAACTATTTTTTATATTCTTCTTTTTGCTATTCTTTCTATTGCAGTAATCAATGCGATGATTACCATGACAAAATCTTTTAAAGAAACTACCATACAAGCGGAATTGATGCAGGGAGAAAATATAATGGAAAGAATTTCTCGAGAAACGAGAGGGGCATATGGTATAGCTTCGATAAGTACAAGTGATTTAAAACTCAATACCAAAGATGCTTTGGGAGTAAATAAAACAGTAGAATTTGTACTTTCTGGATCAGATATTAGACTTTTAGAGAGTGATGTTTTTACAGGAAATTTAAACACACAAAATATATCAATTACTGCGCTTACTTTTACGCAGATAACTACCACAAAAGGAACGGCTGTAAAAATATTTTTGACAGTAGTTTCTGATCAGGATTCACAAAATCGTGACGAGGATTATTATGATACAGTCGTACTTCGGGGAGATTATTAATTACATGAAGTAAAAAAATGCAAAGGCTAAAAAATAAAAAAGTAAATAAACAATCAGGGGCAGCAATGTTGATATCTATTGTTTTTTTTCTTTTTATTTCTCTTGCTATAATTTCTGGCCTTGTCTCCCCATCAATTCGCGAATTTAAAGTATCGGTTGACAGTATTCGTTCTAAACAAAGTTATTTTCTTTCGGAATCGGGAGCAGAAGATGCTTTTTATAGATTAAAAAAAGCAAAACCCATTGGTACTTCTACTTCTATCACTCTTATGGGCAATACTGCTATCACGGCCATCACTGACTCTGGCTATAATCAAAAAACAATAACTTCTTTAGGTGATGTATCTTCAAGGCAAAGAACAAGTAAAGCTATTATTTCATCTGGCGCAGGTGTAGGGTTTAATTATGGCATTCAGGCAGGCGATGGAGGCTTCAAAATAGATGGGTCATCGACTATTACTGGAAGTGTTTATGCGAATGGCAATATTGATGCCAAAGATACAATCGTGACTGGCTCGGCCACAGCTGCTGGAGCTGGTTCAACGATAGGGAGATTGGGAAGTAATTATTATGCACTTCAAGTTGGACAAAATGGTGTTGGTGACGTTTGGGCTTCTAATGTGGTAAGTACAAGCGCAGTTGGGCACATGTACTGTCTTACCCAAGGTTCGTATGTTAATAAGGTTTGTGATACATCCAAAGGAATTCCTCCTGCTATACCTATGCCTTTTACAGATCAAAACATAACAGATTGGAAAACTGCCGCCGCCGTCGGAAATCCAATAACCGGAAACTATACAGTAGGTTGGGCTGGAGCTACTCTTGGTCCCAAAAAAATTACAGGCAATCTGGTTATAAATGGTGGTGGTACCCTCACTCTTACTGGAACTCTTTGGGTTGTAGGGAATGTAACAGTAACCGGCGGAGGTAGAATAAAACTTCCAACAAATTATGCTTTGAACAGTGAGACAATAGTTTCTGATGGTTTAGTTTCAATCAATGGAGGAGGATCTCTTGGTTCAGGAACTCCAGGGAGTTATTTGTTTATTGTCTCAACTAGTACAAGTGCCAGTGCTATTAGAGTTACTGGTGGTGCTGGCGCCATAGCCGTTGATGCCCAAAATGGGACAGTTGCTTTAAGTGGTGGTGCTACCTTGAATTCTGCTGTTGGTAAAACTGTAACAGTGACGGGGGGAACCACTGTAAATTATCAGCAAGGTTTAGCAAGTCCAAGTTTTATTAATGGACCTTCTGGTACGTGGAATCTCTCAAGTTGGAAAGAGATATGATATAATTCTTATTTATGAAAAGTAAGAATATAATTGTAGGAAATTGGAAGATGAATCCGCTTTCTTTGAAAGAGGCGGAGAAATTATTTGCTGATGTAGTGAAGAGTATTTCTGATATCAAAAAAACAGAAATTGTAATTTGCGCACCATTTGTGTATTTAGAAAAATTAAAAAAAATATCTAAAAAAATATCTTTGGGAGCACAAGATGTTTTTTGGGGAGAGGTGGGTGCTTTTACAGGAGAAATATCTGCAGAGATGCTTTATGATATTGGAGCAAGATATGTGATAGTAGGTCATTCTGAACGACGAGCAATGGGAGAAAATAATAATGATGTGAATAAAAAAATAAAATCTGCACTTTCGGCTGGTCTTCGACCAATATTATGTGTTGGAGAGGGTATGCGTGATGAAAATCATGAATATTTAAATTTTGTAAAAATACAAATAGAAGAATGTTTAAATGGAGTTTCGAAAGATTCTATTTCGAAAATTGTTATTGCCTATGAACCAGTTTGGGCTATAGGCAAAGAAGCGCCACATCCAGCAACTCCAGAAGAATTTCGCGAGATGAATATTTTTATTAAAAAAATTTTGAGTGATAAGTTTGGGGTGAAAGAGATTTCGAAAGTCAGAATAATTTATGGCGGTTCGGTTGATGATAAAAACGCTGAAGGATTTATTAAAGATGGGAAAGCCAACGGTTTTCTTCCTGGTCGTGCCAGTTTGAGTCCAGAAAAGTTTTCTAAAATTGTAAAAATATGCGAAGCATTAAGCAAATAAAAAATTTAAGAGGAAAAACAATACTTTTACGTGCTGGTTTTGATGTTCCTATTAAGGATGGGAAGGTTATTGATTCAAAAAGGATTAAAATTTTATTGCCGACCATAAAATACCTTATGAATAAAGGTCCGTTGGTTATTTTGTCTCATCAAGGTAGGCCAAAAGGTAGAAGAGACATGGCTTTTACTCAAAAACCACTTATTCCTGTTTTGGGAAAATTACTTAGAAAGAAGATTAAATTTGCTTCATCTTGTATCGGTGTCGAAACAGAAAAAATGGCAAAATCTTTAAAAAAAGGAGAGGTTCTTTTGCTTGAGAATTTGCGTTTTGAACCTGGGGAAGAAAAAAATGATTTAATTTTTGCAAAAGAATTGTCTAAACTTGGAGATGTTTATGTTGATGATGCTTTCCCTGATGCACACAGAAAACATGCTTCAATTGTAGGTATACCAAAATATTTACCTAGTTACGTTGGATTTCAATTCTTAAAAGAGATAGAATATTTATCACTAGTATTTAAAAAAACAAAACACCCATTTCTTTTAATTTTGGGTGGAGCAAAATTTGAAACAAAACTTCCTATCATAAAGCGTTTTCTAAAAACAGCCGATAATGTTTTCATAGGCGGAGCCCTAGCTAATCAAGTTTTTAAAGAGGAAGGATATGAAGTAGGTTATTCACTTGTTGAAAATAAAAAGTATAACTTACCTCTAATCATTAGAAATCCTAAAATAATGTTACCAAACGATGTTTTGGTTTTAAGTGAAGGGAAAAAGCAGATTACATTACCTAATAATGTATCTAAAAAAGAAAATATTGTTGATGTTGGTCCAAAAACCATAAAAGACTTAGAGATAAAAATTAAAAAAGCAAAAATAATTTTATGGAATGGTCCACTTGGAGAATCAAGTAGTGGTTTTGATATTGGAACAGAAAAAATAGTTCGTGCTATTGCCAAAACGAAAATAATTTCTATCGTTGGAGGGGGAGATACTTCTGAGGTGATTTCTAAATTAAAATTGGAAAATAAATTTACTTTTATATCTACTGGCGGTGGGGCAACACTGGAATATCTTGCTAAAGGTACATTGCCAGGAATTAAAGCATTGAAATAATTTTTTTAGCTACTTCTTTCAATTCTCCTTCTTTAGGTTTTTTTGCGGGCCAAAGTGGTAAATTATCTTCTACAGATCTTGGTATTACATGGGTATGAAAGTGGGGAATAACCTGTCCAGCAGCTTTCCCGTTGTTTATTGTTATATTAGTTCCATCTGCCCCCATTTTTTTTAGGGCGATACTTATTTTTTTTGCGATTTTTATAAGATGAGTAACTTCATTTTCTTCTATATCATATATATTTTCAAAATGTTTTTTAGGTACGACCAGAGTATGTCCCAAATTTACTGGGTTAATATCTAAAAAAGCAAGAACTGTTTCGTCTTCATAAACTTTTTCACAGGGTATTTCTTTTTTTATAATTTTACAAAAAATACAATCTTGCATAAGTATATTGTATCAAATTATGTTAAAATTGCATTACTTGTCCCGTTAGAAAATTATGGGAAAGTAATTAAATCACTAAAGTATTATTAATTAATTTTTTAATGGGATGCAACGCTATTCTGAATTATTACGAACAATCTTAGAAAAAAGAGGTATAAAAACTCTGGCTGAAGCGGAGATTTTTTTGAATCCAGATTTTGAGAGGGATTTTTATGATCCATTTCTAATGAAAGATATGGAAAAAGCTTGCGTGAAACTTTTTGAGGTGATAGAAAATAAAGAGAAAACAATTATTTATGCTGATTATGATTGTGATGGTATTCCAGGGGCAGTTGTTTTGGAAGATTTATTTAAAAAAGTAGGTTATTCAAATTATGAAATTTATATTCCTGGGAGAAATTCAGAAGGTTATGGACTTAATCTTCCTGCTATAGAATTATTTGCTAAAAAGGGGGTAAAACTTTTAATAACTGTTGATCTTGGTATTACTGCAGTCTCAGAAATTGCACAGATGGAGGTAGATGGAATTGATGTGATTGTTACAGACCATCACTTGCCCCACGAAATCCTTCCTCGAGCTTATGCTATTTTAAATCCAAAAGTGGACGATTATCCCGAGAAGATGTTATGTGGCGCCGGAGTGGTATTCAAATTTGCACAAGGGTTCATAAAAAAATATGGTGAATTTTATAAAATAAATACTGGTTGGGAAAAATGGCTTTTAGATATGACTGGACTTGCTACACTTTCTGACCTTGTTTCTCTTTTAGGAGAGAACAGGGCTATT
The DNA here is from genome assembly GCA_026395895.1 of Candidatus Nomurabacteria bacterium. Classification (GTDB taxonomy): domain Bacteria; phylum Patescibacteriota; class Minisyncoccia; order Phycocordibacterales; family UBA9973; genus UBA9973. Next base: position 5,305 of record JAPLXV010000001.1, on the reverse strand, counting down.
GCATATTTTGGAATGAAAGTTCTAAGAAAATCTCCCCGTCCTGGTTTGCAAAAACTTCTGGCCAAAATGAACATTGATCAAAAACATTTAACTGAAGATGATATTGGTTTTATGGTGACGCCTAGACTTAACGCAGCCTCACGAATGGACGATCCTATGAGAGCATATGAACTTCTTTCCACAGAGGATGAAGTAAAAGCAGGAGTACTTGCAGATCATTTGTCGAAAATAAATGACGATAGAAAAGTAATGGTTGCTGGTATTATGAGAGAGGTTAATAGCAAATTTGGCAAAAGTCCTTCGCGAATAACGAAAGAAGTTATTGTCATAGGAAATCCAGAATGGAGAGTGGGCGTATTGGGGCTTGTGGCAAATAAAATATCAGATGAACACAAAAAACCAGTTTTTGTTTGGGGTAAAGATGAGAATGATTTAATAAAAGGTTCTTGTCGTTCAGATGGGTCAGTCTCAGTTGTGGAACTTATGACCGAGACTAGTGAATTTTTTATGGAATTCGGTGGACATGAATTTGCTGGTGGATTTACAGTTCACAGTGAGAAGATTCATTTTTTAGAAGAAGCTCTTTCTACTTCTTTTCACAAAGTAAAGCGCGATAAAGTAGAAGATGAAATAATTTTTGATATTAAATCTGACTTAAGTGTTGTAAATATGAAAAATTGGCGTGAAATAGAAAAAATGGCTCCCTTTGGACTAGCCAATCCTAAGCCAGTTTTTCTTTTTGAAGGTGTAAAAATAGAAAGTATTAAAAAGTTTGGTAAAAATGGTTCAAGAGAGCACTTAGAGATTACTTTTTCAGATGGCAGTAAAAATAAAGTAAAAGCAATTTCTTTCTTTTCCAATAATGAATCTTTCAAAATTCCCCTAGCTGTTGATAAAAAAGTAAATTTACTTGCCACCCTTGATTTATCTAGATTTCGAGGTAGAGAAGAGCTAAGATTAAGAGTAACTGATATAATATAATTTATGCAAAATAAAAAAATAATTATTTATACAGATGGGGCAGCGAGAGGGAATCCGGGACCGGCAGGATGGGGTGTTGTTTTGATTTACCCCTACCCAACCTCCCCCTTAGTAAGGGGGAGGAGTAAGGAGGGGGTCTTTGAACTCGGTGGTTCTTCTAAACATGCCACCAACAATCAAATGGAACTTACTGCACCCATTGAGGCATTAAAAAATCTTAAAAAGATGAAAATAAATGTGCCGATAGAGATTTTTTCTGACTCAAAATATGTAATTTTAGGCATTACCGAATGGATTTTTAATTGGCAAAAGAAAAACTGGAGAAATGCTGCAAAAAAACCAGTTTTGAATAAAGAACTCTGGGAAAAGCTTTATGAGCTATCAAGACAGTTTAAAATTAAATGGACTTATGTGGAAGGGCATATGGGTGATAAATATAATGAACGAGCAGACGAAATTGCCACCAATTTTGCAGACGGTATTAAAATAAAACTTAAAAAAGAGAAGTAAATTTTTATTATTTTTAATTTTTAAATGCAGGACAAAATTTTCTATGCATCTTGTTTTGGTTTTATAGTTGGAGTGTTTTTGCGCTCTTTTTTGCTTGTAAATTTGTATGTAATTATTTTAATTGGAGTAATTGCACTTGCTTCTATTGTATTTTTTACTTTTATTTCCAAAAATAATTGGGGAATTATTTTTGGAATTTTTATTTTAGCATTTTCTTTTGGAATTTTTAGATTTCAAATGGTTGATGTTCCTGCGCCTAGTATTTTTGAATCTAGTGTGGGCCAGAAGATGATTTTTTCTGGAAAAATCATAGATGAACCAACTATCGCAGAAAATGACCAGAAATTAAATGTAAAAATTTTGGCTCCTCAAGGCCTTGCCTTGGGCTCCCTAAAGGCAAGGCCTTTTCCCGCCATAGAAATTTTGATAAGCGCAAATCTAGATGAAAATTACCAATATGGTGACGAAATAAATTTTGAAGGAACTCTCAAAAAACCGGAGAATTTCATAACAGACCAAGGAAAAAATTTTGATTATGTAAATTATTTAAGAAAAGATGGAATTTTTTATGTAATGAGTTATCCCAAAATTGAAATTATGTCGCATGGGAATGGAAATTTTATAAAAAGTGCGTTATTTTATGTCAAAGATAAATTTTTAAATAAAATGAATCTGGCAATCAGAGAACCAGAATCACTACTGATGGGTGGTCTTATTTTAGGAGAAAAATCTTCCTTTAATGAAGCTTTAAGACAGAGTTTTGTAGATACAGGCACGATACATATCGTCGCGCTTTCTGGATACAACGTCACAATCGTTGCTGAATGGATTATGAAAATTTTTTCTTTTTCTTCCCTTCCCAAAAATTTCGGAATTGGAGCTGGAATTATCACGATTTTACTTTTTGTTTTAATGACCGGCGGATCTTCTACCGCTGTGCGAGCGGGGATTATGGCCAGTTTAGCCTTATTTTCACGAGTTATAGGCAGAAATTATGATGTTTCAAGAGCTTTAATTATAGCTGGTGTTATTATGATTTTAATAAATCCTTTTGTTTTGGTTTTTGATGTTTCTTTTCAACTTTCTTTTATTGCCACAGTGGCCGTAATTTTCTTTGCACCCAAAATCGAAAAATATTTTTTATGGATTACTCCTCGTTTCAAACTGAGAGATATTATTTCAGTTACCTGTGCAGCTTATATTTTTGTTTTGCCTTTTATACTTTATAAAATGGGGAATCTTTCTCTGGTGGCTTTACCAGCCAATGCTTTAATTTTACCTTTTATTCCACTTACTATGATTTTGGGATTTTTAACCGGTTTTGCTGGACTCATTTGGTATATTTTTGCAATTCCATTAGGATATATTTCATATCTTTTTCTTCATTACGAACTTGGTATCATAAGTTTCTTTTCTAATATTCCATTCGCAGCATTAACTATCCCCAATTTTCCATTTATTGTGACGCTCTTAATTTACATCTATTTTATTTATAGACTTTTTGGTAAAAGTATTAAGAGTTTTTTTACTGAGCCTTTTTAAAATTTTCTTCAATAACTTCCCAATTTAGATTTTCAAAAAAAGCTTCGATATATTTTTTCTTTTCTGATGTTGGATAGTCATAAATGAATGCATGTTCCCACATATCAATTCCGAGAATCCAATCAAGTCCATTTAATTGTCCCAAATGTTGTTCATCTATCCAAGCATTTAGAAGTTGTCCTGTTTGCTTGTCCCAATACAATACTGCCCAGCCGATTCCGCGAGTCATAGCTAAGGTCTTAAAGCCAGATAACCAAGTGTCAAAAGATGGTGCATCTTTCTTTATCGCAAACATTAACTTAGAATCTTCCGACAATTTTTTTGTTCCACCTTCTAAAGATTTGAAATAATATTCATGGTTTCTCATACCATTAAATTCAAAGCCAAATCTTCTATGTAATTCTCCTATAACATAAACGTTTTTTTCAGCATCAACCATATATTCTCCTATTTTCTCTAAAATGAGATTGGTGTGTTTTACATAACCCGCATAGAGCTTTAGATGTTCTTCCAGATTTTTTGCTGAAAGACCCTTTAGTTCTCCTATATTAAAAGTTTTTTGTATAAATGTTTGCATGTTTTTTAATGTTAAGCTAATAATTATTATTGTGGAGATATATTCGTGTTAATATTATAGCATGTTTGAAACTTATAAGAAATACTGGTTGTTTTTCTTTACCTTTTTGCTCTTGATAGCAAATGTTTTTATTTTTTATATTGGTTGGCAAGATTCTCATAAGGGTTTTACTTTTGCCATGCTAGATGTTGGACAAGGGGATGCTCTTTTTATTGAATCTCCAACTGGCACCCAGATATTAGTGGATGGCGGTCCGCCGAAAAAAATTTTAAATCAACTTACCCGCGTGATGTCTCCGTTCGATCGGACCATCGATGCCTTTATCATCACTAATCCAGACGCAGACCATATTGCTGGTTTCTTAGATGTTTTAAAAACTTACAAAGTAGATAAAGTTTTTGAATCTGGCGCATTAACTGATTCTAAAACGTACCAAAATTTAAAAGATGAATTGAAGAAAAATAATATTCCAGATATTTTAGCAAAAAGAGGAATGCGGCTCGACTTAGGTGGGGGAGTATTTATTGATATTTTGTTTCCTGACCGTGATGTATCTGCTTGGGCGACAAATGATGGTTCAGTTGTGGCAAAACTTTCTTATGGTGATACTTCTGTGATGCTCACTGGAGATGCTTCTATTAAAACAGAGGAAATAATTTTGAAAGAAAATTCTCCGATGCAACTTCATAGTACTATTTTAAAAGTAGGTCATCATGGTTCACGTACTTCTACCTCTCCAGAATTTGCAAAAGTTGTTTCTCCGACATATGCATTTATTTCAGATGGCAAAGACAATAAATACGGTCATCCTCATCAAGAAACATTAGACACTCTTTCTTTATTAGGGGCCAAAATTCTTCGAACAGACTTACTGGGAGCAATAATTATGAAATGTGCTAGAATAAATATATGCGCGATAAACTGATAGAAAAGTTGATAAAAGCTGAAGAAAAAAGGCAAAAAGAAGGGCTAGAGCTTATCCCTTCAGAGAACTATGTTTCAGAAGATGTTTTAAAAGCAAATGGTTCTGTCTTTACCAATAAATATTCTGAAGGATACCCAGGACGTAGATATTATGGTGGACAAGAATTTACCGATGCCGTGGAGCGTCTAGCCATAGAACGTGTTTGTAAATTATTTAAATGTAAATTTGCAAACGTTCAAGCGCATTCTGGTGCTCCTGCAAACTTGGCAGTATATTCCGCTCTTTTGAGTCCTGGTGATGTTGTGCTCGGCATGGATCTTTCTCATGGAGGACATTTGACTCATGGACATCCGATGACTTTTCCTGCGAAGATTTATAAATTTGTCACATATAAAATGAAAAATCCTGACACGGGGGAGATTGATTATGAAGATCTTCGTCGAGTAGCGTTGGAATATAAACCAAAAATAATTTTAGCTGGTTTTTCTGCTTACTCTCGCACTCTTGATTATAAAAAGTTCGTAGAAATTGCACACGAAGTCGGAGCTGTGACTATGGCAGACATGGCGCATATTGCTGGGCTCATTGCAGCTGGAGTGCTTCGCAACCCATTTGACGATGGCTTTGATATTATCACTTCCACTACGCATAAAACTTTGAGAGGTCCTCGTGGAGGAATAATTCTTACCCGAGAGAATGAAGAAATTGCCAAAAAAATTGATAAAGCTATTTTCCCTGGAATTCAAGGAGGTCCGCACATGCATACTATT
>JAPLXV010000023.1 GCA_026395895.1 Candidatus Nomurabacteria bacterium | reverse complement strand
GCGAAACACTCTGTAATTAAACCACTGCAGGGTCTTGCACTCAGCTTATACGCTCCAATTGTATGACTAGAAGTGTATAATCTTCATATGGAAGATGAGATAGATATTCATAAATTAAAATATGTTCTCTATGCGCGAAAATCAACCACAGACGAAACACTGTCAAGTATAAAATAATTTTGGACATTAATCGGCAACAATTATAAAATAAAATTGGACATAATTTGATAAAAAAAATTAGTCTCTTTTCTTAAACCGGTAACTTTCTCCTTTAATCTCAATAACACTGCAGTGATGCATCAACCGGTCAACAACAGCTGTTGTTAAAGTTTTATCAATAAATACACTATCCCAAAGATGCATGGGTTTGTTGCTGGTAACAATAATTGATCCTTTCTCGTATCGTTTGGAAACAATTTCAAAGAAATCTTCAACCGTTGATTCCGCCATACTCCGGTACCCCAATTCATCCAGGATTAAAAGGTCAGGTTTTAAATACATCTGGATCTTTTTCTGATAGGAATAATCCGCTCTGGATTGTTGAAGAATATTAATCATCTCCCAAACTGTGGTAAAAAACACTGTCTTACTCCGTCCTAAGGCTGATAAGGCTATGGCAACTGATAAATGCGTCTTTCCGGTTCCCGGTTGTCCAATAAGTATTATGTTTGCTTTTTTCTCTAAGAAATGGCAGGTGGAAAGCTCGATAATTTCCTGTTTTTTAATCGATGGTTGAAAGGTGAAATCAAAGTCTTCAATACCTTTCTCAAAAGGGAGCTTTGCTCCATGATAGAGCCTTTTCTTTTTGTTATCAGAGCGTCTGTTTATCTCGTCTTCCAAAAGCATGCCCAAAAACTCGGTATAACCGAGTGAGTCATCTGTTGCTTGTTTAATCCGAATATCCAGTGATTCTGCCATTCCCGAGAGTTTAAAGAATCGTAAATCCTTTTGGATTTGACCAATTGGAATAATCTGCTGGCTCATACAGTGCTCCTTTCAGAAATGGTGTAATAACTCAAATCACGAAGCAGACTTGTTTGCTCCGTTGAATAATCCGCTTGTTGCACCTGTCTTCCCATAAGGCGTGGCTCCTCACTTACCAGATACAACTTCTTTTCCAAAATGTTTTTCAGAGTAGTTAGATCGGTAGCTTTGTAGTACATTGCCCGTTTCAGCGTTTTGTTAACCGGCTCGCTTCCATACTCTTTACTCAGTCCTAAAATTGCCCTGACTGACCGGAACCAATAATTATCCTTCGTTTCCAGTAAGAAACGGAAATACTCATGCGCCTCCTCACCAATATCTGCCATTTGTTCCTCAGCTCTCTTCTGATACTCAGTTTCAGAATATATTTTGTAATCCGGAAGATGAGATCGTTTTGTGACATAATTACCAACGCCTGTAGCTTTTTGATGGAGCGCTATTTGTTCCCCCTCGTAGACAATACGAATAAGTTTGTCATTAAATCGAAGCGTTACATCTTTCCCGACAAGGCTTGCCGGAACAGAATAGTAATTATTCTCAAAATGAATATGACAGTTCGTAGCAACTGTTCGTATCCCTCGATTAAAAAAGGCAAACGGTGTATCCGGCAATAACTGCAGAGTAGATGCTTCTATTTGCCGAAATTCTTCTACCGGAACTTTTCTGGTTGTTCCATGCACCCTTTTATTCGCATAATTATCCATCCAATTCCGTAACTGTTGCTTCATATCCCGACTGTCCTGAAATGTTCTTCCGCTAATGAAATTACCCTGCAGATATTTAATGCCTGCTTCAACGGTTCCTTTTTGTTCCGGATGATAGGGAGTACAGGGAATGATAACCGTATTGTAGTGATAGGCAAACTCTAAGAAATCCTGATTAAATTCTAAATCATAATGATGATTTTTTAAGATTGCTGTTTTCATGTTATCAACCTTGAGTCGTTTGGGAACTCCACCGAAATACAGAAATGCATTCTCCAATTCTTTGACCAATGTTTCCAGTTTTTGATCATACGTAATTGCATAAAAATCCAGTTTTGAATACGGTAGTATTACTGCTAATCCATAGGTTTTTACAAGCTTACCCGATGGTCCGGGTAACATCCCTAAATAGCCAAAATCAATCTCTGCGACTTCTCCGGGTTCTGTTACCTGTACACCAAACGCCTCTTGTTGTTTGGGGAAATGAACCTGAATATATTTACACAGATTAACGTAGGTACTGTGAATGTCATATGTCTTCGCTAAGATTTCAAACATCCGAAGAATTGATATCTTTTTCTCCCGCCACTCTTTAATTTGTTGTTGGTGGGGATCAAAGAATGAGCCTTTTTTTCTTGTTTGTTTCTCAATGAATTTTTCCCGCTGCAAGACATTAGTAATGGTATGGCGGTGACAGCCAATTTGTCTGGCAATCTCAGATTGTTTGAGTCCTTGCTTATCAAGTGTTTTTATTGTTATTTGTTTATACATAGTTAGCATAGATCTTGATTTTTCACCTCCCTTCCGGTGTTTCCACCAAGATCTATTATTGTCCAATTTTATTTTATAATTATGTCCATTTTAATATTATATTTAACAATTTGCTCAGGTGACCAACCGGATCTTAGTTTCTCTGAAACATATGAGTAAATCTTAGGATTTTTAAGAGGATTAAATTTCCTTGAAGATTTGTTCCTACTCTCGCTTAATGTTTGTGCATAGATTGAAGAGTAAAATCCATTACTACTGTTTCTTTTCACCTCCTCGCTTACCGAAGATACGCTTCGGTAAAGAATCTTTGCTATCTTCCTTAGGCTTTTTCCCTCTGCCAAAAGAATAGCAATTTTATCCCTTTCATCTGGACCAATTTTT
>JAPLXV010000024.1 GCA_026395895.1 Candidatus Nomurabacteria bacterium | reverse complement strand
ACTGTTGTTTCTACTTCTGGTAGTTCAGGCATGGTATGATTATATAATGAGAAGGATAATATTCATATTAGCTATATTTTTGGTAATTTTTTTAATGCCAATTTTAAAAGTTGATGCGGTTAGCCCAACTGCACCGATTAAAATTTTGTTAGTTCCTGGACACGATAACCAAATATGGGGGGCAGAATATAAAAATATAAAAGAAGCGGACATGAATTTAATATTAGCGACAAAAATTTATGATCTTCTTTCAAAAGATAAAAGATTTGAAGTTTGGATTACTCGCGATGCTTCAGGTTATACTAAAGAATTTTCCGATTATTTTTCTTTACACCAACAGGACATAATTTCTTTTGAAAAAAATTCTAAGAAAACATTACAGGATCAAATTAATAATGGAAGTTTTGTAAAGAAAGTACAAATAATACACAACAAAGCTTCTGAAGATACCGCTATTAGGCTTTATGGTATAAATAAATGGGCGGATGATAATAAAATAGATGCCGTAATTCATGTTCATTTTGATGATTATCCACGTAAAAATATGCAAACAGCAGGAAAATATAAAGGCTTTACTATTTTTATACCGGAAAAACAAATGATTAATTTTAAAGAAAGTACAAAACTTGCCAAGAGTGTATTTTCTCAACTTCTTCAAAAATATGCTTCAAGTAATTTTAAATCAGAACTAGGTGGACTTGCTCCCGACCAAACCTTAATTGCTCTAGGGTCCAATAACACTCTGATAGAAAGTGTTCGCTCTATATTGATAGAATATGGTTATATTTATAGATTTGCAAATAGTACAATGCGTCACCAAGCGTATATTAATATGGCTAATCTTACAGTTAAAGGTATAGTAAATTACTTTTTTGGAAAATAATTTTTATTTATTACTGAGAATTTTTAGAGCTTCGCGGATTTTTGTGTTGGTGTCTGTATTAGGAAGGACTTTTTTTAGCGCTTCGCGTGCTTCACTTTGGGAATAACCGAGAGATTTTAATGCTTCTAGGGCGTCGAGCTCTCCTTGAAGGGAAGTGCCTGTTTTTTCTTCCCCCATTTTGTCTCTAAGTTCTATTATTATTTTTTCTGCTGTTTTTCTACCGATGCCGGAAACTTTTGTAAGGTAAGCTGTGTCCCCAGTACTGATGGCTTTTCTTAATGTTTCAATTGAAGCAATGCCTAAAATACTGAGAGCTCCTTTTGGTCCAATACCTGAAACATTTATAAGCATCTCAAAAAATTCTAGTTCTTGTCTATCCAAAAATCCATATAGATCCAAAATGTCTTCACGTACATGAGTATGAATCCAGAAAAACACTTCAGTGTTTTTCTGCCCTGAGCGAAGTCGAAGGGCATCTAACCTAGACAATGTATCCGGCGAGACGCTTATTTTATAACCAACCCCACCCGTCTCAACTATTAAAAACTTGTCAGTTTTTAAGATAATTTTCCCCTTTATGCTTCCAATCATATGTTTATCATAGCATATAATAGATAAAGTTTATGGAGATTAGTTTTTATTCAAGATTTTTAATGCTTATAATTTATTTTAATAACCAGAGATTACACACACCCCTATATTCATTGCCTCTTGAAGAGGATTATCAACTACTTTACCGTTTATTATGTATGTCGTTTTTTTCTCTCCACTTCCTAAATTTGTATTTGCGCTTGTTTCTACTGATTCTGCTGTAGTTACATCTTTGTAATATTGAGCCACTGCCATTCTTTCACTCTCTGGATATTTACACTCCATTTTTCCATTGTTTGGCATCTGTTCGATGTAGTTACATTTTCCGTTAATAATTCCCAAAATTTCTTTTTCTAACGTTTCCCCTGTAAGTGGGTGTTTAAAGGTGATTTTATAATTTGTGCAAGAACTTAATTTATTCGCGAAAATTATTTCCGGATTTTGTAATTGAGTTGTTGAAATTGTGTCATTTGGTTGTTCTGTTTGTGTCTCATCAATTTGGATGGGCATATCTTTTAGTACTGTTGTGCCTTTACTTATAAATAAACTCATTAAATTATCTTTGAAATAATAAGCAGAAGTCCCACTTACTAATACAAGTAATATTAATATTATAAAAAACAATTTTTTATTTGAGTGATTTTTTGTTTTTAAAACAGTAGATTGTTCAATTTGTGGCTGAGAAGTTTGTTGATGAACTTCTGTTGTTTTTATAGAATTTGTATTTTGTATATAAGAAGCTCCAGAATATGGACTGACCGGAGGTGCTACTGTTGGTGTTGGAACGACGATAGCTTTAAAACCCTCTTCTATATCTTGGAGAGTCCAGCCATTTGTCAAAAGGTCATTAGATATTTTTTCTTTTGTTAAACCTGCTTGTAATTGTTGCTTAATAAAATCTAACAATGGTTGATTAATCATAGTTAATATTATATGACTTTTATTGATTTATTGCTATATTTACTAAATTTGGTATTATATAAATATGAAAATTCAAAATTTTTCAGTTATTATAGAGCAAGATAATAAAGGCTTTGTCGCCGAGTGTTTAGACTTACAAGGATGCTATACCCAGGGTAAAACCTATGAAGAAGTAGT